>JBKPTD010000088.1:0-17817 GCA_046735375.1 Actinomycetota bacterium | reverse complement strand
AGGAGCGCGGCCAGCGCGGCCGCGGCGGCCAGAGACCTCTTGCCGCCTAGCACGAGACCGGTCTCAGACTGCTCGCCGCTCGCGGCGGGTGAGGTCGCTGCGCTTGTCGCTTGCCAGGACCAGGTCGTTTGGTGAGTCGATGTGCACACCCGCCGCGAGTGCTACCCATACAGCCTCTACGTCCGAGGTTCACTGACAGGTTCCGCGGTGCGGTGCGACCTCGTGATTGTCCTGTTCACACGGTCAGCAGTCCCGACCACCGAGTCCGGCGGCATCGGCGCCTACGTCGCTCGCACCAACCTGCCTAAGGACACATACCCCTACAGGGTAGGGGTATATGTAGCATCAAGAGAACGAGGTTTGTGATGGATGGACTCAAGGTTCTGTTCTGCGGTGCTACCGGACGACTGGCGGCCCTGACGCCGTTGCTGCTTGATCGGGGGCATCGGGTGCTAGCGGCCACCCGTGAGCCTGGATCGGCGCGAGCCCAACAACTCCGGGAGCGCGGTGCGCAAATCGTCCGGGTGGACTTCGATGATGTGGCGAGCTTGACGGCCGCCGCGGGCCAAGCCGACGCCGTGGTGGCAGCTGGGACGGCGCATGCAGCCGGACCGGTTAGTGATCTCCGTCACGGTCGCAACATCGTCGAGGCCGCCAAAGCCGCTGGCGTGGGCCAGCTGGTCTACCTGACGGTGGCCGGTGCTGACCGCGCCAGGGGCGTTCCGATCATGGATAGCAAGCACGCTGTAGAGCGGTACATGCGCGACTCGGGCGTTCCGCACACGATCATTTCACCGGTCTACTTCATGGAGAATCTGTGGAACCCGTGGAACACGCCGGTACTAGCCACAGGCCGACTGCCATCCCCGCTCTCCCGCCTCAAGCCGCTGCAACAAATCCCGATCCAAGATGTGCTGGCGTTCACCGCTCATGTCGTGGAGTCTCGCGACGCGATGCTTGGCGAGCGCATCGAGATCGCCTCGGATGAGATCACCGCGCAGCAGGCCGCCGAGATTGTCACGCGCTTTCTCGGCCGCCGGGTCGCCATCGCCGACCCCCCTGCCGCCTCCACCAACCCACTCTTCGCGTGGCTGGAACGGGTCGGCACCCACGTCGACATCGCAGCGTTGCGTCGGCACTATCCGGAGCTGAGGTGGCACACCTTCGCCGAGTGGACAAGGACCCAAGACTGGGGTCCACTGCGGGCAAACAACACTCGGGCGGCCGCTTCCGATTAGAGCCGTCGCGCGGAGAATCCGCGCTGACCGGTACAACACTTCATCAACGAGTCGAGCATCACCGAGGGCCTTAACCTCAGCGATCTGAGCGCAACAGGCTGCTAGCGGCGGTGTGCGGTTGAGCGTCACCACCAGGCCTATGGCGCCAGCGGGCGCGGGCGGGTCGCGGCGAGGTGAACGTGGCGTGGGTGCCTACGATCGACGCGTGCGCGTACGGCGCCTTGCCCTGCCTCTGGTTGCGATGGTTGTCGCTGCATGCACTTCGGGCGGATCTTCCCCGCCCACGACTGAGACGACTCCGCGGGGAGGGTTCACCTCGGCCCTGGCGCCTCCCGAAACGGCGGTGTGGCCACTGTTCGGTTACGACGCCGCGCGCAGCAACGCGTTCGAGGCCGACACCGGGATCGCGGCGGGTGACCTGGACCGCCTGCAGCGTCAGCAGGTGGAGCTACCTGGCACGGCGGACTCGTCCCCGATCTACGCGCGCGGGCTCCTGTTTGTCACGACCTCCTATGGCAAGGCGGTGGCGATCGACGCCGACACGGGCAAGATCGTGTGGACGTTCGTTCCTGATGGGATCGCGGGCTGGGAGGGCACCAGCCAGATCACGCAGTCCAGCCCCGCCGCCGACCCCGACCAGCCCTACGTTTACTCCTACTCGCCGGATGGGAAGCTGCACAAGCTGTCGGTCGCCAACGGACGCGAGGTGCGCAGCGGGGGGTGGCCCGCCGTCGTCACGACAGACCCCGTGCATGAGAAGTCGGCGCCGGCGCTCAACCTCGTGGGTGACGTCGTCCTGCTCGCCACCGGCGGCTACGTGGGTGACGCGCCGCCATACCAGGGCCACGTCGTAGCCGTCGACCGTCGCTCCGGCCGGCTCGTGAATGTTTTCAACACGCTCTGCAGCGACCGCGAGGGGCTGCTCGATCCGCCGTCCTGCCCCGAAACCGGCTCGGCGATCTGGGGCCGGGGCGGCGTTGTCGTGGACCCCGGGAGCGGAAGCCTGCTCGTCTCCACGGGCAATGGCGCGTGGAACGGGTCGACGTACTGGGCCGATAGTGTGCTCGTCCTCTCGCCGGACGCCGGGAAGCTTCGCGCGAGCTACACGCCTGAGAATGAGGAGGAGCTCGACGCAGGCGACATCGACCTGGCGAGCGCGTCGCCGGCGGTCATCCCCCCTAGCTTCGTCGTGCAGGGCGGCAAGGACGGACTCCTGCGCGTCCTCGATCTCCGCAAGCTCGGCCGGGGCGAGAAGGGCGGCGAGAGTGACATCACGGATGCGCCCGGCGGGAGGGGTGTGTTCACCGCCCCGGCCGTCTGGCAGACGGGGAGCAACACATGGATCTTCGTCGCCACCTCAGGGGCGACCGCGGCTTACCTCCTTGAGGACGGCAAGCTCGAGCGGCGCTGGGAGACCGAGACGCCCGGGGCGAGTCCCGTGCTCGCGGGCGGGCTCCTCTATGTGTATGACCCTGCCGGCGGCGGCGTTCATGTCTACGCGCCCGAATCTGGAGACGAGCAGGCCGTTCTCCCCGCCGGAGCCGGGCATTGGAACAGTCCGATCGTGATCGATGGCATCGTCGCGTTGCCCGAAGGAAGCGCGAACGACCACCGGACGACGGGCACCTTGAACATCTACCGGCTACCGTGATCCCCGGCCGCATGGAGGTTACGCTGCCGCGCGCACTGGTGCCTCGGCGGGCGCGCCAGCGCTGGCGTGCTGAGGAGGAAGGTTGAGGCGCTTGAGCAGGAGCGCGTTGACGGCGACGAGCAGGCTGGATCCGGACATCGACAGCGCCGCGATCTCCGGACGGAGCACGAGACCGAAGGGTTCGAAGACCCCGGCTGCGATGGGCAGCGCGATCGCGTTGTAGCCGATGGCCCAGCCAAGGTTCTGGCGCATTTTCCGCAGCGTTCCTCGGCCGATTTGTAGCGCGACCGGTACGTCGAGCGGGTCGGAGCGCATGAGGACGACATCGGCGGTCTCGATCGCGACATCGGTGCCGGCGCCGATAGCAATACCGAGATCCGCCTGGGCGAGCGCCGGCGCATCGTTGACGCCGTCACCCACCATCGCGACTTGCTTGCCCGCCGCCTGCAACTCGGCAATCTTGGCCGACTTGTCGGCCGGGAGCACCTCGGCGATGACAGTGTCGATGCCGAGCTGATCGGCGATCCTACGTGCTGTGGCTTGGTTGTCACCGGTGAGCATGACCACTTCGATGCCGGCCTGATGCAGCTGCTCCACGGCCTCGGCTGCGGTTTCGCGAGGCGCATCGGCGATTCCGAATACGCCGGTGGCTCGACCGTCGACGGCGACGATGACAGCCGTGCGGCCGCTTGCGGCGAGCTGGTCGCGGCGCGGGCCCAGCCCGTCCAGGGAAATGCCTTCGGCCTCCATGAGCCGCCGGTTGCCGATGGCCACTCGATGGCCGTCCACTGTTGCGACGGCACCGTGGCCGGCCACGGCCTCGAAGCCGCTGGCGTGCAACCGGCGTACATCGCGCTCGTCGGCGTAGCTCGTGACTGCCCTCGCCAGCGGGTGCTCGGACTCTTGCTCGACCGCCGCGGCGAGCGCCACCAGCTGGTCGGGGTCGAAGCCGTCGACGATGACGTCAGTGACCTCGGGTTCCCCCTTCGTGAGCGTGCCGGTCTTGTCCATCACGACCGTGTCGATGCGAGCCGAGGTCTCCAACGCGGTCGCGTTCTTGAACAGCACGCCACGTTTGGCGCCCAGGCCCGTACCCACCATGATCGCCGTAGGAGTCGCCAGACCCAGCGCGTCGGGGCACGTGATGACCACGACGGTGATGGCGAACAGCAGGGCCTTCTGCACGTCGGCTCCAACAGCAAGCCAGATGAGGAAGGTTGCCAGCCCGCCAACGAGCGCGACGAGGACAAGCCAGAAGGCCGCTCGGTCGGCTAGCCGCTGCCCAGGCGCTTTGGAGTTCTGTGCCTGCTGCACGAGAGCGACGATCTGCGCCAATGCGGTGTCGGCGCCGACCTTGGTGGCGCGAACGCGCAAGGTGCCCGTGGTGTTGACGGTGGCCCCAATAACCTCGTCGCCGGGCTCCCTGTGCACCGGGAGACTCTCGCCGGTGACCGTCGATTCGTCGATCTCGCTCTCGCCGTCCTCGACAACACCATCAACGGGGACCTTGGCGCCGGGACGTATCAGCAAGAGGTCGCCGACCACCACCTCATCGGTTGGCACCTCAACGGGTTGCCCATCACGGAGCACCACCGCTCTGGGCGGGGCAAGGTCGAGCAGCGTCTGGATCGCATCATTGGCGCCGGACCTGGCGCGCATCTCGAACCAATGGCCGAGAAGTACGAACGCCGTGAGCACCGTGGCGGCCTCGTAGAACACGTCGCCGCCGCCCGTGAGCGTCACGCCGAGTGAGTACAGCCAGCCCGCACCGACCGCGACGGCGACCAGCACCATCATGTCCAGCGTCCGAGCGCGCAGCGCCCGCCATGCGCCAGCAAAGAAGATCCACGCCGAGTAGAAGATAACCGGAAGACTGAGTAGCAGCGACCACACGTCGTCGCGCAGCCCGAACGGCGCCGCCACATCGAAGCCCAACACGTCACGCCCGATCGGCGACCACAGCAGGATCGGCACCGACAGGACGGCCGCTACCAGGAACCGGTTTCGCATGTCGCGTTCCATGTCCTGCATCGACATGGCCGCATGCGCGCCGTGGCCCATCGCATGTTCGTGGGTTGGGGGCTCAGGCCCCGCGATGTGTCCGGCCTGTGCGTGAGCCGGCGCATGTGCTGCGTCCTGCGCCGCATGCCCGCTATCACCCCGGTCCACTGCATGCGGGTGCGCGGCATACGGCTCGACGAGTGGGTCGCAGATATGCCGGGGAACGGACTGTCCAGCGCAATGGAAGCCGCAGTCGCGCACCCACCCGCTGAGTTCGCGCACGGAGGTGCGGTTCGGGTCATAGGTGACCGTCGCGGTTTGCGCCACCGGATTCACGTCGACCGCCAGTACGCCCGGCCGCCGCGACAGCACAGCCTCGGCTATCGCCTCCTCCGACGCCCAATTCACGCCGGAGATCTCGATTATGGCGGTTACCGGCTCAGGAGCAGGGTGATCGTTCATAGCCTGTTCCCCTCGACCTCAGTCATTTACGTCGTGGTGGCCAGCCGTCTTAAGAACGCCGCCCAGATACCCTACCAGGGTATATGCCGATCACAGCTCGTCTCAGGTGACTTTCCAGTCCACCGAGGCCAATGGGATGGCGCGTGGGCGCACTGATGACTTCCCCGGCGGCGAGATCCGCGGCCAAGTCGACCAGCGATCCATCGGCCGCGGCTACCTCCTTATACGCTCCAGACATGCGCGGTGAAGAGATCATCGCCGGCGTCTTCGCGCTGGGTGATTACGTCCGGTACGTCGCGGTTGCCAACGGGCAGGACGTCGAGTTGCGGCAACGCTCGGGGCTGGCGGACGCGTCGTCGAGCGACTCGGATCGGTACGAGGAGCTGCTCGTCAACCCCGTGCTGCTGTTGCTGGCCCGCCAGCGTGGAGAGATCGATTGCGGCGGCCTGAACTATGTGATCGTCAGGTACGGCAAATTCGCCCAGGTCGTCGTCCCCAACCCTGACGGCGGGCATGTGTCAGTTGCCGTCTCACCTGACGAGGACCCGGTTCGTGTCGCCGGGGCAGTACGGAGGTTGCTGAGCTGACACGAGTGGGCGGCCTCGCGGGTATATCGGCCTGGCGACTCCAGCCGCGAGTGCCTGCTCGACCAGTCGATGGCCGGTCAAAGGATGAAGATCCCTAGTTCCGGTGGGATCGCGCAGTGGACTACGCGATCCCACCAAAACTAGAGATCAACGGTCGCTGTCGAAGCAGCCTGCACCGCAGTCGCCGGAAATCGACCGGATTGCCGCTGCCTTCAAAGTGGAGGGCGAGGACGCCCCTCGCATGTCCTCGCCCTCCCGTCGTGATCCGCTATGACCTCAGACACGGGTTGCTAGACGTCACCTGTCTGAAGTCATTGGTGCGATGGATCGGGGTGAATCCCGGTCCTGGGTAATCGAGGAACAGCAGCGGCCCGAACTCCGCGGAGGAGTTGCCGCCGAATGTGTTGGTCGTTCCTGGGATGTTGGCCCCGCCGAGCTGCCAGAAGCAGCCGACCGAGCCGTTGTTCCGGGTGCTGTAGAAGGGATAGAAGTTCGAGCCCGGCGGTGGGTTCGAACATCCGGCCCCGGTGGTGCGGTTGCAGATCCCACCGAAGTCGGCCGCTTGGATCCGAGGCAAGTCCGCCTCGAAGCCGACACGGCTGTAGTTGGCCCCGCCGTTGAACGTCGGACTCGAGAACAGGACCGACTGCGGGTTGAAGGCGGCGTCCTGCGCCGGATCGGTTAGTGATCCCGGCCACGTCTTCTGATACGAGACCCCGTCGAAATCGTTGTCGGTCCCGATGCAGCCGCCGATCCTGATCCGAAGCGAGGCGTCGGCGTTGAAGCAGGGCTGATCGTCCGCATCCTTCTTCTTGTCGTTGACGCCTGGGTTAACGCAGGTTCCCTGCGTGTTCGCGCGGTTGCAGTACTCGAAGTGACCGATCTCGTCGGAGAAGGCCACGTTGTACGAGTGAGCCGCCCAGGGCACCCGGGTGTGCTCGCTCGACGTGGAGTACATCGGGTGGAATGCATAAGGCGTCTGCGTGCACGTCGAGGCCGCCGGATCGTAGTTGATCTGGGCGAACCCGTTTGCCACGCTCGCTGTCATCGATCCCGAGCCACCGGTCGTGAGGTCGTTGATCGAGGTCACGAGACCATCGGCCGAGTCGTGGATCGAGATGTCGAGCGCATCGCCCGCATTCATGAACAGGTCTGTTGCGGGATTGGGGGTAAAGGAGCCGAGCGTCAGGCCGAGGGGACTTGCCGGCGCATGCGGTGTGCCGCTCTTGGTGATGAACGCGAAGTTCGCCGGCTCCACGCCCACCGTGTTCAGGCAGGCGGCGTTGTTGTTGACGCCCGTGTTCTGGTTGCTGTTGAAGCTGAAGATCGCCATCGCGGCGCACCATTTCGTGGCGTCGCAACTGATGGCGTTCTGGAAGGGAACCCAGCCCGGTGGATAGAACTGCAGTTCCAGGAAGGCGGTCCCCGGGTGACGGCCGATGTAGTCGGCCTTCGTTGGGTCAGCGCCGTCGAAAATGTTGCTGTCGCTGCTCGGCGCACAAGCAGCGTGGGTGAACTCCGGTGCCGACTGGTTGTCGCAGAGGTCCATGCCAAACCAGAAGGCGATCCGGTCCTGGAAGTTGAACGTGCCACCGGTGCCATCTTGTCTCGGCAGCACCGGCGGGTCCTTCGGCACGACCAGCCGGTAGTTCTGGTTGTTGCCCGCGCCTGGCGTGTCCGAATAGAAGAGCAGCGAGGGCTCATCATGGCCCGTGTACTCGCCTTGGTAGCCGAGAGCATCGGCCGTTTCGGCGCAGATCGGACTTCCCTCGCTACACAGGAGCTTCTCCGATTTGACCTCTTGGGGTGCTGCTGTACTCGCGCCATTCGCTGATACAGCAGCTGCCGTGCTCGCACAGGCGAGAAGGAAAGCCCCGGCAGATATCACTAACGTTCGTCTCATGCGACCGCCTCCAGACGGGCATCGCGACGGGGAGGAAATTCCTCGACCCAGCGACGCGTCGTTGTTCTGACGGCGCGTCATCGCGCCCGCAACGGCTCGCCCGCTCCTCCTTCCGCGATCTTCCGCAGGCCGCAATCTTTCTGGAAGCGCGATGTGAGGGCCGACCTGAGACTGCCACAGGCCCGTAAGGTGAACAATGCAACAATCCGGCGATGGCGGATCCTCGCCAGCATGGCTCCTCGCTCCACGCCGAGGAGTTTCAGCCCCTTCACGGTTGCTTCACCGTTCGTTAATTCCGCACCACTCCAGGGACAGGGAACGGCCCCGGCCGTTTCCGTGCCGGGGCCATCTCCTTGGGTTCCCTTTGTACGGTCTCCTTGCTGCAGTCGTCGGGAGCCGGATCAGTATTGGCTAGCTCGCGGGGCGGAGGACGCCGACCAGGCCGTGTGACTCGTCGTCGGGACCCGCGCTGAACCAGACCGCGTTGGTCCCACCGGTGTTGGCGGTTCCGGGCAGCAGCGCCCAGAGCCCGTCGATCGAGATGATGTCGTTGTTATTGTCACGCAGGAAGCCGAGGAAGTCCCCGCTATCGGTGTAGGCCCCGATCTTCCCGTCGCCGAAGTTGCCGACGAGCAGCGATCCGGCGAACCTGCCGAAGCTGGCAGGGGCGATCGCCATACCCCAGGGGGCGTTCAAGTTACCGCGGCTGGCGACTCGCTGGACCGTCTGGCCGAAGTTGGTGTACTTGTCGACGAAACCGAAGTTGTGCCCGGCGATCTCATCTTCGGCGTCCGCGTCCTGCTTGGCGTAGCTGACATAGACCGAGGAGCCGGAAACGAACACGTCGAACGGCGCGTAGCCGGCGGGCAGGTCCGGATCGGTGAAGGCAGAACCGACGTTAACGTGGTTCCAGTTACCGTCGAAGACGTCGATGCGCCCGTGGTGGAAGTCGGCCGCCAACAGGAAAGGACCGCTGGCAGTCTGCAGCAACGCCAGACCTTTGTAGATCGCCCCGTCCGTGTGCGCGGTCACAAGCGCGGTGGTCGGGCTCGCATTGGGGTTCCACGCCGTGATGTCTCCGGTCTCGCTGTCGAAGATGAACGGCGCTGGACCACCGGCGGGCGGTGTCCCTACGACGAAGCTCGACGTGCCGTTGAAGACCTGGCCGGTGGGGGCGCCGTTCGTCACGGCCACCTCCAGCGCCCGTTTGACGAACGGGCTAGTTGTGCCGTTGCCGCCGTAGAGCGTGGCGGTGTCGCTGCCGTTATTGGCCACCCACAGCGGGCTGGTGGGAGATAGAGCGAGGCCCCACGCGTTCACGACCAGCGGGTCGTGGATCTGCGCGAGGCCCGGCACGTCGGAGGCGACGTTGACCTGGGCGAATCGATTTGCGGTTGGCGCCGCCTGAGCCGGCGCGACGGCCGAGCCGAGAGCTAGGGCTGCGCCTGCTGCGACTACGGCGAGAAATCGTCTGCGAAAAGCGGATGAATCGGACAAGGTTCTGCCCCCTTCGCGACGGTGGGCTGACTCAGGTATCCACGGATGGCGGGCCCACCCGGTTCAAGCCAGCGCCGGGCCGCGGGCGCCTCCGCCGAGAACCGGAGCCAGAAGCGCCGCTATGCCCGCGGTGAGCTCGTCAAAGACGCGGGAAGGAGCGCACTGCCGATGGCGAGAACGCCGAATAGCGCTGCGGTAATGAGGTGTACCGCCGTGCACCACAGGCAGATGGCGTTGATCTTGTACAGCTCAGCCCAGGCGAGGTAGAGCACGAAGACGACGCCGGCGGCGGCCGTTGCCAGCCTCATCACCCGAACTGATCTCGCCGGCGACCGCCAAAGGGCCGGCAAGCACAGCACCGTCATCACCACGAAGAACGCCAACCCCAGGTCGCTGACCGGCATCCCAAGGAACGAGGAATAGCTGCTCGTCGTCACTTTGAGGCAGTTGATCGCCCCGGTGTTCGGGCAGGAGAGCGTGGTCGCGGCGGTGTGATGTTCGTAGCTCAGGTAGGCGGACACCGCGAGCCCGAGCACGGACAAGATCAATGATGTCGCTGGCAGCCACCGCGGAACTGTCTGCACGGTCGTCGCAGGGGCGACCGCCGTTTTGCTAGCCACCGGCCAGCCTCTGGGCGGCCGCGCGTACACCGGCCGCGTCGCACACAGCAGCGGGGGAGCCCTTTGTGAGGTTGCAGATGGCGGCGGTGAAGGCGTTGGCGGTGCCGTTGACGGCCTTGGCGACCGGGCTCGCCGGATCGCTGAGCGCCGCTGCGACCTGCTCCTGGGTCATCCCAGCGAGGATCTGGGGAGAGAAGGACGCCCCGGACAGCACGTAGGACCCGCCGATGTTTAGGAAGGGAATGCCGCCACTTCCCTCTGTGTACGGCGCGCGGTTGTACTTATCGAAGATCGCCTGGTCGGCAGGCGACACAGTGTCAAGCGGTTCGTAGCTGTTGCCCTGCGGCTTATTCGTGGTCGTCTCATAGCCGGTGAACGAGAGGTAGTGGCTGGTGTAGCGGGCGCCGTGGAAGCTCAATGTCGGAGTGTTGGGGAAGACGTCCCTGCTCGATGAGTGCGTCTGGCCGAGGCCTGACCAACTGCCGAACCGGGATAGCGCCACTGCCACCGCCCACCGTTGGGCGGCGCAGTAGGGGCAATACTCGGCCCCTACGTAGAGCACGCGTGGTTTACCGTTCGCGGTTAGCGCAGGTGCCTGGATGAACTTCGGGAAAGTTTTGGCATCGCCGACCCCGATGGAATCGAGGACCGACGCCGGCACGTTCGACACGGCACTGATCACCTGCGGGCTGGCAGCCGTCGCCGCTGAACCGGTGGACGACTTGTCGCCGACTCCCGCGGCCTTGAGTGCAATCAGCCCGCCGGCGATGACGAGAACCGCGCAAATCGCCCCGATGGCGATAACGAGCCGCCGCCGACGCTCCTCGTGCGCCTGAGCAGCCCGTACTTCGGCTAGGCGAGCGGCTCGGGTTTGGGTCCGTGCCCGACTCTGCTTTCCCACAACGTTCCTTGTTCACCAGTGATTGCCCGGCGGGTCCGAGAGCGCCGAGCGACGGAGGCCGACCCTGATGCACGCTGCAACGACGGTGCCAGGACCCGGCTGACCGACCGATCGTTTGGATGACGACCGGCAGCCGGTCGTCGGGTTGCCAGCTGGATGACGATCCCGAGGCCGTCGAGGTTCCCGAGCTCGTGGTATTTCCCGCCACCAGCACCGTATCGCGTCCGCAGATGTGCGGATCGACCACCTCTGGGTACCGGCGGGGCCGCCGAGGCTCGGACGTTGGCAGGGCTGAGCCATCCCGGGCTCGTGATCGTTCTGGACGCCGGCATCGACGGCGAGCGCCCGTACCTCGTCATGGAGCTGGTTCGGGGAACGACCTTGAGGAAGCGCTGTGCCGTCGGCCGCTGGACCCAATGCAGGCGGTGGCCGTTGGGACAGAGCTGGCCGACGCGCTCGCGTACGTCCACAGCCATGGGATCGTGCATCGGGATGTGAAGCCCGGAAATGTCCTGCTCAGCGAGGACGGCCGCATTCTCCTCACTGATTTCGGCATCGCGAAGCTGACCTCGCAGACGGCCGACTTGACCGGTGCGCTGACGATGGGCACCGCCGCCTATCTGGCGCCAGAGCAGCTGCGCCGCGACCCCCCGGCCCCGCCGTCGACGTGTACGCCCTCGGGCTCTGCTGCTCGAGGCGCTGACAGGGGAGTGGGCCTACCCCGGACCACCCACAGAAGCGATGCTTGCACGACTCACCAGCTCGCCCGCTATTCCGGGTCGAGTCCCGCCGCCGTGGCGGGCGTTGCTCCGGGCCATGACTGCGGGGGAGCCAGCAGACCGCCCGACCATGGTCGAGGTGAGGTCCACCCTCGCACGATTGGCAGAGGGCGGTGACAGTCCCGACCCAACTGGCATTGCGGACAGCGCTACCGAGCCGCTCAGCCCGATCAGCAGCGCCGGACCTGTCCATACGAGTAGTAGTGGGCAGCACGTCGCAGCAGGCGCGGGGACGTGGGGAGTTGCCCCGCGCTCGTGGTGGGCGCGGCTCAGCATGGGGCACCGAGGGCTCATCGTCGGGCTTTGCCTTGGCGCGGTACTCCTCTTCGGGCTGATCCCCACGCTGCTTGTGGTGGGCGGGGACCCAGCCGGCTCGTCCGACATACCGTCGAGCGTGCCTTCACAAACCGGCCGGGATCTGCAAAAGCCCACGCCGACTCTCGCCGGCAGTATCACAAGCCTCGCGGACAACGGCGGCCGGGAGGACAAGAAGGCTGGAGGGAAGGACCAAGGCAGCGAAGGCCATGGCACGAGCGGCGACGGTCACGGCAAGGGACACGGGTCGAACCACGGCGGCAACGGCTGACTCACGTGTCACTCGGCCTGATGCTGCGGCTTGAAGCGGCGAATCTCTTGGGGCCAGCCGCATGCCTCCGCGACCTTGCCCGCCCACATCTTGGCGGCCTCGTCATCGGCAACGTCCACCACCGTGAATCCGCCCAGAAACTCTTTGGTCTCGACGTAGGGTCCGTCGGTGATCAACACGGTGCCACTGGTGGCGTCGGCGCTATAGACCGGACCGTCCTCTTCCTCCAGCCCTCCGGCGAAGACGTACACGCCGGCAGCCTTCATCTCGTCCACGACCGCCCGGGCGAGCGGTCCGCGCCCGCGGAACCACTCTTCGGTGTGGTCGCCCACCCACTGTTGGTTGAAGTAGATGAGGTACTCGGTCATGACACTCCTTTTCCTCTGGCGGACCCAGTGGTCCGCGTTCACCTATCCCACGAACGGCGGCAGGCGAATCCGACACGGTTTATCCCGGAAGTGAAACACCGGTGTTGGCGCGGCGTGCTTTTGCTGACTGTGTGGAGACCACGCCTGGATCCCTGTGATCGCCTTTGTGGTCGCCGTAGTCGCCGGGCGGCCATAAGGTTGCGGCATGCCTGACGCGCGTGACTACCCCATCGCCTACACCGCGCTCCAGCCGGGCACGCCGGTGCAGACGAGCGACGGGCACCAGTTCGCCACGGTTCAGGCCGTGCTGGTCGACGAGAAGGTCTCCGTGTTCGACGGCATCGTCGTCCAGACGGCGGAAGGTACACGGTTCGTCGACGCTGATCAAATCGGCTCGATCTACGCCACCTACGTCTGCACGACACTCTCCGCGGAGCAGGCGGCGAGCCTCCCGCTGCCCGATCGGTCGACTCTGGTCGACATCAAGCCGGCGAGGTCGATGGCCGACCGGTTGGGCCGCATGTTCGGTCGGGGGAACCGGTAGTACCTTCGCGCACGCCGCGACACACGCGTGATCCGGCGCTATCTGTCGGTCTGGCCGGACTGTTTGCGGACGCGGAAGCGGAGGATGGTCGCGTCGCCCGACCGCGTGCTGCTGAGCGGTTCCAGATCTGTCCTCGCGAGGCCAGGGGTCGAGAAGCGGATGCCGTCGCCGAGCAGCACCGGCAGCACATACACCAGGATCTCGTCGACAAGCCCACGCTGCAGGCACTGGCTGGCCACATCGGCGCCGAGGATTTCGAGGTTCTTGCCGCCCGCAGCGTCCAGTGCGGTGGCGACCGCTTCCCCGATGTCGCCGGAGAGGATCGTGACCTCTGGGTCCGGCGGCGCCAGCGGTCTATGGGTGAGGAGGAACATCGGTCCGGAGAAGGGGTAGTCGGTGCTGCCCGGCTCCTCGGCCTCCATCCGGTCGCCGACCTCCCAGGTCCGCCGACCGACGAGCATGGCGCCTGTAGCCGCGGCGACCTCCGCGAGATCGTCCGGTGCCACGAAGTCGGCGAGAGCGCGACCACCGCCCCAGTCCATCGAGTGGCCGGGACCCGCGATGAAGCCGTCGAGCGACATGCACCTGTTCACGACTACTTTGCCGCTCATTTCACCGCCGCCATCCTTGAGTCGTCACCGCACGTCTGGCCCGTCCTGAGCTGACACCGCCGGATCTCAGCACACGCCGCCACCGGTTCAGATCTTTGCGCCGATCCGGGCGTACGGGAAGTGCCGCTTCCGTGCTCGCGCGGACATGACGAAGGGCATCCCCGCCACCAGACGAGATGCCCGCGAACGATCAGCTCGGATTATCCGCCGAAACCCTGGTCACCGCCGAGCCGCCGACCCGATCCGCGATGTCTGCACGGCGCCGACCAGCGTCAAGAGCGCTTCGCGTCCTTCGGTTGGCCTGGGGCCCCTTTTGACCCCAGCGGCGCCCGATGGCGGGGTTCCCATGTCGCGAGCTTGAGTTGAGAGTCGTGTCAGGTCCATCTGGGTGGGTACCACGGCCGACGCAAGAGGTCACACAACAGATCGGGACTCCCGCTCCGACCTGGAGGTCTCCACCATGGGTATCGGCGTAAGCATCTTCTTGATCGCTCTCGGCGCAATCTTGACGTTCGCCACGAACTTTGAACTATCCGGAGTCGACATCAGCGTCATCGGAGTCATTCTGATGATCGCCGGAGCGCTCGGCCTGATATGGACCCTGCTGATCTGGGGACCACGACAGCGCCGCCCCAGTGTTGTTGAGGAACGACCGGTAACGACCCGGCGCAGGGTGTACGACGACGAGCCGTCGCTGTGACACGTGACCACGGATCGGTTCTAGAAGTCGAATAGGCGGCCCCGAGGTCCTTAGGACCTCGGGGCCGCCCCTAGCTAACCGCTCAACTTTCCGGCGAGAACTCCAGGGACCTCGGCCCTACGAGCTCCAACTCTGCCTCGACGGGCTCTGCCGCCGTCTCGAGCTCGTCCTTGCGGATCAGGGTGAGTGCCGCGATGATCCCTGCGCCGGCGATGAGGGCGCCGGCGAAGAACGCCCCAGAGAAACCGTGGACCAACGCGGAGGGCAGGAGCGTTCCGCTGGCCAGAGCGTCCTCGGTCCGCGTCGTCGCGATCGTCGACAGGGCCGCGATACCCAGTGCGCCCCCGATCTGCTGCGTTGTGTTGATCAAGCCAGAGGCGAGACCAGCCTCGGAGGCCTGCACACCGGCAAGCGCGGCGATCGAAATCGGGACGAACGAGAAGCCGATGCCGGCACCGATCAGGAGGAACCCGGGCAGCAGGTCGGCGACGTACGACCCGCCAACGGACACCTGGGTGAAGTAGACCAGACCGATCGTGAGCAAGGTCATCCCGGTCACGAGCACCGGCTTCACGCCGATCCGGGTCACAAGCTGCGCGGCGACCGCCGACCAGACGATCGCACTCAAGGCCACCGCGAGGTAGGCGACCCCGGCCTTCATTGCGGAGTAACCGAGCACCTGCTGCATGTAGAGGGTCAGCATCAGGAACATTGAGAACAGCGCCGTCCCCAGGATGAAGTTAGTGACGTTGGCCCCGGCGACGGTCCGAGTTTGCAGGAGTCCGAACCTCATGAGTGGCTCGGGATGCCTGCGCTCCCAGACGACGAACGCCGCAAGCAGGACAAGCGCTCCGGCAAACGATGCCACCGTCCGACCCGCAAGCCACCCGTCCTGACCAGCCTGGGTGATCGCGTACACGAAGAGGGAGAGGCCGCCGGTCACCAGCACGGCTCCCTGTGCATCAAAGGTCTTGACGGTTGCGTCGCGGCTCTCGTTGAGCAGAACCGGCGTCAGGATGAGCGCTGCCACGCCGATCGGCACGTTCACGAAGAAGATCCATTCCCAGCTCAGCGCGTCGGTGAGGACGCCGCCGAGCAGCACGCCGGCAGCGCCGCCGAACCCGCCGACGGCACCCCAGACGCCGAGCGCGATATTCCGCTCGCGGCCCTCGGTGAACGTCGTGGAGAGCATCGAAAGCGCTGCGGGCGCGATGATCGCCGCCCCGAATCCCTGCAGGGCGCGCGCGCCGATCAGAGACCCCTCCGACCACGCGAGGCCGGCAAGGAGGGAGGCAAGCGAGAAGATGACAAGCCCTGCGGTGAAGACGCGGCGGCGCCCGAGTAGGTCGGCGGCGCGACCGCCGAGGAGCAGGAAACCGCCGAAGACGAGCGCGTAGGCGCTGATCACCCACTGCAGGTTCTCTTGGGAGAACCCGAGGTCTTCCTGGATGGAGGGTAGTGCGACGTTCACGATCGCGATGTCCAGCACGATCATGAACTGGACCACGCTGAGCAGACCCAGCGCGAGCCACTTCTTTCGGTCTGAGGTCACCATCTCGTGGTCCCCTTCTGTTCTTCGATGCTGGATGACGTGCACTCTAGGAGAGAGTTCTTGCAACCTAGCAGCATCTACTTTAAAAAAGCAAGTAGCTAGTTCAAATCAGCAAGTTGATGCGCTACACTCGTTTGCATGCACAAGGGCTATGACCAGTACTGTCCCGTCGCCCACGCTCTTGACCTGGTGGGCGATCGGTGGGCCCTGCTCGTCGTACGCGAGCTGATGCCGGGCCCCAAGCGCTACACCGACCTCACCGAGCACCTTCCTGGGATCGGTACGAACATCCTGGCCACGCGGCTTCGTGATCTCGAGGCGGCGGGCATTGTGGTACGGCGCACGATGCCGCCGCCGGCGGCCTCCCGCGTGTACGAGCTGACTGATTACGGGCAGGAACTCCGGCCGGTCATCAGGGAGCTCGGTCTGTGGGGCGCGCGCTCGCTAGGACCTCCGACGGCCGAGGACGGTCTCTTCCCCGGTTGGCTGTCGAACGCGATGGACCAGCTCCTCGTCCCGATAGCTCCCTCCGGCCGCTTCGAGTTTCGGGTAGGGGACGAGGTCGCCTCGCTCGTCGACGGGGTAGTGCTGACAGGATCGATCGATGCTCCCGACGTCCTCGTTGAGGGCGATGCCGAGGGCGTCTACTACCTGTTCGTCGACCGCCGGCTCGATTGCGTCTCGATTACAGGAGATCGCGAGTTGCTCGAGCGGCTCATCGACGCGGCACCTCAGCCCATCGCGACGGCGTCGTCGCGCGCGTAGCCACGGGTGCCGGCGTGGGCATGCGGGCGCATGCCTGATCAAAAAGGGGTGCTGACAGGGCGGGCGTACGCATGCCTGATCGCAGATGGCGGGCCGGCGAGGCGGGCGTGCGCATGCCTGATCGCAGATGGCGGGCCGGCGAGGCGGGCGTGCGCATGCCTGATCGCAGATGGCGGGCCGGCGAGGCGAGCGTGCGCATGCCTGATCAAAACGGCGCCGGGTCGCGGTGGTTAGTACACCCAGCGGGTACGCGCGGCAATCTCGTCCGGATCTGCGCCCTCGAACAGCGCGATCTCTCCGCGGCGAACAACGGCGAAGGTATCGGCCAATTCCTCGCCGAACGCCTCGCGTAGCACCTTGTCCGACTCGAAGGCCTCAACCGCTTCGGCCAGCGATGCCGGTACCGGCGCCATCCCGCGCGCTGCGCGATCTGCCACATCGAGGGACGCCGGGTCCACATCGACCGGGTCGGGCAAAGCGGCTCCACTGGCCAACCCGTCGCGACCGGCTGCGATCAATCCTGCGAGAGCTAGGTACGGATTCGCCGCCGCATCGAATGACTTGATCTCGATATTGGCCGCCTGAGGCTGGTCTCCGATGACGCCCGTAATGAACCGCAGCGCCGCTTCCCGGTTCTCCAATCCCCAACAGACGAATGCACCGGCCCAGTGCGACGGCACCAGGCGCAGATAGCTCGCCACCGACGGCGCACCGACAGCGAGCAGCCCGGGCAGGTGCGTCAGGATTCCCGCCGCGAAAGACTCAGCGGCCGCGGTCATGCCGTACCGGCCGTCCCCGCCGGCCATCGCATTGACGCCGTCCCGCCACAGGCTTAGGTGGATGTGTCCACCGTTGCCGACCTTGCCTGCGAGCACCTTCGGCGCGAACGAGGCGCGCAGGCCCTGGCCGCTGCTCACTGCGCGGATCGTCTCCCGTACGAGGACAGCCGTATCGGCCGATCCGACCGGATCCTCCGCGGCGACGGAGACCTCGTACTGGCCGGCCGCGTATTCGGGGTGGATCTGCTCGACGGCCAGTCCTTCGGAAGCAAG
>JBKPTD010000087.1:0-43907 GCA_046735375.1 Actinomycetota bacterium | reverse complement strand
TTCCCCGCTTCTTCGCGCATGTTCCGCGACCTGACCCCCGGCCGTGCCTTGCGAGCTAACGGGATGCGCTGACCGCGCCGTCCTCGATGTAGGGATCGCCGAGGGTCCAGCCGTGCGCCTGCGCGGCCTTTTCGTTGTCGTCATGCTGTTGGGCCGGTGACCGCAACCGGCCGGACGCGTCGTTGCTCACCCGGCGGTACTCGCGGGCGGTGGTGGTTGTCATGCCCCCAACGTGCCCACTCGCGTGCGTTGGTCAGGACGACTGCAATTCGCGCAGGCCTCACGATCGCCCAGCCCATAGGGGGCTATTCTGGACATTTGCCCGCTGAGATGCGCGAATCACTGCCCTTAGTAGCGGCGATTCGCGCAAGCAGCGGTACCGCGCTCGGGCGGTCCGCCGGGACGGGCGGATTAAATCCGGCCACCGGTCGTGTCCGAGGACAGCCGCTGGGCCAGCCAGACCGGGATCACCGAGAGCACGATCAGCGCTGCGGCCACCGCGTTGACAATCGGCGCCTGGTTCGGCCGGAAGAGATTCGACAGGATCCAGATCGGCAGTGTCTCGGTGCCGGGTCCCGCCGTGAACGTCGTCACGATGACCTCGTCGAAGGACAAGGCGAACGCGAGCAGCGCTCCCGCCAGCAGCGCCGACCGCAGCAGCGGGAAGGTGATGTAGCGGAACGTCTGGAACATCCCGGCGCCGAGGTCCGCGGAGGCTTCGACCACATTTCCTGCTGTCCGCCGCAGTCGTGCCAACACGTTGTTGTACACCACCACGATGCAGAAGGTCGCATGCCCGACGACCACGGTGAATAGCCCGAAGTTGACGTGAAGGACCTGGAACGCATTGTTCAGTGCGATACCGGTGACGATGCCGGGCAACGCGATGGGCAGGATGACCAGCAGAGAGATCGTCTCGCGGCCGAAGAAGCTGAACCGGTCGACGGCAAAGGCCGCCATCGTCCCGAGCACGAGCGCGATAGCCGTCGCCCCCAAACCGGCCTTCAGGCTGGTGATGAGGGCATGTGTCGCCCCCTCGTTGCCGATTGCTCGATGCCACCACTCGGTCGTGAAGCCGGGCGGCGGCCAGCCGAAGGTCCGATCCGCGTTGAACGAGTTCACCACGACGACGACCAGCGGGACGTAGATCACCGCCAGGCCCAGCGCCATGACGACGGCGAGGACGATCTTGCTGGTTCGAGACAGCGTCACAGGTTGTTCAGAGCTCCCGTACGGCGGACCACCGCGAGATACAGGACCATCACGGCGACAGGGATGGTCGCAACCGCCGCGGCGAAAGGCAGGTCAAGCACGATGTTCGTCTGGACCACGTTGCCGATGAGCTGCACCCTGCCGCCGACGATCTGCGCGGTGATGTAGTCGCCGAGGCTGAGCGAGAACGTGAAGATCGAACCGGCGACAAGCGATGGGAACACCATCGGCAACATCACCGACCGGAAGGTACGGGCGGTCCGCGCCCCGAGGTCGCTCGACGCATCGACGTAGGAGTCAGGCAGCCGCTCGAAGCCGGCGTAGACGGGCAAGATCATGTACGGAAGCCAGAGATAGGTCAGGACGATCACGATCGCGGCAAGGCCGAATCCCGGGCTGGACAACCCGAACGGCTTCAGCACCGAGTCCAGGACTCCGTCGGTCTGCAGCATCACCCGCCACGCGTAGACCTTGACCAGGTACGAGGCCCACAGCGGCGTCAGGACCGCGACCACGAAAACACCGCGCCAACGCGGCCGGACGACTCGGGCCATGAAGAAGGCCATCGGAAGAGCGATCACGGCGCACACGAGGGTCACCAAGCTCGCGACGACGACACTGCGCACGGCGACGTTCAGGTAGGCGCGATCGCTGACCAGCTGCTTGAAATTGTCCAGGGACCAGACGCGCACCACGTCGTTGGTGAAGGGATCCGTCGTCCAGAACGCGGTGATGAACATCATCGCGAGCGCGCCGAGATAGGCAACGACCAGCCAGAGCATCGGCGCCGATAGCAGCCCGGAGAGCTGCAGCCAGCGGTGGCGGTGCAGGAAGCCTGAGATGCGGTGCGGCGACTGGGTGGTGGGCCGGACGGCCTCGCGTTCCTCGATCACCGTTCCGGACATCGCATCACTCCTGGATTGCTTAGGCCGATGGCGGCCCCGCGCCGCCGCCGGGGCCGCCATCGGCAGGAGGCCTGGGTGCCGAGCTACGAGTTACGCAGCGACGTCCAGGCCTGGGTCCATTCGGCGTAGTTCTTGCACCTCACGTCGGTGCGACCGTCGAGACACTGCTGGATCGGCGTGTTCCAGTACCAGACCTTCGAGAAGTAGGTCTCGTCGTCGGCGTGGAAGATCGCGCAGTGGTTCGGATCCACGGTCTTCTCACAGGCGAGCTTGTTGCTCGGAGCCTCGCCGAAGTATTCAGCGACCGCCGCATTCGCCTGCGGGGAGATGATGTGGTTGAGCCACATGTAAGCGCAGTTCGGGTGCTTCGCCTTCGTGGCCACCATCCAGGTGTCCGACCATCCTGTGGCGCCCTCCTTCGGCAGCGTCACCTTGACCGGAGTCCCCTCGCCCTGGGCGACATTCGCGATGACCTGCCAGGTGGTCCCGACCACCGAGTCACCGCTCTTGAATGCCTGAACCTCCTTCAGGTAGTCCACCCAGTACTCGCCGATGGTGCTCCTCTGCTGCTTGAGCAGGTCGATCGACGCCTGGAACTGCTTGTCGTCCAGCGCGTACGGGTTCTTGATGCCCAGATCAGGCTTGGTCGCCATCAGATAAAGGGCGGCATCCGCGATGTAGATCGGCGAGTCGTACGCCGTGATCTTCCCCTTGTATGGCGAGCTCGGGTCGAACACAACGCTCCAGGAATCGGGATCGGGGGTGACCTTATCGGTGCGCCACATCAGCAAGTTGGCGCCGCGGCCGTGCGGCACCCCGTAGTTGACTCCTCTGACCGTGTTCCACGGCTGGTTCTTCAGGCCGTCGAAGACGTCCTTGTAGTTCGGAATCAGCGCGGTGTTCACCGGTGCCACGTCTCCCGCCGCGATCAGCCGCAGCGATGCATCGCCTGACGCGGACACCGCGTCGTACTGCCCGGACTTGATGAGCTGGACCATCTCGTCGGAGGAGTTTCCGATCTTGACGTTGACCTGGCAGCCGGTCTGCTTCTCGAAGTCGGTGACCCAGTCGACTTTCGGATCGTTTGAACCGTCCTCGACGTATCCGGCCCACGCGACCAGGTTCACCTGGCCCTCGCCTGGTCCGAGGGTCTTCATGGCCTCAAGTTTGGGCGGTTGAAGGCCGCCGGTAGCGGTCGTCGAACCGCCGCTGTCGTCCCCTCCGCAACCGGCGGCGACCAGGACAAGCGCACCGGCCACCGCGACCAGCGTCGCCCTTCGAGACGCACGCATGCATTCCTCCCTACGGATGATCCGCGTGGTCGTCTCCCACGCGGTAGACATGGTCCTGCCGCCAGCGAAGGATGACGCGCTGGCCACGCAGGCCGGCGAGCTCGTGTGGCGACGACACGTCGTGCTGGCGCACGACGACGAGTTGCCCTCCGACATCAAGGGTGACAACCAGGCGGCTGGATGAGCCGGCATAGATGGCCTCAGCGACGACCCCCGCCGCCGTCATCTCGCCGTCACGGTCGATCTCCAGCAGGGCATCCGCCGGATCCACCCTGATCTTCTCCGGCCGGACGCTCCAGGTTCCCGGCTGGCCGATGATCGCCGCCGCGGCGGCGTCGCGCAGCAGGTTCGACGTACCGACGAATCCGGCGACGAACGGCGACGCCGGGCGCTCGTATACCTCGTCGGGGGGGCCAACCTGCTCGATCCGGCCGTCGTTGAAGACGACGATCCGGTCGGACATCGTCAACGCCTCTTCCTGGTCGTGGGTGACGAAGACGAAGGTGATCCCGACCTCGCGCTGAATCTGTTTGAGTTCGACTTGCATCTGCTCGCGCAGCTTGAGGTCGAGCGCGCCGAGCGGCTCGTCGAGGAGCAGCACCTTGGGCCGGTTGACGAGCGCTCTGGCCAGTGCGACTCGCTGCCGCTGTCCGCCGGATAGCTCCCTGGGGCGCCGCCGGTCGAAGCCCTCCAGCCGCACGGAGGCCAGAGCGGTGCGGACGCGCTGCCGTCGCTCGGCCTTCGGCACGCGCTTGACCCGCAGGCCGTACTCGACGTTCTGCGCGACGCTCATGTGCGGGAAAACGGCGTAGTCCTGGAAGACCGTGTTGACGTCCCGCTCGAACGGCGCCTTGGCGGTCACATCGCGGCCGTCGAGCAGGACGGCGCCTGAGGTCGGCCGCTCGAATCCCGCGATCATGCGAAGGACGGTCGTCTTTCCCGAGCCTGAGGGCCCGAGCAATGTGATGAACTCGCCGTCGGCGATGTCGAGGTCGATCCCGTCGACGGCGACGATGCGCTGGCTCCCGGTGCCGAATTCCTTACGCAAGCCGACGAGGCGGACGGCTGCCCGCTCGGGCGCATCCGCAGCTGCCGCCCCGACTGCCGAGTCGGCCTCGACGACCGGATCCCCCACTCGCCACCTCCGGGTCACATCCACCCGGGGTGGAGCGTAGCGCGATATCGGTTGTCGGCGAACCTTCCTTCAACGAAATCCGTAGCGGATCGTTACCTTGGCACAGAAGAACGAATTATTCGTCAGCAATCGCGGTCGCTTGGGCCGGTCCCTTGCGCGACTACTAGATCAACCGCGAAGGATCGACCGAACTGCATCCTCGACCGCGCCGACCGTAGCCAGCTGGCCCGACTCGGCTTCCGCGCCGAGCCGAGCGCCGCGAACGACGCTCGGGTGAATGGTGCAAAGCCCGCAGGGAAGGGGTGGCCGGTGACTGACTTTCCATTGCCCGGTCGGGGGGACGCAGTGGTGGCAGTCCCTGCGCCGGGGGCTGGGCCAGGACGGTGGGCGGGCGCGCCGAGCGCCGCTCTTGATGACGGCCGGTTTCTGATCGCCTACCGAGTGCGGGTCGTCGACCAGCGGGGTGCAGCAACCATCGTGGCGAGATCAACGGATGGAGAACACCTCACGACCGTGGCCACCCTGGACAAGAAGCGCTTCGGTGCCGAATCGCTGGAACGGCCTGCGCTGCTGCCGACTGACGACGGCCGGTGGCGGCTTTACGTCTGCTGCGCCACGCCGAACAGCAAACACTGGCGGATCGACGTACTCGAGGCACCAGACCCAGCCGCCCTCGAGTACGCAGAACCGATCACGGTCTTCCCAGGCGATGAACACACGGCCGTCAAAGATCCCGTCATCCGGCGCTTCGATGGTGGGTGGCAGGCCTGGATCTGCTGCCATCCACTCGACGAGCCCGGCGAGGAAGACCGCATGACTACGGCGTACGCCACGAGCGATGACGGTCTCAGCTGGGACTGGCACGGGACGGTCCTCCGGCCCCGCCCAGGCGAGTGGGACGCCAGAGGGGCACGGGTTACTGCCGTGCTCGCGGACGGCCGGGCCACATACGACGGACGGGCCACCAAGGAGGAGAACTTCTCCGAACGCACCGGTATCGCCCGGTCAACAGGCGAGCCCGGCCACCTCGAGGCGGTCGGCGAGGCGCCTACTTCGGATGCCCGTTACCTGGACGTTCTGCAGCTCCCCGACGGCGGCTACCGGCTCTATTACGAGGCGCCGCTCCGCGATGGAAGCCACGAGCTGCGGACGGAGTTGATCGCTCCCACGAGCTGACGAGAGCAGACTCCCCGGTGGCCTGACGCGTCACCTACGCGTGTTTGACGCGGTTCGTCGCGGGGACCTGGAATGCCTTGTGGCCGACTCAGCCGTCTCCGTCGCCGTTCCCCGGACGGCCTGAGGAGCATGCCCAGGACGAGCCGACAACCCAGCTGCCAGCCGTACCGCCCGCCGACGCCGACGACGAAACCGACGTCCTGCCACCGGTACCCGCAGAAGATCCTGGCGCGCTCGGTGATGAAAACGACGTACTACCGCCCGTGCCCGAAGGTGCTGGGATATCAGCCGTTATAGCGCAGGGCGGCGAGGACCAGAGCCCGGTCTTCTCCGACCACACAGGCAGGCGTCGCAAGTTCGCTCAACGGGCCGGTATCGGGCTGGCAGCGCTCGGCACGGGCTACCTGATCATGCTTGTCGTCAGCCTGCTCGGCGGCCCCACTGCACCGGCCGTGCCGGTGCCTGGTGGCGGTGACCCGGCCCCCGCGGAGACACGGACAAGTCCGCCGTCCGGCACCCCGACCCCAACGTCGCGGGGTTCGGAAACGACGACATCGGGTCCGAGCAGTGCGCCAACCCCCACATCAACGCCGGCGTCGTCCACACCGCCGTCCACGCGGCATTCGAACTCGCCGTCGGCATCTACGTCCGCGTCGCTGCCCACCACCTCAGTGCCCACCTCAACATCCACAAAGCGCGTACCAACTAAGCCGCCCACCACCTTGGGCACCCCGAGCTCTCCATCGGCCAGCGTCGCGGTCAGCTCGGGCCCCGCATCCTCCTAGCCGCGGTGCAGACCTACTCCCGACCGGCATCCCTTACGAACAGGACGCATTCACAGATGGGCCGCACACCTGCGAACCCCCAGCAGATTCAGCCGCGATCACACTGGCTGCTGCTCGTGATGATGCTCGCGGTGCTCGCGGCCGCACTTGCCGTCCACGGTGTCATCCACTACAAGTCGGCGGGCACGGGGACCGCGGCTGATACAGCGCCGCTGGCACCCGAGTCGGCCAGGTCACTGGGACCCGTCATCGACGCGAGGGGCGGAACCCTCGAGGGACACAAACCCCGCCCCCGGACCGTGGCACTCACGTTCGACGATGGGCCGGACCCGACATGGACACCGCGGATCCTCGATGTGCTTCGGCAATACAACGTCCCAGCGACCTTCTTCGTCATCGGGGCACATGTCTCCCTGCAGCCCGGGCTTGTCCGGCAGGAAGTCGAGTCTGGTCACGAGGTGGGTGTGCATACCTTCACACACGTCGACCTCGGTGCGGCGCACTCGCGGCGAGCGACGCTGGAACTTTCGCAGACCCAGCTCGCCATCGCCGGCGCGGCCGGAGCACGTACCGCCTTGCTGCGGCTCCCGTACTCCTCCACGCCCGATTCAATGACCGCGCCGGAGTATGAGGCGATTCGTCGCGCCAGCGGGCATGGCTATTTGACGGTTCTGGCGGACGCCGACGCTGAGGACTGGTCCCGTCCGGGCCCCCAGGCCATCGTCGAGAAGGCGATGCCGTCAGACGGCAAGGGCGCGATCATCCTCATGCATGACGGTGGGGGCAACCGCGATCAGACGATCGAGGCGCTGCGGATTCTGATCCCGCGCCTGCAGCAGGAGGGGTACACCTTCGCGACGGTTAGCGCGGCCACCGGCCTCGCCAACCCGATCGTCAAGGCCCCCACCGGGCAACGGCTGCGCGGCGAGGCCTTCCTCCTGGCCGCCAGGGGATCCGAGCTCGTCATCACCCTCCTGACCTGGGCGCTGATTGCGGTCGGGCTGCTCACCATCGTGCGAATGGGCGTGCTCGTCCTCGCCGCTCGCTATCACGCTCGCTCTCGGCGAAGAAGACGGTGGCGGCCTGAAGTGCTCATGCCAGTCTCGGTGATCGTGCCGGCTTACAACGAAGCTGCCGGGATCGCACGGACGGTACGCGCACTGGTGGACTCCGACTATCCCCAGGTCGAGGTCATCGTGGTCGACGACGGTTCAACCGACGGGACGGCAAATGCCGTCGCCCGACTCAGGCTTCCCGGGGTTCGGGTCGTCAGGCAGCCCAATAGGGGAAAACCGGCCGCCATTCAAACCGGTCTCGCGCAAGCGAGGTCGGACCTGATCGTCCTGCTCGACGGCGACACGGTCTTTGAGAAGGACACGATCTATCGGCTCGTCCAGCCCTTCACCGACCCGAGCGTTGGCGGCGTGGCCGGAAACGCGAAGGTAGGAAACCGGCGCGGATTGCTCGCCTTGTGGCAGCACATCGAGTATGTGATCGGCTTCAATCTGGACCGCCGCCTCTATGACCTGCTCCGCTGCATGCCGACCGTTCCCGGCGCGGTCGGTGCGTTCCGGCGGCATGCACTCGACCACGTCGGCCCGGTCAGTGGGGAAACGCTCGCGGAGGACACTGACCTCACGATGACTGTCGTCGCCTCCGGCTGGCGAGTCGTCTATGAGGAGTACGCCCGCGGCTGGACCGAGGCACCGGCGACGCTCGGCCAGCTGTGGCGGCAACGGTATCGCTGGTGCTTCGGCACCTTGCAGGCGATGTGGAAGCACCGGGGGACCCTGATCCGTCGCGGCCCAGCCGGCCGGTTCGGCCGACGGGGACTGCTCTACCTCGGTCTCTTCCAGGTCCTGCTTCCCCTGCTCGGGCCGGTCATTGACCTCTTCGCCATCTATGGACTGATCTTCCTAGAACCCGTACCCGTCCTTGCGATTTGGCTCGGCTTCGTCGCGGTTCAGATGCTGATCGGAATCATCGCATTCCGGCTCGACGGGGAGCGGCTCTGGCCGCTCGTGACCCTGCCGCTGCAGCAGTTCGTGTACCGGCAGCTCATGTATCTGGTGGTCGTGCAGTCGATCGTGACCGCGGTGAGCGGCGCAGTCCTTCGCTGGCACAAGCTCGAGCGCCGCGGAACCGCTCGGGCACCCGCGCTTAGCCGCGGTGCCGCGAGCGGACCACCCGCCCGGGGGGAGCTCGCGGACACACAGTCCGCGGCGCACCATCACAAGGAGGGATGATCGCTTCGTCATGGCCGTGCAGATCGTGTACGAGACTCACGCGACGTCAACCGACAACGAATCCGGCGTGGCGACCGGCTGGCTGCCGGGTCAGCTGTCGGACCAGGGCATCTCGAATGCCCGGGAGCTTGGTGTTCGGCGCCGCGACGACGGTCTCGCCGCCGTCTTCGTGTCCGATCTCGCCCGGGCCGTCGACACCGCCACGATTGCGTTCGCGGGCCACGAGATTCCGATCTTCCAGGACCCGAGGCTGCGGGAGTGCAACTACGGCGAGCTCAACGGCGCGCCGCTCGCCGATCTCGCGGTCGAACGAGCATTGCACATAGACGTACCGTTTCCGGGCGGCCAAAGCTACCGGCAAGTTGTCGATCAGACCCGAGGGTTCCTCGTCGAGCTGGCTGCGGGCTGGAACGACCGCCGCGTTCTGCTGATCGCACACGCCGCCAATAGGTGGGCGCTCGAGCACCTGCTCCAAGACGTTCCGCTCGAGGATCTTGTCTCCCGACCGTTCGGCTGGCAACCCGGCTGGGAATACGTCCTGCCGGCCAACTGGACCGGCGCTTCCTAATGTCCCTTTAACGCTCGTTCGGGCTGGCAGGGAGCTGGCCGAAACGATGCTGGCGGATCCACGCATGCATGGCGATGGCCGCCGCCGCGCCGGCGTTGATCGAGCGGGTCGATCCGTACTGGGCGATGGAGCAGACGACTTCCGCCGCGGTGTGCGCAGCCGGGGACAGTCCCGGCCCCTCCTGCCCGAAGATGAGCAGGCTTCGTCGCGGCAGCAGAGCGGTCTCCAACGGCACCGAGCCGGGCAGGTTGTCGATTCCGATCAACGTCAGGCCATGCGTGCTCGCGTACGACGCGAGGTCGGCGAAGGTCGCATGGTGCCGAATGTGCTGGTATCGATCGGTGACCATGGCACCGCGCCGGTTCCACCGGCGCTTACCGACGATGTGGACCTCGCGGGCGAGGAAGGCGTTCGCCGTTCGCACGACGCTGCCGATGTTGAAGTCGTGCTGCCAGTTCTCGATCGCGATGTGGAAGTCGTGCCGTCTCGCATCCAGATCGGCGACGATCGCGTCGCGTCGCCAGTAGCGGTAGCGATCGACGACGTTGCGATGGTCCCCGCGGGCGAGAAGCTCGTGATCCAGCTGCGGACCGTCGGGCCAAGGCTCTGGGTGGGATCCAACGCCGGCACCGCTGGGCTCATCAGACACAGCGCACAGGCTACGGATCAGCACGAAGCGCGGCACCCTTGACCGGACCGCGGGCGCGTCCGGGAGGTCGCGCGAAGTGATCGCGTCAGCGCGCGGCTAGGAGGTCGCGCCAGGTGATGGTGCCGGGGCGTGGCCGGGCGTTCGATGCTCAGGACATGCGCGTCGCGCCCATCCTCCTAAAGAACGGGCGCGACGGATGACATCCGTGCTCTAAACGCTGACGATCACTCCTGGCCACGCTGCTGTTGAGATGGAATCCCCTGCAGCAAGGCCCGCACCTCCGCCTCGCGGTAGCGACGATGGCCACCGAGTGTTCTAATCGAGGTCAGCTTGCCCGCCTTTGCCCACCTTGTCACAGTTTTCGGATCGACACGGAACATCGTGGCAACCTCAGCCGGAGTGAGCAACGGCTCGGCATCAGGGGTGCGTGCGGTCATGTCGGCCTCCTCCCAGGCACCGAACCATCCTGGTTCGACAGTAATACTGCCTCTCGACCCGCTTGTCCCAAATGGTCCTTGCGGGCCCATCTTATTGACGATCGAGTGACATGGGCGTCACCCCATCGGCTGCATCGACTGGTGTCGCTCCGCCGTGCTTCATGGGGACTAATCCGGCGTAAGGAACAAAGCCGATCGTAGTGGAACACCAAGTGTAGTGGCTTAGTCGCATCTGGTCGGCAAAATGCGAAATCTCGCTAATGCTTAGCTCGCGTGCTCCAAAGCCTGGACGATGCGCCACCGATCCATCAGCCGGGTGTACGCAGCAGCGGCCGCCCGGGCGTCATCTGCCGCGAGCGCCCGCAGTGCCTCCGAGACGTCCGAGGCCGACTTATCCTCGGCGAGCGAGGCGTCGTCGATCAGGTGGACAAGCCCGCCGTAGTCGAGTTCCACCCACGAGTGAGGATGGAATTCCTCCAGCCAGCGGCCGAGGTCGATCACCCCATCGACGATCGGCCCGTCCTCGATCGTCCGTTCAAGCACCCGCAGCGCCCGGGCAATCCGCCGCCGCGCCTCGACCATCGGTGTACGGAAGAAGAGGCTGCGAGGCTCGCTCGGGCAGCCGAGCTGGACAACCCGCTCGTCCTGCAGGAACGGGATGAACCAACGCAGTGGCACGAACCATGTGTTGGTCAAGATGTGCGGGGATGCGAAGGCCGAATTCTCGAGCCACCGCTGATGATCGGCGAGGGCCTCGTCCAGCACGATCCTCGGAACGAAAGCCTCGGCGAGCGCGTCAGGAACCTCTTGCTGGAACTCCACCAACGCCGCCCAGGCCCGCAGCCGGGCGTCAAGGGGGCAGACATGCGGGGTGCTGTCGATCGTCAGGACGAACGCATCGGCGCTCTCGTGCGCCGGCACGACAGCCGGCGGGGTTGCCAGCAGACCGCTCAGCGCCCGGCGATGCTCGGCCAGTGGGCCGAGCACCTGGTTGGGCGCCTCACCGGTCGCCACATAGTCGGTCCAGAGGCGCCGGTGCGGCTCGCTGAAGGCGTGCAGCGGCTCGTACACACGCAAATAGGCGGCGTACGGCGTCACCACAGAGGTCCTCACACCTGAATCCTCGCACGCGTGGCCGGCGTGGATGGATCAACCCGCACAGAGCATCCAAGGACCAGACGTTCGCGCCACTAAGGTGGCCATGAACGCCTGCGCCACAACGCACAGGCCAATCCGGGAGTCACCACAGTGACCGACACCACCCCAGGCGACGTATCGCTCCACCAGGGCGGTACACACGTCTTCGGTCGGCACACCGACCATGAACAAGTCGTCTTTTGTCAGGACGACGCCAGTGGGCTCAAGGCGATCATCGCGATCTATTCGACCGCTCTTGGCCCCGCGCTCGGGGGGACTCGCTTCTATCCATACGACAGCGAGGAGGCGGCCCTGGCCGACGTACTCAACCTCTCGAAGGGGATGGCGTACAAGGCGGCCATGGCGGGACTCGACCTAGGCGGCGGCAAGGCGGTGATCATTGGCGATCCGGCGAGGGATAAGAACGAGGCACTGCTGCGGGCATATGGACGCTTCGTCCAGTCCCTGAACGGCCGCTACATCACGGCCTGCGATGTCGGGACCTATACCGAGGATATGGATGTCGTGGCGCGGGAGTGTGCCTTCGTGACCGGCCGGTCTCTCGAGAACGGAGGCGCAGGTGACTCGTCGATCCTCACCGCCTTCGGAGTGTTCCAGGGCATGCGGGCTTGTGCCGAGCAGCTGTGGGGACAGCCCACCCTGCGCGGTCGGAGGGTTGGCGTCGCAGGCGTTGGCAAGGTCGGGCACTACCTGGTGGGCCACCTCATCGAGGATGGCGCGACCGTGGTGATCAACGACATCAGCCACAAGGCAATCGACCGAGTGCGCCACGACCATCCTGAGGTCGAGGTTGTGCCCACCGTGGACGCGCTCGTCACTGCAGATCTCGACGTGTACGCGCCCTGCGCGCTCGGCGGAGCGCTGAATGACGACACCGTGCCAGTCCTCACCGCGAAGATCGTCTGTGGAGCGGCGAACAACCAGCTTGCACACCCCGGGATCGAGAAGATTCTCGAGGGGCGCGGCGTTCTCTATGCGCCGGACTACGTGGTGAATTCGGGCGGCCTCGTCCAGGTAGCCGATGAGATCGAGGGCTTCAGCTTCGAACGCGCCAAGAAGAAGGCGGCACGGATCTTCGACACGACGAAGCGGGTCTTCGCGATCGCCACCGAGGAAGGCGTTCCACCCGCAGTTGCCGCCGACCGACTCGCTGAACGCCGGATGGCACAAATCGGACGTTTGCGTGGCGTGTGGCTGCCCGCCCGCGGGTAAAGAGGCAGCTTGCTTCCGCTCTTGGTCGCCCGTTACCGTCAGGCCGCCGGAGCGGGTACCGTAGATGTAAAGCAAAACCGGCTGGCGGCTCGGCACCTAGCCGTCGGCCTTGATATGTGTGACCACATCGAGGCGTCCGCCTCTTTGAAGGGGGTCGAGCCATGGGGCGCGGCCGCGCAAAGGCCAAGCAGACCAAGGTCGCTCGCCAGCTGAAATACAGCTCTGGTGGGACCGACCTCGAGTCACTGCGCCGTGAGCTGATCGGCGAGGACACCGAGAACCGCACCGATGAGCCCACCGACGAGTACGACGACCTCTACGCCCGCTACGCCGATCTAGCCGAGGACGACGAGGACGAGGAGTCTCGCCGCTAGCGCCGGTGCCTCATCCTCAAGCTGTGATCAGGCGTACCGGCCGGCGAGACAGGCCCGTCCGACACCGTGGATCACATCGCCTGCCCTCCATGCGCTGAGCCCGCGATCCTCGAGCAGCCGCAGCGCACGATCCGCGTCGCCTGGTGCCGCGATCGCCACCATGCCGACGCCCATGTTGAACGTGCCTTCCAGCTCGGCCTGCTCGACTTCGCCGACGTCCCCGACGAGGCCAAAGATCGGCTGTGGTGACCAGGTCGAGCGGTCAAGGACCGCGTCGAGATGTGCCGGCAGTGCCCGGGCCACGTTCGCGGCCAACCCGCCGCCGGTCACATGCGCCAGCGCGTGCAGGTCGACGGCTGCCGCCAGTGAAAGGCAGTCCTTGGCGTAGATGCGGGTCGGCTGGATGATTTCCTCCCCCAGGGTTCGGCCGAGTTCGGCGACCCGGCGATCGAGCGACCACCCCGCTGCATCGAGCAGAACGTGCCTGACCAGCGAATATCCGTTCGCGTGCAAGCCGCTCGACGCCATCGCGAGCACGACATCGCCGGCGCGGACCCTGGCCGGTCCCAGCAGGAACGCCTCGTCGACGACCCCGGTCGCGGCGCCGGCAAGATCGTACTCATCAACGCCGAGCAGGCCGGGATGCTCGGCGGTCTCACCCCCGACGAGGGCGCAGCCGGCGACCTGGCAGGCCTCAGCGATGCCTTGGACGATCGCAGCGATCCGCTCGGCGACGAGCTTGCCGCAGGCGATGTAGTCGGTCATGAAAAGCGGTTCAGCACCGCAGACCACGAGGTCGTCCACGACCATGCCGACCAGGTCGAAGCCGATGGTGTCGTGCTGGTCGAGCATCTGGGCGATCGCCACCTTCGTGCCGACACCGTCGGTCGAGGTGGCAAGGATCGGGCGCGCCATCCCCTTCAGCGCGTCTGCACGGAACAGGCCTACGAAGCCGCCGAGATCGCCGACCACCTCGGAGCGACTGGCCTTTGCGACCGAGGCCTTCATCAGCCGGACGGCCCGCTCGCCTTCGGCGATGTCCACTCCGGCGGCGGCGTAGCCAGCGCGTCCGGGCGCTCGGCCGGAGGCAGCTGACCGGTCAGTCACGCGCCGCCTCGGGTGTTGACGCGTGTGCTTCCGTGGCTGGCGGAGGCTGTGCTGGCTCTGTCTCGCCGGGGTGGGCGGCCGCCTGGGCAGCAGCCGGTCGGGGTCGGCGCAGGTGCGTATGGCCGCGGTGCCCCGGCGCCGGTACACGTTCGAGCAGGTGTTTCCCAAGCAACTCGGGTTCGGGCAGCTTGATCGGATACATTCCGTCGAAGCAGGCACGGCACAGGCGCTCGCCCGCCACATGAGTCGCCGCGATCATGCCTTCGAGCGAGATGTAGGCGAGCGAGTCCGCGCCGAGCGACCGGCGGATCTCCTCGACAGTCAGACCATTGGCGATCAGTTCAGCGCGGCTGGCGAAGTCGATACCGAAGAAGCACGGCCACTTCACCGGCGGGCTGGAGATCCGTATGTGAACCTCCGTTGCGCCGGCCTCACGCAGCATCCGGACCAGAGCACGCTGGGTGTTGCCGCGAACGATCGAGTCGTCGACGACCACCAGCCGCTTTCCCTCGATGACCCCGCGCAGGGGATTGAGCTTGAGCCGGATTCCGAGCTGCCGGATGGTCTGGCTGGGCTGGATGAACGTGCGGCCGACGTACGAATTCTTTACCAGGCCCTGGCCGTAGGGGATGCCGCTCTCCTCCGCGAAGCCGATCGCCGCCGGGGTTCCCGACTCAGGCGTCGGTATCACCAGATCTGCGGTGACCGGTGCCTCCCTGGCGAGGGTGCGCCCCATCTCCTTGCGAGCGGCATGAACCGATCGCCCCGAGATCGTGGTGTCCGGCCGGGCGAGATAGACGTATTCGAAGATGCATCCGGCCGGCCGCGCCTCGGCAAACCGCCGTGCACGCAGCCCATGCTCGTCGATTGCCAGGAACTCCCCCGGTTCGACCTCGCGGACAAGGCTCGCACCGACGATGTCCAGTGCAGCGGTCTCGCTCGCCACCACCCAGCCTCGCTCGAGGCGGCCGAGCACGAGCGGCCGGAAACCCTGCGGATCCCGCGCGGCGTACAGCGTTTGCTCATCCATGAACACGAAGCTGAACGCGCCGGCCAGGGTCGGCAGTACGTCGAGTGCGGCGGCCTCCATCGACCGATCGGGCTCGCTTGCCAGCAATTCGGTCACCAGGTCGGTGTCGCTGCTCGCCGGACTGCTGCCAGACGGAGCGGCGCGGCCCGTGCCGCGGCGGGCGGTTACCGCGGCGGCGAGTTCACCGGCATTGACGAGGTTGCCGTTGTGTGCAAGCGCGATCGAGCTGGTCGAGGTCGACTTGAAGGTCGGCTGCGCGTTCTCCCAGACCGACGATCCGCTGGTCGAGTAGCGGCAATGACCGACCGCGAGGTGGCCTCGCAGAGAGCTGAGCGTCGTCTCGTCGAATACCTGGGCGACAAGGCCCATGTCTTTGTAGACCACGATCTGCGAGCCGTTCGCCACGGCGATGCCTGCGGATTCCTGGCCGCGGTGCTGCAATGCGTAAAGCCCGAAATAGGTGAGCTTGGCCACCTCTTCCCCCGGAGCCCAGACCCCGAAGACGCCGCAGGCGTCTCGTGGCCCTTTTTCGCCGGGAAGAAGATCGTGACTGAGCCGTCCGTCTGGGCGTGGCACGCGGGAAGTCTACGCGGCGCGGCGCTGCCGGCAGGACGAACAACGGCAGGGTCGTCCGATCGAAACGGCCGTGGCGCGCAGACGCGTCCGGGCCGCCGTCGCTTGGATGGACTCGCCGGCACGAGTCGTGTCTCGACTCCTCCGGAGACTCCCGCGCGATGATCGCGAGTTTCGGTGGGAACGTCCAGTCCACTGCACACATCCACCAAACTCGGGATCTTGACGCGTGGAGTGTTGAATGGTCGAGAAGGTGTCGGCGGCCGGTGCTACGGTCCGGACAATGAACGTGATCGACTGGCTGCTCGACGGCGACCCCGCAATCCGCTGGCAGACGCTGCGTGACCTCAGGGAGGCGTCCACCGACGACGTCGCGGCCGAGCGGGCTCGGGTCGAGCACGACGGTTGGGGCGGGCGCCTGCTCGCGCTCGAGGGTCCCGATGGGCTCTGGGACGGCGGCGCCTGCTTCCCGGCGTCCTACACCGGCGGTGAACCGGGGCAGCCATGGACGCCCACGATGCACACCCTGCAGACGCTGCAGATCTTCGGGCTCGACCCGGCGTCGGAGTCAGCTCGCCGGGCCATCGCGCTTGTCGCGGAGACCGGGCGCTGGGAGCACGAAGGGCAGCGCTACTTCGACGGCGAGGTCGAGCCGTGCATCAACGGCCGGACGATCGAGACCGGAGCCTACTTCGGGGTGGATGTCGCCGCCCTCGTCGAGCGGATCCTCGGCGAGCGGCTGGCGGACGGCGGCTGGAACTGCCAGGTCGAGTACGGATCCGTGCGGTCATCCTTCGACACCACGATCAACGTGCTCGACGGGCTGCTCGAGTTCGAGCGCGCAACCGGCGGATCTGCCGAAGTGCGCGCGGCCCGGCGCAGCGGTGAGGAATACCTGCTCGTGCGCGGCCTGTTCCGCCGCAAGAGCACCGGCGAGGTCGCCAACCTGGCCTATCTCGATTTCGCTTTCCCTTACTACTGGCACTACGACGTGCTGCGCGCGCTCGACTACTTCCGGCGGTCGGGCGCGGATCCGGATCCCCGGATGGCAGAGGCCGTGGAGGTCGTGCGATCGAAGCAGCAAGCCGACGGCCGGTGGCTGCTCGACCGCATCCACCCGGGTCGCGTCTACTTCGACATCGAGGGCGGCGTGGGGACGCCGAGCCGCTGGAACACGCTCCGCGCGCTGCGGGTGCTCGACTGGTGGGACGGGGGCCAGCCAGTGATCATGGCCATGGGTCGAGCTGGCGAAGCCTCCTAACCTGATCGGGTTAAAAGTCGGCGGCGGGTGACCAGGAGCCGTGGATCTCGCGGAGCACGGACACGATCTCGCCGACGGTCGCGTACGCATTCACCGCCGCAACGCATGGCTCGACAACGTTCTCGCCGGCGGCCGCGGCGCCCCCGAGGGCCTTGAGGGTCGCCTCTACGGTGGCGGTGTCGCGGCGCTCCCGGACCGCCTTGACCGCGGCCGCCTGCTCCGCCTCGACGGAGCTGTCGACCCCGAAGACCTCGATCGGCTCGGGCGGTGCGACGTATCGGTTCACCCCGACCACCACGCGCTCGCCCGACTCGACTGCTCTGGTCTGCTCGTAGGCGGCGTCGGAGAGACGACGCGCAAACCAACCGGAGGAGATGCAGGCGAGCGATCCGCCGTGGTCCTCGATCTCCTGCATCGAGGCTGTGATCCGCTGCTCGAGTGAATCGGTGAGCGACTCGACGACGTACGATCCGGCCAGCGGATCGACCGTTGAAGTGAGACCGGTTTCGAACGCGACCACCTGCTGGGTGCGCAGCGCGAGCGTGGCTGCTGCTTCCGTCGGCACTCCCACGGCTTCGTCGTAGGCGCATACGTGCATGGTCTGGACGCCGCCGAGTGCAGCAGCGAGCGCCTCGACCGCGGTCCGCGCCACGTTGGTCAGCGGCTGCTGCGCCGTCAGCGACGAGCCGGCCGTGAAAACAAAGATGCGCAGCTGCATGGATCGTGGATCGGCCGCGCCGTAACGCTCCCGGAGGAGCTTCGCCCACACCCGCCGGGCCGCACGGAACTTCGCCACCTCGGTGAGGAAGTCCATGGTCGCCGAGAGGAACGTGTAGAACGTCGGTGCCACCGCATCGACCGGGACTCCGCGACTCACCGCGGCGTCGAGATAGGCGATGGCGTTCGCGAACGTGAACGCGACCTCCTGGACCGCGTCGGATCCAGCCTCCCTGATGTGGTAGCCGCTCATGGCGAGCGGTGTCCATCGTGGCAGGTGCTGCCCGACGTACTCGATCACGTCGACGGCGAGCGCCAGCGACGGCTCGGGCGGGAAGATCTGCGTGCCTCGTGCGATGAACTCTTTGAGCACATCGTTCTGTATGAACAGCCCGAAGGAGTTCGGGTCGACGCCCTGCTTGCGGGCGAGCGCGACGAAAAACGCCGCCCAGATGTAGCCGATCGCGTTAGCGGTGCTTCTGACCTGCGTGATCTCCGCCAATGGAATGCCTGCCATCAGCGTCTCGATGTCGGCGAGCGAGTCGATGGCGACCCCCACCCGTCCGACCTCCCCCGCCGCCTTCGGGTCATCGGAGTCGAGGCCCATCTGGGTTGGCAGGTCGAGCGCGACCGAGAAGCCTGTCACTCCGGCGTCGAGCAGCGCGCGGAAGCGGGCGTTGGTCTGCGCGGGAGTGCCGAAGCCGGCGTACTGGCCCATGATCCACGGCCTTGGCTCGGCGGAGATGCCGCGGGTGTAGGGGAAGTCGCCCGGGCGCTCGCTACCGTCGGGCGCAAGGAACGGCGGCGGGTCAGTCGAGTGGATCGTCATAGCTCGCCGGCCTGGAGACGCTCCCGCAGGACCTTCTTTGCGATCTTCCCCGTGGAGTTCAGCGGGAATGCACCGACTTGCCGTATGTCCTTGGGTTTCTTGTACGACGCCAATGCGGCGCGGCAGCGTTCAAGGATCGCCTCGCTCGTGACGGTGGCGCCCTCGTGGACCGTGTAAAGGGCAGTCACCCGCTCACCCCAGTCCGGGTCGGCGAGGCCAACGACCGCGACTTCGTGGACGCCCGGTACCGACGCGATGACGTCCTCGATCTCGCGCGGGTAGATGTTGTAGCCCCCGGAGATGATCATGTCACCCTTCCGGTCGACCAGGTAGAGATAACCGTTCTCATCGAGCCGGCCGAGGTCCCCGGTATGCAGGGTGCCATTCGCGATCGACTTCACCTCGGGAGTCTCCGGCCTGGTCTCCGTTCCGCTGACGGAGACGTCTGGCGGACGGCGCCAATAGCCCTCCATCACGTGCTCGCCGCGGGTGACGACCTCACCGACGGTATCCGCGGGGAGCGGGAGGCCCTCATCGTCGACGACCCACAAGTCGACGGCGAGGCAGGCCTGACCGGCCGAGCTGAGCAAGTGCTCTTCACCGGCCAGCCCGCGGGCATGGTCGGCGGCATCGAGCACTGTGACCGGCGGGATCGCCTCGACCAGGCCGTAGTACTGCACGAGATTCGCAGTGATCCGCTCATACGCCTGCCTGATCTGGTCAGGTGCCATCGGCGCCCCCGCATAGCCGAGCATCCGCAAGCCGCGGGTGCGGTCGGGCTGGCAGTCGGGCAACGCGAGCAGCCGCGTCACCATGGTCGGCACAAGCGCGGTCGCCGTGCCGCCGCGATGCTCGATCGCGTCAAGGACAGCGGCGGGATCGAATTCGGGAAGGATGAGCTGGCGCGCCCCGTAGGCGAAATAGGGCAGGGTGAACAGCCCACTTGTGTGAGTGACCGGACCGGCGTGGATCCAGACGTCGTCAGCGGCCGGCCTCGCCGGCAGAACATCCGTGAGCATGTTCCGCAGGCTGGCCAACCGGTTGCGATGCGTTCGCTTTGCTCCCTTGGGTCGTCCAGTGGTTCCGGACGAGTAGTTCAGCGACACCAGGTCCTCTGGGCTGCCGGTTTCGCCATCGTGACCGTCGACGTTGGCGGCGACGAGCTTGTCGTACGGGATCCCAGGCCCATCGCCGATCACAACGACGTGGTCCAACCCACTGCGAAGGCCTGCGCAGTGATCGGCGAACCGCGCGTCGTAGATCAGCGCACCTGCCCCGCAGTCATCGGCGATGTACTCCCAGTCCGCGGGCCGCAGCCGGTAGTTGAGCGCCACCCGAACAAGACCCGAGCTGGCCAGAGCAAGATCGGTCTCGATGTACGTGACCTGGTTGGTCTGCAAGTCGAGCACACGATCGCCGGCGGCCAGGCCTAGCCGGTGCAGCCCCGCACCCAAGGCGCCCATCCGTTCCCCGAGCTGGGCATAGGTTCGCTGGCCGCCGGGCCCTTCAACGGCGACCTGGTCGGCATAGCGGCGGACCGCCCTGGCGATCACATCACCGACCAACATCCTGCCCATCGCCTCCCTGATAACTGCGGCCAACAGGTCTATCGCCTGTACTCTGCGTCGCCGGCCTGCTGCAACGACTGTCATCATCGTCCAGCGCCAAGGCCATTCGAAGAAGGGTGCCCTGCTCCGGACGTGCGCTCCGACGGAACTGCCAGCTCAGGGGCCGGGCGTTAGCGTGGCTGCGTGAGCATCGACGTGAAGCCCGCGACGGGGGCACGGTTCGACGACGTCGCGACCATGCTCGGGCCTAAGAATCCCAACGCGTCAGTGTGCTGGTGCCTAAGCCATCGGCTGGACTGGAAGACCAACCGAGCGCTTGTCGGACCCGCACGGGGTGAGTACGTCAGGAAACTCTGCGCTGGCAAGGTCGCGCCGGGAGTGCTGGGCTACGAGGAGGACGAGGTCGTCGGATGGGCTGCCGTCGCACCCCGGGCGGAGCTACCCTTCGCACGCTCCACGAAGATCCCGCATGTCGACCAGCTGCCGGTCTGGTCGGTGTGGTGCATCCGGGTGCGTCCCGGCCACCGTGGCAGAGGCGTTTCGCATGCCCTCCTCGACGGTGCTGTGGCGTATGCGCGGTCACAGCTTGCACCGGCGATCGAGGGATATCCGGTCGACAACAAAGGACAGAGGGTCGACGCCACGATGGCATACGTGGGCACCCGCGCGCTCTTCGAGAGATCCGGCTTCACGAAGGCCGCCGACACGACCTCGGTTGCCGGTGGGTTCCCCCGCGTCCTCATGCGGCTGGACCTGCGCTAACCCGGTACTAAGGCCAGAACTGGCGGGACGCTCATGCGGTGTTCAGTCGGCATGCCGAATTAGGTGCGTTCGCCCATCAGGCAGCGGATAACCTTCAGCGCCGGAATCACGTGGGTGCAACCGGAGGGAGCGGGCCGGGGTTCGGACAGATGTGACTATGACGGAGGCAGAGACCGTAGGTGTCGCGACCGTCGATGCCGACGATCGGGTGCGGCACGCGCTCGTGGCCGACCTCGACGGCGGGTTCGTCGTGCTGTACGAGACCTACCAGCGGCTCGTCTTCTCCACCGCGCTGCGATTGTGCGGCCGGTGGGCGGACGCTGAGGATCTGACTGCCGAGGCGTTCTTGCGGTCCTACCGCGCGCTGGCCGGATATGAACGGGCGCGGATCGGGTCGCTGCAGCCCCGAGCCTGGTTGGTGACGATTCTGCTGAACGTCTGGCGGAACAGCCAGCGCACGGCGGCTCGCCGTACTCAATCGGCACCGCTGGAGGCGGCTCCCGATCCTGCTGATCCGCGCGAGGACGTCGAGCGCGCGGTAGAGCTAGGTGAGACCGGCCGGGAGCTCGCCGGCATGCTTCGGCAGCTGCCCGAGCAGCAGCGGATCGCAGTCGTGCTCCGCCACGTCGCGGACCTGCCGATCACCGAGATCGCCTCGGTGCTCGCCAGTCCCGAAGGGACCGTCAAGTCGCACATCTCGCGCGGGCTGCAGCACCTGCGCGAACTCCAAGCGCCCGCCGAAGGCGGCGCTCGCAAGCCCGCTCGCAGGATCACTGATCCCGCGAACTCCCACGGAGGTGCCTGATGGCTGACAACGATGTGCTGACTGGTGACCTGGCCGCGCTGGCCGCGGACGCGCCGGCGGGGCTATTCGATCGGGTGGCCGCGCGCTGGGTGCGTGTCCCCGGACCGCTCGGTGACCTTTACGTTGCGTCCACCGACAAGGGAATCGCCTACGTACGGACCGACACGGCCGTCCACGGTGCGGACGCGGCCTTCGCCGCCTCGTTCAGGAAGCGGTTCGCCCGGCCGTTGCTCCCCGCGGAGCGGCCGCCGGCTGGACTTGGCCCGGCGCTGCGTACCGGACGGACCAGCGGCCTGCGATTCGACCTGCGGAACTCGACCGACTTCGAGCAGGCGGTGTTGCACACAGCACTCACGATTCCGAAGGGTCAGGTCCGGCCGTACTCCTGGGTGGCCCGTCAGATCGGCCGGCCGCGAGCCGTGCGTGCGGTCGGCTCCGCCCTTGCGCGCAACCCCGTTCCACTGCTGATCCCCTGTCACCGGGTCACCCGCTCGGACGGAACGATCGGCGAGTATGTCTTCGGTTCGGAGATGAAGGAGTCGCTGCTCCAGGCCGAACAGGTGAACATCGAGGAGGTTCGCGAGCTGGCCCGGGCCGGTTTTCACTACATCGGCAGCGATACGACGGGCATCGTGTGCTTCCCGACCTGCCCGCACGGTCGCCGGATCACCGCGGCACATCGGCACCGATTCCGGAGCGTCGAGGCGGCGGAGGCGGTGGGCTACCGACCCTGCCGGTACTGCCGGCCCGCGCCGGAACAAGCAAGCGTGGACCGAGCGGACGCGGACTCAGTGCCGGAGTGATCGGACAAGGCGTGCCCGAAGGATCGTCGATCTGTTGCGACCGGAACCGGTTGGCCCGGGATGCGCCCAACGTGCGACGCTGTTACTCGCAGTCGTAGATCCACCGCCATCCGAGGTCGAACCAGCCCAGGGAGGTCGGCATGGCCGCCGCCAAACCGGAGCCAAAGGGTGCGGGCGAGGACGCGAAGCGGAAGTTCCGTGAGGCGCTCGACCGCAAGAGGCGTCAGCAGGCGGGCCAGGGCGCCGGCACGGCAGGGCCCGACTCATCCAAAATCCACGGAACGCATGGGCCGGCCAAGAGCCAGCGGACCTTCCGCCGCAAGAGCGGCAGCTGAGCGGTCGCGGAGAGCTCCCGAGTGGTGGCGAGTGTGGCGAGCCGAAATTTGGCCAAGGGTCCTAGATGACCCCACCGCTTGACGAGCTCAGCGTCGCTCCGCCGACCTATCCCGACGTGGGTGCAACGGCCGGGACGATGCCGGCGGGCTATGACCACGTCAGGCGCAGCGCGATCATCGGTCACGGGCGCGAGCGGTTCGACGCGGCAGCGGATGCGCTCTTTGCCTGGCGAATGCACGAGCGTGCCGGCCTGAGGGTGACCGCATCGACCCCGACAGCCGTTGTGGGCAGCGTGCTCGTGGCGGAGCTTGGCGTCGGCCCGGCACGGTTCGCTATCCCCACTCGAGTCGTGTATGTGATCGACGAGGAGAATCGCCGTGGGTTCGCCTACGGAACCCTCCCTGGCCACCCAGAGCAAGGCGAGGAAGCATTCGTCGTCGACCTCCGCGAGGACGATCAGGTGAGGTTCACCGTCACGGCTTTCTCGCGGCCGGCGCGCTGGTATTCGCGTGCGATTGCGCCTGCGGTCCGGCTCGTGCAGCGGTGGATGACCAATCGTTACCTGCGCGCCCTCAGCTGAGAGATCACCTCCTGCCGCGCGGTCGCAGCTCATCCACCGCAGCCATTGACAAAGGCGGCCCGGGTGGTGTTGTGATCATCGGGTGAGCGGCACCGCCATAGAACCAGCTCTGCTCGCGATCGATGACATGCCAGGACCGCCAGGCAATCGGTTGCTAGGCATGGGCATGGCCTTCCGTCGAGATGTGCTAGGCACATTGCTGGGTGGGTTTCAGCGGTACGGCGACGTCGTGGCCTACCGCTTCGGGCCCCGCCGCGGCCCGCTCCACCAGGTCGCTGTTGCCGCGCACCATCCCGAGCAGGTGCGCCGCGTGCTAACTGAGAGCGAGCGCACCTTCGGCAAGCGGACGATCGGGTTCGAGGTCCTCGCAGACATGCTCGGCCGTGGGCTCCTGACGGCGGAAGGTGAGCTGTGGCGGCGCCAGCGTCGCACGCTCGCACCGCTGTTCACTCCGCGCCGGGTCGAACGGTACGCGGAACTCATGAGGAGCGAGGCGGACCGCGTCGTCGCCGAATCACCTCCCGACCCGAACACTGTGGTCGACCTGCACCTGCTGATGATGCGATACACCTTGCGGGTGGTCGGCCGGACGCTCTTCGGCGAGGACGTGGATGAAGCAGTTCCGGCATTGGACAGGCTCGTCCCGCTGGCGGGCCTGCTCACACAGAAGCGCACCCTGCAATTCGTCCGGCTGCCCCTGTCGTGGCCGACGCCGCGGAATAGGCGGATGCGGTGCGTGAGCCGGATGCAGTACGAGATCGTCGACCGCATCCTCGCCAAACACGAGGCAGACACCAGCGACCGAGACGACCTGGTGACCCGGCTGCGCGCCGCGCGGGATCCTGAGACAGGCCAGCCGCTATCCGCGCAGGAGATCCGGGACCAGGTCCTCGTGTTCCTGCTCGCCGGACACGAAACCACGGCCGGGGCACTGACCTTCACGCTGCACCAACTCGGTCGCGATCGCCAGCTGCAGGACCGAGTCGCGGATGATCAGGACTTCCGCCGGGCGGCCCTGCTCGAGGGGATACGGCTGTTCCCTCCCGCCTACCTGACGGAGCGCTTGAGCCTCGTCGATACCGAGATCGACGGCTACCACGTGCCGTCCGGCACGCTGGTCGTCGTATCGCCGTGGGTCACCCATCGGCATCCGCGCTATTGGCCGGAGCCAGACCGATACCGTCCCGACCGGTTCCTCGGCCAGCACGACCGACCGCGCTATTCATACTTCCCCTTCGGCGGCGGTCCCCGCAGCTGTATCGGTGAGCACTTCGCCATGCTGGAAGCCGGCATCCTCCTGCAGCGGTTCCTCGAGCGCTACCGCATTGAATCGCTGGACCCGGCGGTCGAGACGGTGGCGCACGTGACACTCCGGCCCGCCGGTCCCGTCCGCGCCCGGCTCACCCCCGCTGACCCTCCCGTATGAAGGGCACCCTCACCCCATAGGTTCGCCTGAAGGTGCCCTTCATCCCTCGCGGCATCGAGGCGGGGGCGCCCTCATCATTGCCTTGCGGGCAGTGATCCCATGACCGCTCAGGTGGCTTCGTCCCGGCCGGCGGAGGCGAGCTCGATCAGCCGGTCGAGGAAGGACTGCTGCCCAGCGATGATCTTCGCCTTGGCCGCAGTCACCTGGAACCATCCGACCCGATCGACCTCAGGGAACTGACGCCGTTGGCCGGAGCCCTTCGGCCACTCCATTTCAAAGGTGCCCGGGACCACGATCGCCGGATCAAGGTCGCCTTCGACGGCCCAGGCGGTGACGATCTTGCCGCCGGCCTGCCGTACCTCGCCGAGCTCGACGACGTCGCCGACGGGCGCGGGCACGCCGAGTTCCTCCTGGAACTCACGGCGAGCCGCGTCAAGCGCCTCTTCCTCGGCGTCGTACTCCCCCTTGGGCATGCTCCACGCGCGGGCATCTCTTCGTGCCCAGAACGGACCGCCCATATGCCCAAGAAGGACTTCGAGATCGTCACCAGCCCGGCGATACAGCAAAAGCCCGGCGCTTCGCTTGCCTGCCACCCCGCCGATTGTGCCTCGCACATGGCCGAACCGCCGGGGTGGTGCGCCGGTGTTACCGAACCCGATCACCCGACGACTGGCTCGACCGCACGGCTGGCGGCGGGCGGGATGTTGTGATTGATGGAGAAGAAGTTATCGGGGTCGTACGTCTTCTTGACCTCACGCAGCAGCCTGTAGTTGTCCGCCGTGTACGCAGTCTCGATCCTGGCCGGATCGGACAGGAAGTTCAGGAAGGAGCGGCCGTTCCCGTGGGACTCCAGCGCCTCGGTCAGCCGTGGGGTAGCTCCGTCGATGATCAGCGAGAAGGGCGCTGCTCGATGGCCGGTCGGCCCGGCATCCTCCGCGGTACGTCCCATGGCGCCACTCCAGTGCCGGATCTCCACCGTGGACACTCGCGAGTCGTCGCCGGCCGCGGCGTCGACAGTGAGGTCGATCAGCGCGTCAGGAAGCTGGTCAAGCAGATCCAGATATCTTGCCGGCGTGCCGCCCATCGCAGCCTGCGAGTAGGTCATCGACCGGTAACCATCGATTAGTGCCGGACCTGCGGCTGCCCGTAGCGGTGCCAGGTGCCGCTCGGCCTCCGCGGCCTCCCCGGCGTACAGGGCCTTGATCGCGAGGGTTCGCCGGCCACGCAGTGTTTCCGGAATCTCTGGGGCCTCCGGTACGCGGGTGAGCAGGACGGCGGTGCTCAACCCGTCCGGCGCATTCGCGGCCCACTCGCGGTAGCGCTGGATCGTTTCAGCAGCACGATCAGCCGCGAAGTAGGAGATGCCGCCGTAAACGTGCGCCACGGGGTACAGCCGGAACTCCAGCGCTGTCACGACACCGAAATTGCCGCCGCCGCCGCGCAGCGCCCAGAACAACTCGGGGTGCCTGTCCGCAGTGGCGGTCACGTGCCGCCCGTCCGCGGTCACGACATCGGCGCGTACGACGCTATCGGCGGCGAAGCCGTACTTGCGGGACAGCCAGCCGACGCCGCCGCCTACCGTGAAGCCGGCAACGCCGACCGACGGTGCCGAGCCCGACAGCGGGACCAGACCGAACGGGGCCGCAGCAGCGATGACCTGGCTCCACCGCGCGCCCGCGCCGACCCTGGCGATCGCTCGGTCCGGGTCCACCAGGACCGTGGCCATCCCGGCTGTTTTGAGAAGAATGCCGCCATCTGACGGCACATAGGTTCCGTGGCCGGTCGCCTGAACGGCGAACGGGAGGCAGTATTCGCGGGCGGCCACCACGGCCGCCCGCACGTCGGCAGGATCAGCCGCTTCGACGACCATCGCCGGACGCGGGTCGATCACAGGAGACAGCAGCGGCCGTCGCTGCTCGTCGTAGCCGTCATCGCCGGGCCGGACTACCGCGCCGCGGATGACGCCGCCCAACCGGCGAGCGACAGCATCTCGAGCTGAATCGCTGATCAGGAAGTTGGCCGGGTGGGGCTGCTTCTCAAGGCCGTGCTCACTCATTGCTGCACTCCCTGGGTCGGGCTCGGTCACATTGGAGACCGCTGGCAGCACGAGAACTCATCGGCCGAAGGCGCCTGTTTTCGATGAGCCACTCATCGGTTATGCTGCTTTCGTCCTGTGCAGATGCAAGGGCAAATGCACGTGCAGCTACAGTCTGTAATCATCTGGAGTGTCGGCGGGAGGTGACCATGGCAGTCCCCCAGCCGGAGACGACGGGTTCGACCGTGCGCCGGATCTTGCTCGGTGGACAGCTACGTCGCCTTCGCGAGGCCGCGGGCATCAGCCGCGCGGATGCCGGCTACGCCATCAGGGCTTCCGAGTCCAAGATCAGCAGAATGGAGCTTGGACGGGTCAGCTTCAAGGAACGTGACGTCGTCGACTTGCTCACCCTCTATGGCCTCGATGACGAAGCGGAGCGACAAGACCTGATCGCTCTCGCACGGGAGGCCAACCTCCCCAGCTGGTGGCACACCTACAGCGATGTGATGCCTAGCTGGTTCCAGGTGTACGTCGGCCTCGAGGGTGCCGCGTCGCTCATCCGCACGTACGAGGTCCAGTTCGTACCTGGGCTCCTCCAGACGGCCGACTATGCGCGAGCGGTCACGAGGCGCGGTCAGCCAAGCCTCTCCGAGGAGGACGTGGAGAGGCGAGTCGGCCTTCGGCTTAGCAGGCAACGAGTCCTGAACCGGTCAGAACCCGCTCGGCTCTGGGCGGTCGTTGACGAAGCTGTCCTGCGGCGGCCGATCGGTGGGGCGCAGGTGCTCCGCGATCAGCTCGAGTACCTCGTCCTCAAGTCGAAGGAGCCGAACATCACGCTCCAGGTCTTGCCGTTTCGGGTGGGCGGTCACGCGGAGACCGGCGCATTTACCCTGCTCCGATTTCCCGAGCCTGATCTGTCCGACATCGTCTACGTCGAGCAGCTCACAAGCGCGCTTTATCTCGACAAGCCCGAGGACGTTGACCGGTACCTCGAGGCTATGGACCGGCTCAGCGTCGACAGCGAGCCGCCAGAGCAGACCCCCAGCATCATCGAAACGATCTTGCGAGAGGCCTAGAGGGTGTACTTCACCGACGGCATGCCAGCTGCCATGCGCGGCGTCCACTGGCAAAAGAGCCAGCGCAGCAATGCCCAGGCGAATTGCGTTGAGCTCGCCCAACTCCCAACCGGGGAGACAGCACTACGGAATTCCAGGCATCCGGGCGGACCGATCCTCATCTTCACCCGTGCCGAAATTGACGCACTCATCGAAGGAATGAAGAACGGAGAGTTCGACAACCTCGTCGACTGATTCACCGAGCTCGTCCGCTTGACGTCACCCCTCGCCGGCGAATTTCAACGGGGGTCAGCGAATGGTGACGCGGACCTGAGATAGACGGGCCGCTGCCGGCGGGTAATCCCCGCCGGCAGCGGATCAGGCCACGTGATGGTGCTAACGCTTGCGTCCCACTGCGGCATAAGCGTAGGGCCCGGCGCTGTCGTCCACGAATGGCCCGGTGGGCCGCCACTCCGTCACCGGGGCGACCCCTGGCTGGACAAGCTCCAAGCCAGCGAAGAACTTCTCGACTTCCGCGTGGTTTCGCGCGACGACCGGAGTGCCTTCGGCCTCGCTGGCCGCGACCAAGCCAGCGACCTTGACCGGCTCGGAATCGGCCGTCAAATGTGTGATCGCGAGGCAACTGCCCGACGGCAGCGCCCCCATCAAGGTCGAAACCAGGCCATATGGATCTTCGGAGTCACTGATGAGCATCAGCACGGCCAGGAGCATCAGCCCAACCGGCTGGTCGAGGTCGAGGGTCCTGCGGAACACCGGATTCGCGAGGATTGCAGCCGGATCACGCAGGTCGGCGAGCACGAGTCCGGTGTGGCCGTTCCCCTGTTGTGACATCAGGGCGCGCCCATGCGCGATGACGATCGGGTCGTTGTCCACATAGAGCACCCGCGCGTCCGGCACCGTCTCCCTGGCGACCTCATGGGTATTGCGCGCAGTGGGCAGGCCAGCGCCGATGTCGAGGAACTGGCGGATCCCCTCCTCCCGCGCCATGTAGTGCACGGCGCGGCCGAGGAATGCGCGGTTCGCTCGCACCTTCGCAGGCATGATCGGCACCCACTCCATGATCGAGTGGGCGAGCGCCCGGTCGGCGGCGAAATTGTCCTTGCCGCCAAGCCAATAGTCGTACACCCGCGACGAATGCGGCACGCTCGTATCGATCGTTTGCGACAGCACCTCAAGCTCCGTGCGCCTACCATCTGTGTGCACCACGGCCAGGTCCTCTCAAGCCGACTCGGACCAAAAGACCTCTTGAGGCTAGTACGGTCCCCGGATCTTGGCGATCCGAACCAGGCAAATCACCAGGCGCACACCCGCGCACGAGCTTCGCCGCCCAGGGACTAGGTCGCCCACAGCGGGTGACCCCAGGGAAAGCCGGTGGCGGGACGATCCCCAAAGTGAGGGGCGTTATCGCCAAGCTCAGGGAGTGGGCCGAGCAGACGCTTCCTGGCCGGTGTTTGCAGCGCTTTCTCGCGATCAACGGCACGACGTTGGCCCTGGTCGTCGCGGCGCAGGCGTTCACGGCGTTCATCCCGCTCCTTATCGTTGTCGCGTCCTTGAATCCCGCAGGCAGCAGTGCCGGGGTCGGGGGGCGGGTCGTCGAGCGGTTCCACCTCTCGGGAGACGCCGCGAGCGCCGTACGAACGCTGTTCTCCCGCCCTCCGGACTCCGAGGGCGCGCTCACAGTCCTCGGCGTGGTCCTGCTCGTGGTGTCGGGCCTGAGCCTTTCCCGCGCACTCCAGCGGGCATACGAAGCCGCCTGGGGCCTTCCGCGGAGCGTGCGTGGGACCCTGAACGGCGTCGTCGCGCTGACAATACTGCTCACCCAGATCGTCCTGCTCGCCCTGCTCGCCGGACTCCTCCGTGGAGTGCCGGCTGGCTCGGTGGCCACATTCGTGATTCGTACCGGCGTGACCGTCCTCGTCTGGCTCCTGCTCCAACGCATGCTGCTCGCCAGCCGGGTCTCCTGGCGCCTCCTGCTTCCAGGCGCGATCTTTGCCGCGATCGGCCAGCAGGCGCTGAGCCTCTTCTCAGCCCTGTGGATGCCGCACGTCATCGAGCAGAACGCACAACGCTACGGCGTGATCGGCGTGACCTTCGCCATGCTCTCCTGGCTGACCGCCGTCGCCATCCTGCTGGTGGGTGCCGCCGTCGTCAGCGCGGAGCTGGGGCTGAGCCGTCAGCGCCAACTCGATCACCACAACGCGGATGCGGCGTCGGCTGACAGGGCTCCGGTTCGACATCACCCCGGACGGATGACCCTGGCCGGTCAGGCCGGACCTAGCGTCGTCGCTGAAGGAGGCGCAGACATGACCAGCAACCCAATTCAGGTATTCGTCGCGGCGTTCCCTACCGAAGCGGAAGCGGGCGAGGCCCTCAAGGACTTCCGAGCCATGGACCGTGAAGGATCCATGGACCTCATCGACGCGGCCGTTGTCGTACGGAAGGCAGACGGCAAGGTGACCTTCGAGGAGACCGCGGACCCGAGCGGTAAGCGGTGGGCGAAGCGCGGTGCGATCGCCGGTGGGCTGGTCGGTCTGATCTTCCCGCCGAGCATTATCGCCACGGCCGCAGTCGGCGCGGCCGGCGGTGGGATCTGGGGCAAGGTCCGCGACAAGGGCTTTCAGGACTCCGACCTCAAGGCCATTGGCGAGAGTCTCGAACCCGGTACGTCGGCCATCATCGCGATCGCCGAGGATCGCATGATCGAGCGGCTGCAGAAAGGGCTCCAGGGTTACCAGAACATCGCCCGGCACGCGGTGAGCGCCGAAGCGGCGGCCATCATCGTGGCCGAGATCGACGAGGAGGCAGCTGACTCGGCCGAGGGGTCGTCGCCGGCGGACACGGACGGATCCTCGCCGACTAGCTGAGCTCCGCGTGCGCTACCCGGTGGCCTCGCTGAGATCGTCAGGTGTTCCCGCACCGCTGGCAGATGCTCCCGCACCGCTGGCAGGTGTTCCCGCGCCGTTGCCAGGTGTTCCCGCGCCGTTGCCCCTTCCCGCGAGCAGTTCGATCGCGGCGAAGGCAAGCACGACGAGCAAGGCAAGCAGGAGCGCGACCTTGCCGGTGGGGTAGTTCCAGAAGACGTAGGCAAGGACCGCAATCACCACCACGGCGATCCGCAGCGGGCGGCGGTTGCGGTAGACCCAGGGGTTCCCCCGGTAACGCCCGAAGAAACCCCGAAACGCCTCGCGGGTTCTAACCGCAGCCGACGATGGACCAGTGAGGAATGCCGCGACCGCGACGATCAGCCCTATGACGAGCACACTGCGCAGGCCAGTTCGGAGGAACCGCACGGTCGTGTCGAAGACAGCCGCCGCCGCCGGTGCGGACACCGACACCGGCAGTCTGTCCAAGTAAATCTGGCGGAACAGAGCGATACCGGCCCCCAGAAGCACCATGCTGATGGCGACACCGAGCGCCGCCCACACAGTGGCGCGCCGGCGATTCTTCGCCGCCATGACACCGCCTGCGAGCAGGACCAGCGCGACGAAGGGCAGGATGTAGCCGAAGCGGTCGACGAAACGATAAAGCTTCTGCCCCCTCTTGATGTCCTCTGACTGAATGATTGTGAACTGGAGGTGCAGGTCAGGTATCCGGGCCGCGAGGGTAAATCCGGCGTCGATCAATTGCTGCTTGACTGTCAGTACGAACGCGGCGAGGTCGAGGGTCACCGTGTCACCCTGCACCGTTACCGCGCCGTGCGACTTGCCTGACAGCACGGCCACGAGCTGACTGTGCGCGACCCGGTTCACCGCCTCCCACGCGGTCGCGAACGCGTCGCTCTGGACCACTCGGCTGACTTGATCGTGAATGAAATTACGCGCTCCGGCCTCGGCGGGACCGCTCAGCCCGCGCAGAGCATCGGCGGCGCGCGGCGGCAAGCCCGCGCCCGCAAGAGCGTCCGCCGTCTCCTTGACCAGGCCCGCCACGTCCACGTTTGCCATGATCGCGTTGGTGATCCGATTGGCTATTGCTTCCTGGACGTCCGGATGGGATGCGAGCGGGGCCATGGTCTGGACATAGCGATCCGTGTCCGTAACCTGGCTCCGCGCCCAGACTCCAAGAACGGAGAGAGGCGCAAGCACGCAGCCAAGGACGATGAGCACACTGGCGACGACCGTTCGCCACCTCATTGGTGAGCTCCGCGTTCGGGCACGTACACCACTTCTGTGCCAGTTATCACGTCCAGCAGCCCCCTTCGGCGCTGATCTATAAAGGCAAGCGTCAGTCCGATCAGCCAGAACACAGGAAAGACAAGGCCGAGGATTGCCCGTAGCAGAGCACGCGGAAAGCGAAGCGGCCTACTACCCAAGCGACGAACGGCGATCCCCATCGCTAACCCGCCGGCTGTCTGGCCCAAGATCCACCAACCCAGGGCGAAATAGAGGGTCGGCAGAAGGGCAAGCGCCGAGGAGGTCACCGCCACCAGCCAGCCCGGCGTATGCCCGAGCACCACCTCGGCGCCGCCGAGCACCAGGCCAGCCCCGGCCGCCGCCGCGACGGTAAGTACCGCCACGTCGATCGCGACCGCGACCAGCCGTGAGACGACGCCCGCGTAGTCCTCACGGCGCAAGCTCGCGCCGATCTCTGCCGAGGAGTCTGCGGACACCGGCTTCGAGGCTGGTATCTGCTCGTGCACTGCGCCGGCGAACCTCCAATGCCACGTCGTTGATCGCCCCATGCGCCTGCTCCATCGCAAGCTGGCGCACCTTAGGGTCGGCAACGAGATCATCAATCATGGTCGGCATGACGTCTCCGCGCACCCAGGCGAGCCCGTTGGCCGACTCGAGTTCCAGCAAGGTGACGGCCTCCGCTCGCGCCTCCGCGGCGACGGCGCGGCCTCGAGCGACCGTGGCGGCGGACCAGTCGGCCACGGCGGATGTAGCCCTGCGGGCGGGCGCTGTCGCTCTGTTGAACGTGGACTGCCCGAGGACGGTCTGCATGAGACCGCTGCCCGCCCGGACCGGGATTTGCGCTGCTGCGACCGCGGAGCGGACGATACGACCCGACGTGGCGAGAGTGGCGTCCGCGAGCCCTATGGCGTAGGCAGTGGCGACTCCGACACCCGGCTCGGCGACGGGTTCGCCGTCCGTCACCGCGACGGGTCGGCCGACTGGGACAACCTCCAGTGCTGCGACGGGAGCGCCTTCCAGTACGGGTGCACCTTCCGGTACTCCAACGGGTGTGCCCTCGATCGCCGCGACCGGTGCGCCGACAGGAGTGCCCTCCACTGCGCCGTCCGTCGCCTGGTCAGTCCCGAAGTCCGCCCGCACCCGCTCGGCCAGCAAGATGGCCATGCCCAGTGGCAGCCGAAGCGCGCGGATCATGTGTACAGCGTCTCGGGGGCTCCCGCGTACGTACATCACCTTCCGGGGGTGAGGCGTGATGGTCATCCCCGGGCCGACGATCTAGCCTGCGACCGCGGATCGTCGGTCGCCTCTAGGCGAACCGATGGACGGAAGGACACGAGATGGTAGCCACCGAACGGACGCCGGCGGACGAAGCCTCGCCGTGGGCGACCGGGTTCGCAATCTTCGCCAGCATGCTGATGATCATGCTCGGCGTGCTGCACGCGATCATGGGCTTCGTCGCGCTCTTCAACGACGAGTTCTACGTCAGGGTCAGGAACTACACCTTCGACCTCGATGTCACCGGATGGGGCTGGATCCACCTGATCCTGGGCATCGTCGTCGCCTTTGCCGGCTTCGCGATCCTGTCCGGCCAAGTCTGGGCGCGGGCTGTCGGCATCGGACTCGCCGTGCTCAGCGCGATCAATAACTTCTTCTGGCTCCCCTACAGCCCGGTCTGGTCCTTTATTGCGATCGGTCTGGCGGTCTTGGTGATCTGGGCGCTCTCGAGGTTCAACGTCGACACGGTTTGACCCTGCGGGCCCGACGGCGCGAAGACCGGGCCTCTCCACATCCGCTTTATCCGCCAGCACGTCCGCGCAGAGGACCACATTCATCCGAAGCGGGGGATGCGCGGGCGTCGTCAGGCGAGACGGTTGGAGGTACCTCGTCTGCTCACTCGGTGAGGGGTAAGAGATGCGGAAGACGGATGAAGAACTGCCGGAGGCTGGCGGATTTGAGATCAGGATCAGGGGCCGGGTGAGCGACTCGTTCTTGGCAGCGTTCGAAGACCTCACGGTCTCGGTCAATCCAGCAGAGACAGTAGTGCGAGGTGCGACGCTGGATCAGGCCGCGCTACATGGACTGCTCGACCGCATCCACGCACTCGGCCTCGAACTGGTCGAGGTGCGGCGGCTGCCACCGGTACCGCCTGGGTGAGCTCACGACAGGGGGCCGGAGGTGGAAGCGCGAGCCAGTCACACCAACATGATTGGGTGTAGATTGCGCGATTGACCAGGTGGGTACGAGTGCGGATTGCCTATGTTGCCGCTCGCCGACGGGGGGACAGATGCGGCGTCATGAGCGCCTCCATCGACTCTTCCGTCGTTTCGAGCATCCTCAGCGCACTGACTCGAGCGGGCATCCGGAATCGACCACGCCCGGCTTTGCCGAGACCAGACTCCGTGCGCCGCGGCCACGGCAAGAATGGGTGCTGAGGCGGGAGTCAATTCACGCCTTGATCAACGCGGGTGACGCGCGCCTCGTCCTTATCTCTGCGCCGCCCGGCTCCGGCAAGTCCATATTGGTCGCACAATGGCGCGCTACCCAAGCGGAATCGCGAGCCTTCGCATGGGTCACCCTCGGCCACGATGACAACGACCCTGTGTCGCTGTGGACAATGATCGTGTTGGCCTTGACGCGGGCGCTGCCCGAAATCGACGGAGCCCGCATACTCCGAACCCTCACCGTTCCGAAACCGGACATCGAGAATGTGCTCTTGCCCCAGCTTCTCGGCCATCTCAGTGAGCAGGCGACACGTGCCGTTCTCGTGCTCGACGATCTCCACGTGATCACAGAGCCGGCGTGCTATCGGCAGATCGAGCTCTTCCTCGACAATCTGCCGCCCACAGTTCAGCTTGTGCTCTTGACCCGCACTGATCCCCTGCTGCCGATCGCCCGATATCGGGCTGCAGGCAGCATCGTGGAAATGCGGATGCCGGACCTGCGATTCACCCGCAAAGAGCTTGACAAGTTGATCCGCCGGGTGAGCGCTTTCCGGCTGACGGATACCGAGCTCGATGGGCTGTACGCGCACGCCGAGGGATGGCCGGCCGGTGCATACCTCGCGGCCCTGTCGCTGCGGGATGCACCAGACCCGGCCGGTTTCATAGGCGAGTTCGCCGGCAGCAACCGATACGTCGTCGACTACCTATGGGAGGAGGTCGTCACCCCGCTACCCGCGGACGTCCGTCGGTTTCTCCTGCGTACGTCGATCCTCGAGAGATTCACGGCCACACTCTGCGAGGCCGTCGCCGAGGTGACTCACGCGGAAGCCGTTATCGAAAGGCTCGAACGCTCGAATCTCTTCCTCGTCTGCCTTGACAGCAACAGGCGCTGGTACAGATATCACCACCTGTTCCGGGAGGTGCTGCACGACCAATTGCTCAGGATGGAGGACGAGCAGGTATCCGCCCTCCACCGGAGAGCCGGCGAATGGCTGGCGGACCATGGGCACGTCGACGAAGCCATCGAGCACCTCCTGGTGGCGGGAGATGTGGATCGTGCCGGCAAATTGGTTGCCTCGCACTGGATCTCGTACGTGAACGCCGGCCGGCTCGCCACAGTCAATGCATGGCTGGAGTTGATCGGCACCGCCCAGATCAGCGCCCACCCGGCGATAGCAATCACCGCCGCATGGCTCGCGGTCGCAACTGGTGACAGGGACTCGGCACGGCACTGGCTCGCAGCGGCCGAAAGCGTCGGCCACAACGCCCCGCTCCCGGACGGGGCCGGCTCGCTGGAATCTGCCGCGGCAATGCTGCGGTGTGTGTACGGGATTGGCGGCATCAAGGATCTGGTCGCAGCCGCCGAGACCGCGGCCACCATCGAGATCGATCCGAACTCACCGTGGTACATGGTGGCAAGGGCGACTCTCGGGCAGAGCCGTTACCTGAGCGGCGACCTCGAATCAGCGGTCGCTCCTTTGGAGGAAGCCGCCAGGGCCGAAATGACGCTTCCGATCATCCGGATCCTTGCTCTGTCCGTGCTGTCGCTGGTCGACGGCGAGTTCGGCCGGACGACGCAGGCGACCGTGCATGCAGAGGAGGCGCGACGCCTCGTCGATGAGCACGGTTTCTCAGACGCCCCACCGGTGAGTCTGGCGTACACCGCCCACGGTGCCGCGCTGACTCGGATTGGCCAGTACACGTCGGCTTGGGCCGAACTCGAGCACGCCGCTCTGATCCAGAACCAGGGGCATGATCTATCTCCCTGGCCACAGCTAGCCAACATCGCTGCCCTTGCTCAGCTATCGCTCAACCTTGGTGATCTACGGGCGGCGCGGTTTCTCGTCGACGACGCCCGTAACACGCTCAACGCGAGCCCCGGCGAGGCAGGTCATATCGGTGTGCTGCTCGAGCGGATCGAACAGCGCTTCGTCGGCCAGCCCGCGCAGTTAGCCTCGGTGGTCTTGACCGAGCGTGAGAAGGCCGTGCTCGGGATGCTCCGTGGCGACCTGTCGCAGCAGGAGATCGCGAGAGAGCTCTATGTCTCCATCAACACGGTCAAGACGCACACCAGCGCGATCTATCGGAAGCTCGGCGTCTCCTCCCGTAGCCAGGCGATCGATCGAGCGCGCCAGCTCGGGCTGATCTGAGCCCACCCAAATTCGCGTGACACCAGTGTGCCGAACCAGGAATTCGGTGCATAGATTCGTGGCCGGGGCGGATGCATCGCAAGGCCGAGGAGGAGGCCGCTAGCAGCGCTAACGGTGATGACGAGAACGCAGCGAGGCGCCGCCAGGGCGCGGAGATATGAGGCGAATTTCTGGCGAGGGACACTAGAGCAGCTGCAGGCGCTGTGCGCGGCGGACCGCCTCGAACCTCCGGGTCACCGCAAGCTTCCGGTAGATGTTCTTCAGGTGAGTCTTGACGGTATTCACTGAGAGAAATAGCTCTTCGGCAATCTCTTCGCTCGTCATCATCAGGGCAACACGCTTGAGGACATCAAGCTCGCGGCTCGTCAGCGGTTCCACGGGCTGAGCGTCCTGCACGACCCCGGTTGCGCCGTTCATTGTTGCGTGACCGAGGTGCAATGGCTCGAGCAGGCGCAGGTGAACCTGGAGCAGCTCCGGATCTCTCCGCAGCATCGGGCCCAGCCACGTCTTCGACGCCGCGAACGGTAGGCGGAGTCGCTCCTTCTCGGCCAGCCGTAGTGCGCGGTCCAACGATCGACGCGCGCGCGAACCGTCGCCCGAGGATTGCGAGAGCTGAGCGTCGAGAAGGAGCGCTTGGACGCGTACCCCACTCGGAACTGCGGCCGACTCCGACAGCGAGGGTCGCAGCAACTGTGCGGCCTCGGCCACGTCACCGTCGCACAGCTTTGCTCGTACCAGCGCGATGCTGGAGTCCGCAGCAGCAGTGCCTCCTGCGAGCTCGGCCGCCTCCTGCGCTGCATGGCCACTGCCGGCCGCGATGTGCGCTTCGGCTTCGACGAGCCGCATCGTCCGGCGGAGCCATGGGACCGGTCCGGCAGCGCCGCGGGCGGTCTTCAGCAGTTCGAGCGCCCGCGCCGGCGACCCGCCTGCGATCTCGATGCGGGCGGCCAGAATGCTGGAAAGTGCAGACAGGCAGGCATCGGGAAAATCTCTTCTTGCCCTGCGCGCCTTGCCTAGCTCGATGCGGGCTTCACCGATCTCACATTGCTCAAGATCCAACCAGGCTCGCGCGACGTGCATCGCAGTGGGGGGCAACCCGGCCGAGCCCGACGGTTCGGGCAGGTGCATCGCCTCAGCTGTCAGATCGGCGGCGCGGCCCAACCGCCCGCGCAGCGCCTCCACGAGAGCGAGGTTCCCAAAAGCGTACCGAAGTTGATCATGGCTGCCCACTTGCTCGGCCGCCCCAGCCGCTCTCTTGAAGGAGGCCGCTGCCTCGCCGAGCCGGCCGGCCCACAACTCCAGGCGGCCTTGCGCACCCTCGATCAGCGCAACCAGGTCGGCATGATGCTCGGTGGACGTACTCAAGATCCGATCAAGCAGCTCCTCCGCGCGGGTGACCAGATCCATCGACGGAGGCACGTCCTGGCACAGGCCAAGCAGCAGTCCGACGACGGCTGCGGCCAGCTGAGCCGAGGTCTGATCACCAGATCGGGACCCGAGGCTTGCCTCCGCATGTCGCAACCAACCCGAGCAGCCGGCCGTGTCACGCCGAGCGAGGGCGTCCGCCGCGGCGACCAGGGCGACCTCGGCCTCAGGGTTGCTGCGCAGGATCGCCGCCGGCATCTTCTCGAAGAGGCCCGCGAAGGTGTGCCCCTCCACGAGACCGGTCACCTGTCCGATCACCAGCCGGTCGACGACGAGGCGGCAGGCATAGTGCCAGTCTCCGGCCTGGACCGCCTGACCGATCGCCTCGGGCAGGAAGCCCTTCAAATCGAACCAGGCTGCTGCGCGCCGATGGAGCTCTGACACCTCGGTGGGGCTCTCGTGGCGAAGCACAAGCCGGAGCGCATCGGCCAGCATGTGGTGGTAGCGATACCAGCCGTGCCCCATCGGCACGACGAAGGCGTTCCGCCGGACCATCCTGGCAAAGGAATGCTCATCGCCGCCGTCCGCGAGCTCCAGGGCCAGCTCGGCGTTGATGCGCTCGACCACGCTCGTTGCGAGAAGGAGTCGGCGCAGGTCGGCGGGCTGCGAATCGAGCGCCTCCTCGACGAGGTAGCTTGCAACCGCGTGGTCGTCGCCCGCGAACTGGGCAACGAACGGATCAGGATCGGCGAGACCTTCCATCGACATAGCAGCAAGGCGCAATCCCGCGGCCCAACCTTCGGTGCGCGCGCAGAGCGCCTCGAGAGTCGCCGGCCGAAGGGCTACTTCGTGCTGAGCCAGCAGGGTGGCCGCCTCCTGCTCGCTGAACGCGAGCTCCGGTGCCCGGATCTCGGAGAGCTCATTGGTCAGCCGGTACCGGTGCAGCGCCAGGGGCGGATCGACCCGGCCCACGAGCACCAGCCGCAGCCCAGGCCGTGCGTGCCGGATCAGGTAAGCGAGCCCGTCCAGAATCGGGGACCCGGGTTCAGGCTGGAAGTCGTCGAGGACAAGCACTGCCGGGCTCGATCGTCCCGCGAACTGGGCTGCGAGATCAGTGATGAAGGCAACACTGCCGTCCGCCGAGGAAGGGACGGCAACGCCGGCATGGGCGAGAGCGTCGGCAACGTTGCGCCAAAAGATGGCCGGCACATGATCGCCGCTGTCCCACGAAAGCCAAGCGACCGAACTGTGTGAACATTCGTCCGCTGCCCAGCTCGCCAGCGCGATCGTCTTACCCGCGCCCGGTGGCCCCGATACAACGGTCAGCGGACCCTTCGTTGCCTGGGAAAGCCTGTTCGACAGCCGCGGGCGAGCGATGACCCAGTCTTCGAGTGGGGGGATACTGATCTTCGATGGAGGGGCTCGACCCCGCGACCCTACGGGCGGCACCTCACCCGGGCTCACACCGCCGCTCGGCATGCTCCCTCCAAGCCCCTGCCGACATGCCTCAGCAGACCATTCCTACCCCGCAACGGGTGATATAGCCTCACCCACCGGCAGATCTCACCCAGGTGAGATAAGGGACGTCCGTGTTGGGGCGGTTATTACGATCGCGCCCCACCGGGCGTCAGAACAGGATCACCCAAAAGGGATGAGATAGCGGGGCATAGCGGCTCAGATCAAGTCGGCTTCGGTCTACGTGTAGCCCCCAATGGCCGCTGCGCGTACGGCTGAGTTCGCGACCGCGGACACAAGCGAGCCGATCGTGATACCGAGCGCCAGGTTGATCAGCGATGTGGCCACCTTGGCTGAGGTGTCCACGTTCAGCCCAAACGGCGCGAGAACGCCGACGGCCGTCGCTAGCACCATGATCCAACCAAAGAACAGGGAATACCTGGGGACAAAAAGGATCAACAGGTGCATCACTCCGGTCGCCAGCAAGGTGGCAATCGCCGCGCCAAGCGCGTAAATGCCAGTGTCCGCATCACCCCACGCACCGTCACGTTTCGGGGCCAGGACCTCAACGTCGAAGATCCCTCTCGCGATCAGGATCCCGACGACGCCGACAAGAGCAGCGATGACCGCCGCGGCGAGGCCGCCCGACCAGAGTCGACGAGCGTCCACCTTCGGCTGCGGGCTCCCATATTGATGCGGACTCCCATACTGACCGGTTGGCGGCATCGTCATGGTCGCTCAACCTCCTGCCATGCCGGGCGCTGCACCGCGTTGGTGCGCACAACCGTGTCCGAGGCCTGCCTGTCTGGACACGGGACACGGTAGGGCAAGTCTCAAGATCGTGGAACGGGAGGCGGCGAGCATCACCCGCGCCGGATGAACACTCCGACTGCCATGGGCCCTCCCCTTCGCTCGGCGCCGGTCAGCTTGTTCAATGGCAACCAGGCGAACTCAGGAGGCGGTCGTGGCGCGTAATGGCCCGTTGGGCACCGAGGAGCTCAAGAAGATCGATGCGCTGTGGCGGGCGGCGAACTATCTGTCTGTCGGCCAGATCTACCTGCTGGACAATCCCCTGTTGCGTGAGCCGCTGTTGCCGCAGCACATCAAGCCGCGGTTGCTCGGCCACTGGGGGACGACTCCCGGCCTCAACCTCATCTACGCGCATCTCAGCCGGCTCATCAGGCAGCGCGACCTCGACATGATGTACGTCATCGGTCCTGGCCACGGCGGTCCGGCGATCCTCGCGAATACGTGGCTTGAGGGGTCCTACAGCGAGATCTATCCCAACGTGCCGCAGAACGAGCTGGGGATGCAGCGGCTGTTCCGTCAGTTCTCGTTCCCCAGCGGAGTGCCGAGTCACGTCGCACCGGAGACGCCGGGGTCGATCCACGAAGGCGGCGAGCTGGGCTATTCGCTGGCGCATGCGTTCGGCGCCGCATTCGACAACCCCGACCTGATCGTGGCGTGTGTCGTCGGGGATGGCGAGGCAGAGACCGGGCCGCTCGCCACCAGCTGGCACGCGGACAAGTTCCTGAATCCGGCTCGTGACGGTGCGGTCTTGCCGATCCTGCACCTCAACGGATACAAGATCGCAAACCCCGCGGTGCTGGCCCGAATCCCCGACGAGGAACTCGACGCCCTGCTGCGCGGCTATGGTTATCTCCCCAAGATCGTCGCGGGCAACGATCCCATGGTCGTCCATCAGCTCCTCGCCGCGACGCTCGACGAAACCCTCGCGACGATCAGGGACATCCAGCGGGCCGCCAGGGACGGCCAGCGCGGCCGGCCGCGCTGGCCGGTGATCGTGCTGCGGACACCCAAGGGATGGACCGGCCCGGCCGAGGTCGACGGCGTGCCGGTCGAGGACACCTGGCGATCCCACCAAGTGCCGCTGCCTGGGGTACGCGAGAATCCCGCGCACCTCGCCCAGCTCGAGCAGTGGATGCGCAGCTATCGGCCGGATGAACTGTTCGACGCTGACGGCCGGCCCAAGCCCGAGGTGATCGATTGGCTGCCCACGGGACCACGCCGGATGGGCGACAACCCACATGCGAACGGCGGTCTCCTGCTCCGCGATCTGGTGATGCCAGACTTCCGCGATTACGCGACGCCGGTCGACAAGCCCGGATCGTCCCAGTCCGAACCGACGCGCGTGCTCGGGGCGATGCTGCGTGACATCTTCCGGCTGAATGCCGAGCAGCAAAACTTCCGGCTCTTCGGCCCGGACGAGACTGAATCGAACCGGCTCGGCGCGGTCTACGAGGCGACCGGGAAGGCCTGGCAAGCGGCGCTTCGCCCGACCGACGAGCACCTCGATCCGGACGGACGCGTGATGGAGGTGCTGAGCGAGCACCTCTGCCAGGGCTGGCTCGAGGGCTACCTGCTCACCGGCAGGCACGGCCTTTTCTCCTGCTACGAGGCGTTCGTGCACATCGTCGACTCGATGTTCAACCAGCACGCAAAGTGGCTGAAGGTCACCAGGGGTCTGGGCTGGCGGCGGCCGGTGGCCTCACTGAACTACCTGCTGACCTCGCACGTCTGGCGGCAGGACCACAACGGCTTCTCGCACCAGGATCCCGGCTTCATCGACCACGTGGTGAACAAGAAGGCGGAGGTCGTACGGGTCTATCTGCCACCGGACACGAACACGCTGCTCTCCGTCGCCGACCACTGCCTTCGCAGCCGTGACTACATCAACGTCGTGGTGTCGGGAAAGAACCTCACGCCTGAGTGGCTGGACATCGACGCGGCAATCCTGCACTGCACCAGGGGAGCCGGGATATGGCAATGGGCCAGCAACGACGACGACGGTGAGCCCGACGTCGTGCTGGCCTGCGCGGGCGACGCGCCCACGCTCGAGGTGATGGCGGCCACCGCGCTGCTGCGCGAGCACCTGCCTGCGCTGAAAGTGCGGGTGGTGAATGTCGTCGACCTGATGCGCCTGCAGCCAGAAAGAGAGCATCCGCATGGCATGAGCGACGGGGAGTTCGATGCGCTGTTCACCACCGATCGGCCGGTGATCTTCGCTTATCACGGCTACCCACCACTGATCCACCGGCTCACCTACCGCCGTACCAACCACCGGAATCTGCACGTACGCGGCTACAAGGAGGAGGGGACCACTACCACTCCCTTCGACATGGTCGTGATGAACGACATGGACCGGTTCCATCTGGTGATCGACGTCATCGACCGAGTGCCGGGTCTCGGGCCGCGGGCGGCTCGAGTCAGGCAACTCATGCAGGACAAGCGAGCCGAGCACCGGGCGTGGACCAGGGAGTACGGCGAGGATCTGCCGGAGGTACGGTCCTGGACCTGGTCTTACTGACCGGCCGGGACTGCCCCGCATGCGCATCCTCGTCGTGAACGCCGGTTCGAGCACCCTCAAGCTCGCCGTCCTCGACGACGGCGACCTGGTGGTGGGCTCGTCCACCATCGATCCGTGGGCTGGTGCCAACGACACTGACTTGATCAAGGATTTCCTCGATCAGAACAAGCCGGTCGACGCGGTTGGCCACCGGATCGTTCATGGTGGGGCTCGTTTTGGCGAGCCCGTCCGGCTGACCCCCGCCGTGGACGCCGCACTGGAGGCACTGACCGACCTTGCTCCACTGCACCAGCCGCGCGCACTTGCCGGCATCAGGGCCGTCGGTTCAGCGCTGCCCGGGGTCCCGATGGTCGGCTGCTTCGATACGGCTTTCCACCGGTCGATGCCTGCGGCCGCCGCGACCTACGCCCTGCCATCGTCGTGGCAGGAGCGCTTCGGCCTGCGAAGATTCGGCTTCCACGGCCTGTCGCACGCGTACGCCGCACGCCGGGCCGCGCAGCTCGTGGGGGAAGAGGTGAACGATCTGCGTATCGTCACGTGCCACCTTGGCGCAGGCGCATCGCTGTGCGCGGTCTCGGGCGGAATCTCCGTCGACACGACGATGGGTTTCACACCGCTCGAGGGGGTCGTGATGGCGACCAGATCCGGCAGCGTCGATCCTGGCCTGCTGCTGTGGCTGCTCCAGGCTCGCGGGATCCGCGTCGACGAGCTCGCCCAGACCCTCGAGCACTCGTCGGGGCTGGCCGGCATGACTTCCACCTCGGGCGACATGCGTGAGGTGCGGGCTGCCGCTGACGCTGGACAGCCGGCCGCGCTCCTCGCGATCGACGTGTACGTGCACCGGCTGCGCGGCGCGATTGCCGCCATGGCGGCGGCCATGAACGGCATCGACGTCCTCGCCTTCACCGGCGGCGTCGGCGAGAATCATCCGTGGCTCCGCGACGCGGCGGCTTCCGGGCTCGGCTTCCTCGGTGTCCGCAT
>JBKPTD010000086.1:0-10095 GCA_046735375.1 Actinomycetota bacterium | reverse complement strand
TCGTACTAGGTTCCGGCACGCTGATGACCGGCTCACCCGGCGTTGGCGGCGATCGCGGCGATGAGCTCGTTCTTGGACATCGACGTACGAACGTCGATTCCGTGTCCAGTGCCGACGGCCAGCAGCTCCGCCTTCGTGAGTGCATCGAGTCCGACGCCCTCCTGCTCCAGCGCGTCGACCAGTTTTGGCTTGCTCATGCTCGAGCGACCCTCGACGTCAGCCTCCTCGGCCAGCACTAGCAGCTCCTGCTTGGTGAGCACCTCGAGGACGTTGCCGAATGCGGACTTGTTTGAGCTGGACGACGAACGTCCGCGGCCGTTGCCGGAACTGGCATCGTCGGCGGTCGAGCGGGTCTGTCCCACTGCCTGGTTGGCGCTGTCTCGTACCTCGCCAGCCTCAGCGGCGCGGCGCTTCGCCTCACGAGCCCGTGCCCGGGCCTCACCGGCCAGTCGCTCAGCTTCCCGAGTCGCCTCCGCAGCCGCCTCCTGCGCTGTCTGAGCCGCCCGGTCGGCGAGCTCGCGGGCCCGCACGAGGGCTTCGTCGGCGGCCTCGATGGCGCGAGCCGCCTGCCGCTGTGATTGCTCCGCCCGCTCCTGGGCCTTCCGCGCGCGGTCCGCGGCCTCCGCCTCGACCCGTTCCACGATCTTGCGTGTGGATGCCTCCTCGGCAAGGCGTTGGCTTTCCACACGGTGCTCGGCTTCCGCGCGTGCTCGGCTTACGCGCTCTGCCTGCTCGCGCTCCACCTCGGCGACTGTCGCATCGAGTTCCTGCTGGAGTTGCTCGACTCGTGCTCGCACGCGATCCTCGGCGTCCTTGCGAGCACGTTGGACGTCCCGATCGCCGTCGTTGGCGATCTGGGTGGCTTGGTCGGCGTCGTCCTTCGCACGCTGCGCCAGCCGGACGGCTTCGGTCTCACTTTGCCTGGCCTGTTCAGCGGCCACGTCGGCCTCGTGCATGAGGTCGGATACGGCGTCGCGGCCGAGCCCCGGCATCGCGTCAGCAACGGAGCGGCCGACGTCGGCGGCACGGCGTCGGACCGTGCCTGCCGCCGACCGAGTGCTCTCGGTGCTCGACGCCGCTGCGTCTGACACATGGTCGACAAGCTGGGAGGCTCCACCAGCTGCTGGACGGATGGCCTTGGCAAGAAGCCATGCGGCGTTGGAGGGTAGCTCCCTCAGTCCGGTGCGGGCAGCCTTTGAGATGCGGTTGGGCGAGTTCTTCGTCGCCATGGGATGTTCCTCCTGATGAGCGTACTTCCGGCGCCTTATACCCATTCGTTTCAGCCCAACCCAACAACCCTGCCGGTCGAAGTCTCGCTCGTAGCCTGGCCCCGTGTCGGGGGGCATTTACCATTTCTGTTGATCCTTTCCTTCTCTCCCTTCCGGCCTCTCCGGGCGGGGAGGTCTTCGTCATAGCGGACGGTCCTGCTCGGCATGAGCGCGGGAGCAGTAGATGTGGCCCGGTGGTACCGGCGTGCCACACACCATGCAGAGCCCACCCGTAGTCGGCGGTGACGGGCTGTCCAGCCGACGCCAGTAGGTCGGCGAACGGCGGCAGAGCTGGCAGCGCGGGCCGGCGTACGCCAGATCGTCTATCTCGGTGGACTCGGCGCTGACACCGAGAGGCTTTCGCCGCACCTGCGTTCGCGGCGCGAGGTGGAGGAGATCCTCGGGGCGGCTGGCGTCCCGGTCACCGTTCTCGCGCCGCGATCGTGGTCGGCGCCGGATGCGTCTCGTGGGAGCTCACCCGCCAGCTGGTCAAGAACCTGCCGACGATGGTGGTCCCGAAGTGGGTGTCCACGCGCACCCAGCCGATCGCGCTGGACGACGTGGTCCGCTATCTCGCGGGAGTGATCGATCACCCCGACGCGCTCGGGCGGGTCTTCGAGATCGGGGGCGCCGAGCAGCTGACCTACCTGGAGATGCTGCAGGTGGCCGCCGAGCTGTCGAAGGGATCCCGCGTGCCGATCGTCCGGGTGCCCGTCCTGACGCCTCGGCTGTCGTCGTACTGGCTGGCCCTGGTCACGAACGTCGACGTGACCACCAGGCGCAACCTGATCGACTCGATGGACATGGAGGTGGTGGTCACCGACCACACGATCCGTGACGTGGCCCGGCGAGCCGATGTCGTACGCCGAGTCGGTGCGGCTCGCACTCGACGAGGACGGGCGCTGACTAGTCAGCCGAACAGCGGCGGCAGCGCGAAGAGCATGGCCAGCGACCGTGTGACGTGGGTGAGTACCGGCGCGAGGACCCCGCCGGACGCTCGCCGCTCGAGCCCGACGACGATCCCGAGCAGCACAGCGGCGAAGGCCAGCATCACGTTGCCCGTCGCGAAGGTGGCCACCGCATACGCCGCGGTGGTGGCCGGTACCGGATGCCGGGGAATGGCCGCGTAGGCGGCGCCACGGAAGAAGAGCTCTTCGGCGACTCCGTTCACTGCCGTGATTAGGACCAGCAGCGGTCCCGAGCCCTGGTCGGCATGGTCGAGGACCGTGCTGACCTGCTCCTCCAGGAAGGGGATCTGGGCGGACCACTAGCCCACCCAGCACGAACACCCCGGCAAGTCCCGGGCCCAGGAGCACAGGGTCCGCGGCAGCGATCCGACCGTGGTGGAGCGGCCCCGAGGCGAACGCGCCAACGGTCCAGACCAGGGCCAGCGTCAGGGTCGCGGGAGAGAACCCTGTCCTGCCCGGCTCGATCCGGAACGAGATGCCCACCACGATCGCGCCGACGACGACCGGCGGCACTGTTCAGACGGGCAAATGCAGGTGTACCAGGTTTGGATGCTCGCCGTCTGGCAACGTCCACCGGGTCGCCGTCTGGTGAGGGTGCTCGGTCGACATCTTGGCGACGCGGGGAGCCTCCCATCCCAGTGAGGAAAGGAGGGTTCGGCGTGCCAGACGGACGGCATCGTCGCAGCCCGAGGGGTGTGCATGGGCAGGGAGGATAACGAGATGTCCGAGAACTTCAGCGATGACCGCTCTGGACAGAGTGTCCCGGCGTGGGGGCAGAGCATGGGCGGCGGAGTCGCCGCAAAGGCAGGACAGGCCACTGGCCACGTGGCAACGACAACGAAGGAACAGGTCGGGGAGGTGGCGGCCGAGGCTGGGCGCCGGGCCGGCGGCCTCGCGTCAGAAGCCCGGACGCAGGTACGTCAGCAGGTGAGCGTCCAGCAACAGCAACTAGCGGGACGCCTGCGCGGAGTCGGCGACGAGCTGTCTGCGATGGCGGACAAGGGTGAGCGGTCCGGCTTGGCGACAGAGCTAGCCCGCGAGGCGTCCGGGCGCATTCATGATTGGACCGGTTGGCTGGAGAGTCGTGAGCCAGCCGACCTGCTGGACGAGATTCGCGAGTTCGCCAGGCGGCGTCCCGGCGTGTTCCTGCTCGGTGCGGCTCTTGCCGGCGTAGCCGCCGGCAGGCTCACTCGCGGAGCGGTCGCCGCTAGCAGTGGTGGCATGGCGGGCGGAACGGTTCCGGCGAGCAGTGGCGCCCCGTTGGGCGTCTCGACCGGTCAGTCGCGCCCGCCGGTGGTCCCGGCCGAAGGCGCTGATCCGATCACCGCGTCCATGCCCGGCGATCCGGATCGTCCTCTTCGGGAGAAACCGTGACCGAGCACCTGATGCAACCGGGTGAGTCGTACGAGTCGGCTGCTGATAGCCGTACCACGCTCGGCGACGCCGGTAAGCCGGATGTGGCCAGCGCATCCGTCGGGGAGCTGGTCGGGGAGGTGAGCCGTGACCTCTCGACCCTGATGCGGCAGGAGCTGGCGCTAGCCAAAGCGGAGATGCGAGAGGAGGCGGTCAAGAGCGGCAAGGCGGTCGGCCTTCTTGGTGGGGCTGGGCTAGCTGGCTATTTCGTACTGCTGTTCCTGTCCGCGGCGTTGTGGGCCGGGCTGTCCAACGTGATGGATCCGGGCTGGGCGGCGCTCATCGTCGCGGCCGTGTGGGCGCTGGTCGGCGGCGTGCTCTACACCACTGGCCGAGACCGGATTCGACAGGTCCGGCCCAAACCGGAACGCACCGTGGACACCCTGAAGGAGACTCCGTCAGCTCTCAAACCCGGAAAGGGGCATAGCCATGACCAGTGATCCAGACCAGATTCGCCGAGACATCGAGCAAACCCAGGCAGAGCTCAGCAGCGATGTCGACGCGCTGGGCGAGAAGGTCGCGCCCAGCCAAGTGATCCGGAGCCGGACCAACCGGGTGATTGAGGTGTTCGGAACCGCAAAGAAGAAGGTGATGGGGACGCCGAGTCGCGCCGGAGAGACCGTAGGCGATCAGATGTCGGGCACCGCCGATAAGGTCTCCTCGGCCGCGTCGGCAACGGCCTCCACCGTGAGCGACGTTGCCGCCTCGGCACCGCAGGCCGCACGCGAGCGGGTAGAGGGCAACCCACTGGCGGCCGGAGTCGTCACGTTTGGCCTGGGTTGGCTGATTGCATCCCTGCTGCCGCCGAGCCAACCTGAACAGCGGCTCGCGGCCGGGGTCAGGGACGAGCTCAGCGAGTACGCACAGCCGGTGTTCGAGGAGGCCAAGGGAGCAGCCCAACAGGTCACCGAGGAGCTGCGGGAACCCGCGCAGAAGGCCGCGGACTCGGTCAAGGCCAAGGCGCAGGAAGCGGCTGGCACTGTCAAGGAGGAGACGAAGTCGGCAGCGGAGGAGGCGACGTCCGGCCAGCCGGAGCAGCGGTAACGGCCGGAACGGCGGCGGGCCGGGAGGTCTTAGGTCGATCTTCCGGCCCGCATTGCGCTACAGCATGACGGTGAGACCCGTCATGCCAGCCGGAAGCCGCTCGACGTCGACGCCGCACTCGCCGAGCTGCGCGAGGTCGCCGACGGCCGCGGTGACCTGCTCGCCGAACGGGCCGGGGTGATCTTCGGGTTTCACGACGAAGACGAGCGAGACGGCCGGTGGCCACGCAGAGCGCTCGAGGCGGCCCTGTGCATCGCCGCGGGTGCCGACCTGAGCCGGCTCATGGAATGGATCGCCGTGGGGCAGGGGCGAGCCGAGAGGGTCCGCTAGACGAGGGGCAACAGAGAGATCCCCGCGAGCCTCCCTCCTCCGGGGCTCGCGGGGATCTCCAAAGTAGGAGCTTTGGCCCTAGTTGGTCGGCGCTATGCCATGGTCAGTTCCCGAGCCATCACCCTCGCCTGCCCCAAGTTGGAGCGCCGAATGGGAGTCCCCAGCCGAAGGCGAACTGCAGGGCCATGAACCCGAGCCACCACCAAAGCAGATCAGCTTTGGTGGCGACGTCGAGGATGGCGAGCAGGGCGACGACGGCAGCGGCGAGAGCGAACATGATCTACCCTCCGAACTGTGCGGGCTCCGGACTAACTTCCATGAGCGGGAACCGTAGCGGCGCGGCGTCCGCTGCGGGCCGCAAATGACGAAGGCGCAGCATAGAAGATCCCCACGACCGCAAACGGCCAACGCGGTCAACGGTCGGATGAGGTATCCGTGCAGGTCAGAACCGCCCTCGGACCCGCGCGGACATGCCGCTGTCCGGTGAACTCTCATGCCGATGAGCAGATGTCGGATGTTGGCTCCGGGAGCGACCCGCAGGCACTACTCCCTTGCTGCGCAATCAGAGAAGTGCACGCAACCTTTCCCAGCCACCCGAGGCTCTGTCATGGTGAGCTGGCCTGGAGGTCTCGTGGATGAGTCGAGCGTGGACGAGTTCCGAGAGTTCGTGGTGACGCGCTGGCAGGCCCTGGTCAGGACTGCCTACCTGCTTGTGGGTGACCACGGCCTGGCTGAGGACCTCGTGCAGACCGCGCTGGAACGCGTCCATCGCCGCTGGGATCGCGTCGAGCGCCGCGACCAGCCTGAGGTGTACGCGCGGCGGGTATTGATCAATCTCGCGATCAGCTGGCGTCGGCGCCGACGCGTTCACGAGATTCCGGTGGCCGTCGTGGCGGATGCTTCGACGGGTAGCGACGTGGAACGTCCGGATCTCGGTGACGCGGTGTGGACGGCGGTTCGTCGTCTTCCACCACGCATGCGCGCTGTGGTTGTGCTCAGATACGTCGAGGACCGGTCGGAGGCCGAGGCAGCCGATCTGCTGGGCTGCTCGGTTGGCACGGTGAAGAGTGCCGCATCTCGCGGTCTTGCCCGCATCAGGGACCAGCTGCAGGCCGCGCACGGCGGCACTTTCCGGTCGGACGGTTCGCGAGTAGACGCGAGTCCTCGCCGGGCGGGTGCATCTCGCATCGAGGTGAACCCCACGGGCCGGTCAACCCAAGAGGCCGCCTCGACCGCTGGTGGCACATCGTCAAATACATCGTTTGGCCGGAGGTTCTCGTGACCACCGATCTTCAGTACAGTGTCGCGGCGGCCCTGAGCGCACGAGCGGACCGACTGCCCGTGCACCCCGATCCGTACGCGCGATTCATCCGTGTCGAGCGCCGACGCCGCGCCCGGCGCCGACTGCGTGCGGCCGGCGTTGTCGCCGTCGCCGGGTGCACCGTCATCGGCATCGGCACCGGCATTGTCAGCCTGCCCGGCTGGATGCCGGCAATCCGCACAGACGGCAACTGGACGGCCGGCTCCGCACTGCTGCAGGAACCCACGCGCGGCTCACTCGCCCACGATGCGGAGTGGCAGGAGCAGATGCGAGCCGCAGTCCAGGACATTGAGGAGACCGAAGGCCGCTGGCGTGTCGTCGATCGAGGCGGCATCAGGTTTGTCTTCGCGGGCGATGTCCCCGCGCTCGACCGCAGGCTCGCCCTTGTCGTGGTGCCGCTGCGGCTGGGCGTGCGCGAGGCGTACGCGCCCATGTGGTACGAGGGTCCGCTTGGGGCTGCGGTTCAAGACATGAGGCAGGGCGCCACCTACGGTGACAAGCTTCCCGAGATCGTCACGTTCGGCGAACTTGGGCTCGACGCGGGGGCCGCTCTGGTGATCGCGCCCGCCGACGCCACCCTCCAGATCTCGAGGTCCGCCTCGTACACGGCGCAAGGGCGGGTCTCCCGTAACTGGGAGCCGTTGCCGACCGCCGGTGGCGTCGCTGTTGCACGGTTCCGCGGCGCTCCGTCCGGGATGACCGCGATGCTGCGGATGCAGACCGAACGAGGCGAGACCACGCTCGCCGCCGGGGCCCTGTGGCAGGCAAGTATTGGCCCCGATCTGCCTGTGGGTGTGACAGTCGCCGCGACCAAACAGACGCGCGGCGTGTTGCCAGCCGATGATGTCGTCGACACGGCCATCGAGGAAGTACTTCGCGACTGCGCTGTCGACCCGACAACAGCGACCATTCGCATCCCGTGGGCAGGAACGGTCGCCGCCGGCCCCGCCCTGCTGATAACCGTGCAGCCCCTCGGCGGTGGAACCTTGGTCTACGGCACCTACCTGGACGGACGAACAATCGGCCTGCGCCTTCTCGTCCCGGCCGCCGGTGCCGAGACTCGGCCGTTCGCCTTCTGGATCAAAGGCGACCACCCGACGCCCGAGATGACAACCCTGCTGGTAATCGCCCCGGCAAATGCCGCACGAGCCGAGCTCGTCATCGGCCACGACGTGCGCCCCGTCGATCTCGATACCACCGGCGCGGCCGTCGCCTCCCTGCCACTGGACACACCGGCATCGATCCGCGCGTACGACGCAGACGGCAAGCTCCTCGGCCAGACCCCCGTCCAACCGTCGAAAGCGGCACACAGCCCAGGTCTGCCCGGCGAATCCACCGCTACACGCGTGGTCCCATAGATAACGGTGTGGCTAGAGAACTGCCCTGGCTACACTGCCCACCCCGTGGATGACGCAGCACTCTCATGCCGCGTCTGGCGCGTCGCGCCAATGCAGGAGGACCTAGCGATGAGTGGGCGCGATCAGAGCCTGATTTGTCACCTCGTCTGTATAGCTCGCCAGCTGGACGTATCAGGTCATTGCGCGGCTGACAATCAGCTGCATCAGCTTGGTCGCGGCGGTGAGGAAGGAACCGGCAATCGGATCTGCTGAGAGGCCTGTTACCGGACCTTGGCCGAAGCGAGGTCCAGCTGGGGTGAGCGTGATCACCCGTAGGTGTCCGACCGGAAGTGGCGGGAGGGTCGACTGCTCCCATGCGCCGATGGCGTTGGCGATGACCTGCCCGGTGGCAAGCCAGTCGTCGATGGCCGACCGGATTTCGGCGACCGAGGGGTCCTCCCAGATCACGACCTTGCCCGAGTAGTTCAGGTACCGGGCCGTTCCATCCTGATAGGCAGCAAGCAGGTCATGTGCGCTGTGTACAGGCATCTCGGCCACGACGCCGAGCACGACCTGGGCGCGGTCGGCCGGAGGCGAATACCCGGCCTGGCGTAGAAAGTGCCAGGCTTGCAGGGTCTGGCGTGATTCAAGTCGCTCTGTGAGCGCGATCTGCTGCCAGATCTTCGCAGCTTCGTCCGGCTGTCCGGCATGGGCCAGCCGCCGCGCGCGCTGGAACGAGCTCCACGGCTCATCGGGATTGTCCGCGTCCCGTACCACCCACTCGTCAAGGGGGGCGTCACCGTAGATGAACTGCCGGAGGGCGTCAGCTGGACTGGGAGCCTTCCGGCGGCCACTCATGCGTCCACTATCGCAGAGCTCGCGGCGCCGGCGACGCCGCCGAGAGTCTCACTCGGTCAACCGGTGGGGACAACCCCGACCTGGGGGTGCCACCGTCATCAAGCACGGAATTGCCGCCCACGCAATCAGGCGGATATGGCACCCGAACACAGCACCGCTCGATGTGCACGCCGACGGTGACCAGAAGTGCACAGAGCTCATCCGCTCTATGCCGCATCCGTGCCTGGTTGCGCCAACGGCGCAGGACGTCAGGTCGACTGGTGACGCGGTTGCGGATGGACAGAACGGTTCGTTCGTCTGCGCCGCTGGCTTTAGCCGAGGTTGAGTCAGTTGTAGTGCGGCTGGTGCGCGTCGGGTATAGCACGGACAATGTCCAGCCCAGGGTGCCTTACCAGCTCGTTGATTGCGGCGGTCGCGGCGCCGATGCCGGCATAGTGCGGGTCCACATCAAACGCGACACACCATGCGTGGTCGGCCGGCCAGACGAATGCCGGTTCCACCGGCTCCGGGATCTCGGCCCACACTGCATCCGGGTCAAGGAAATCCGGGACTTCTCCGCGTAGGAGGAAGTAACTCCGGTCTGGGTACTTCGATCTGGGGGGATTGTCGAACCCGATTTCAACCATTGGCAGTTCTGGAGGAGGTGAGCTCAGGGCAGTCACCTCGGTGATCCATTTCGCACCCCAGCCGTCCCATACACAGAAGTAGCACTCATCGGCTGTCCCCGTGTGATGCACAAGCACCTGCAGCGCTCGCCCTAGTAGTTCACGTTCGGAAGGCCAGTCGGGGCCGACATCTACGTCTGCCTCGTCTTGCCCTTCCCTGACGGGGTCAGGGATGAACCTGAGGCGGGCGTACGCCGGGAACCCTGGCGGCCCGAACTCCACGAGCTGGCCCCAAGGAAGGCGGCTGCTCGTGATCCAGTCTGCTGCTGAGACATCAGTGCAGTACCGCAGGCCCACAGCTACTCAGTCTAGGTTCTCGCTGCCACTCGCAGGGCAGCGCCGGGCCGCACTCCTATGCCGCTGTCGGCGTGTGCTGGTCTGGTGAGAGCCAGGACAGTTGGGGATGATCCTGGAGCCCAAATGACTTGGGGGTGGTGACGCGAACCGCTACCGGCTGACCTTACGGTGAGTCGCAGCGCAGGAGGGCACGTGGACGAGAAGACCAGGAACGCGCTGCACCACAGTCAGGTGATCGACCTGACCACGAACGGCCGCCGAACGGGCCGGCCACGGAGGATCGAGATCTTCCTCCACGAGGAGGACGGGCTGCTCTTCATCAGTGGCCTGCCACGGGCCGATCGGACGCGCGACTGGATTCACAACATCACGGCTGACCCGCACGTCGTCGTACACCTGAAGCAGTCCCTTACGGCGGACATCCCCGGGACCGCACGTGTGGTTACAGACCCCGCCGAACGGCGCCCGCTGATCGAAGCCGCAGCGAAACGCTGGGGTCGTACCGACGTGGACGAGATGGTGCAGCACAGTCCACTGATCGTGCTCACGGTGCCTGACGTCGACGAACGGGCGAAGGTGCTGTAGCAGTGCGCG
>JBKPTD010000085.1:0-17156 GCA_046735375.1 Actinomycetota bacterium | reverse complement strand
CGGAGATCGCCCAGCGGTGGGAAGTTGCGATGTGGGGGAAGAAGCCGGGGCACGGCATCGACGATCCAGGATTCCTCCAGCCCGCTCGTCCCATGTCCGCTATCGGCGGCTAGCCACCTAGATCCCGAGCGGACGGTACGCAGGCCTGTGGGGAGGCAGGCACCGTCGTGACAAAGCGATACCGGGCAGCCACGGGGGAAGCCGCCCGGCATCGCGTCCCAGTCGCTCCGACGGGGGATACGGAGCGCAGACGAAGTATTACACGCTGCCGTGATCCCGTGCACGGACTCTGGAGGTTATTCGCCTGTGCGAGTTTCGCTCTGGCGAAACCTCAGCACTCGCATTAGCCGAAAATGGCAGCACATGGGGCAAAACGACCCAAGCATTTTTCGTGCGCGTGCATCGTTATACACCTGCTCGATCACGCATTTAGTGTCGCGCGTCCAAGGTCCTGTGACGGATGCCTGAGGACCGCTGGATGCATGGCAGGGCCGCAGCGAGCCCGGCTCACACTGCTACGCGGGCGAGCGAGATCGCCGCCAATGTGTCCTTGCGGAGGTGCCTCGGAAAACGTGGAGCAGCAGCCCGGAGGGTTTCCGTGGGGTGCGCCCCGGCGGGACCAGCCAGACGCAATATGACTTTGGACACGCGACACAGGAGCGCAGATATGGCGCTAGCCTGTGGCGGGCCCAGGCTCCGATGAGTTACCAGGAGAGGACCCTGATCCAGGCGCCGGCGTCCCTTCCGAGCCGGGCGACTCCGTTCCGCCCTGGTCAGGTTTCTCCGCTCGGGGGAGTTCCGTCCGCATGGGATCGATCGCCGCCGGACCGCCGGGCTGATAGCCGGGCGGTCCCGTGCGGATTCGCTCGCGGCCGCTGTTGGCGTAGACCACGGAGAGGTACGGCAGGACGAGTGCCCCGATCAGGAAGACCGCGCGCAGCCAACCGTGAGTGACAATGGCGAGCACGAAACACACGGTGCGGATGCCCATGGAGATCGCGTAGCGGATCTGGCGCCGGGTGACATCTTCAGTGAGTCCGCGGCGCGCTCCGGTGATCTCGTACACCGGCTTGCTCTGCCTGTCCCGCTGCACTGTCCGCCTTAGGTCCGGCGGCCTCACGTGGTCGGTCCAGCAGGCTGGATCTGTGCCTGTACCGCCGCGAGGTCGTTTCCACAGTACGCCCGTGTCATGCGCTCAGCCCTGACCCAGTGCGACAGCATCCTTCCGGTCGGTGCTCCGGGGACGGCGCCGTACGTCAGGTCAGGACGCCTGGCTGACCGTACTCATGTTGAAGTCACCCACCCGGATCGGTGGCATCGCCGTCCGGGTGAACCAGTCGCTCCACTCCCTGGGCAGGGCGATCTCGGTCTGCCCGACTTCCCCGAGCCGGCCGAGCAGGTCGACCGGGCTCTCGTTGAACCGGAAGTTGTTCACGGCGCCAGCGACCTCGCCGTCCTCCACCAGGTAGACACCGTCCCTCGTCAGCCCGGTGAGCAGGAGAGTCTGTGGATCGACCTCACGGATGTACCACAGGCAGGTGACCAGGAGTCCCCGCCCAGTGCCTGCCACCATCTCACCGAGCGAGCGTGCATCGCCGGGTGGTCCCTCCATGATCAGGTTGTCGATGGGTGGTGCGACAGCATCGCCAGTCTCGGCAGCGGATGCGCGGGTGTGGAGGAGAGCGCCCAGCTTGCCGTCATTGACCCAGCCGGTGGGTGCAAGCGCGAGGCCATTGTCGAAGACCGACTGGGTGCGCCCCGATGCGTGCGCGAGGACGAACGGTGCGCAGCCAAGGCCTTCGGCCGACGGATCGCTGCGCAGAGCAACCGGGACGCTGGCGAGTTGCTCGCCGATCCTGGTGCCGCCGCCTGGCCGGGAGAAGACGGTGTGCCCGTCGTGCGCGTCCCGGCCACCGGCTGACCAGTACATGTAGATCATCAGGTCCGCGACCGCCGAGGGCGGCAACACGGTCTCGTACCTTCCTGGTTCGAGGTCGATGCGTCGCTTGGACCACCCGAGCCGGCGGCTGACATCGCCGTACAGCGCGTCGACATCGATATCGGAGAAGTCCCTGGTGGAGGCACCTACCCAGACCGAGGCACCGTTGGCCTTGCCGGTGATCTCGACAGTCCCTGTCGGCTGGTCGTGCCGGAGGCGGAGGCCGGTCGCCGTCCCGAGGTAGGTGGTGGTCATGAGGTGCTGGGCGAAGCCGTAAAGGTCGCGTCGGTCCGCCCGGGCCTGGCCGAACGCCTCGCCGAGCGCAGGTGCGAACCCGCTGAACACCTGGATGGACGTCTCGGCCGGCTGCGCCTCCCACAGTCCCGGCGCGGAAACCTGATCCGGCGAAACCAACGGTTGGGCATCATCTGCCGGCGGGCCCGACCTGGCAGATGCCTCGGCGGCACGGACCAAATCCTCGATTCTGTCGATGGTCACATTGGAGCGGGAGATGACGCCCGCCGCGACACCTGCTGAACCCTCGACGGTCGAGATCACGGTGAGCTGCCGTGACCGCGTCATCCCGTTCGTGGTCAGCGTGTTGCCCGCCCACCGCAGGTTGGCGGTGCTCTGCTCGTCCGCGATGGCCACGCAGCCGTCCGCGGTCGACAGCTCGAGTGCTCGCTCGACGATCTCCTGTGGTGTCGTCGCTGCGGTCGTCACCGTCCCGCCTCCTGGACCGTGTTGAGTATCCGTACCCCGTGGAAGACCGCCGCCGGACAGCCGTGGCTCACCGCGGCGACCTGGCCTGGCTGGCCCTTGCCGCAGTTGAACGCACCGCCCAGGAGGTAAGTCTGCGGACCACCGACCGCCACCATCGACCCCCAGAAGTCGGTGGTCGTCGCTTGGTAGGCGACGTCACGAAGCTGGCCCGCCAGTCGGCCGTTCTCGATGCGGTAGAACCGCTGCCCGGTGAACTGGAAGTTGTAGCGCTGCATGTCGATGGACCAGGACTTGTCGCCGAGGATGTAGATGCCGCGCTCGACCCCACTGATCAACTCCGCCGTAGAGCGCCCGTCCTGGTCCGGCTGGAGCGAGACATTGGCCATTCGCTGGATCGGCATGTGGCTCGGCGAGTCCGCGAAGGCACATCCGTTGGAGCGTCCGAGTCCCTTCAGGCGTGCGATTCGCCGGTCGAGCTGGTAGCCCACGAGAACTCCATCGCGCACGATGTCCCACTCCTGGGTCGCGACGCCTTCGTCGTCATAGCCGATGCTGGACAGACCGTGGTCGGCGGTCCGGTCACCGGTGACGTTCATCACCTCCGAGCCGTATTGCAGGGTCCCGAGCTGGTCGAAGGTGGCGAACGACGTGCCCGCATAAGCTGCCTCGTAGCCAAGGGCCCGATCCAGCTCGGTGGCATGGCCGATCGACTCGTGGATCGTCAGCCACAAATTCGTCGGATCGATCACCAGGTCATAGCGCCCCGGCTCCACGCTCGGCGCGGCCATCTTCTCGGTCAGCAGCTCAGGGATCTGCTCGAGCTCGCCGTCCCAGTCCCAGAGCTCCTCGAGCTGGTCCGCCTCGGTCGTCGATCCGACGACCCATTCCCACCCGCGACCGGCCGGGTGAGCGAGGGTACGCATCGTCTCGAACCTGCCGGACTCCTTGTCCACGGCGGTCGCGGTCATCTCCGGATGGATTCGTACCCGCTGTTGCGTCGTGATCGTCCCGGCAAGATCGGCATAGAACTTGTTCTCCTTCACCGCATAAAACGAGCCGTCGACGTGGTCCACGGCGCTGTGCGCGAGCAGGCGGGCACTGCGCTCCGCGAGCAGTCCGATCTTGTCCGGGTCCGGCACGTCGAACGGGTCGACATCGTAGGGCGAGGCCCAGGTGACGTCGGAGTAGGTCGGTTCCTCGGCCAGCTCGACCCGCTCCGAGTTAATCGCTGAGCTGATCTTCGCGACCTGGATAGCGAGCTCGGCGGCCTTCGCCGCGGCCTCGGCCGTCAGATCCGCCGCAGCGGCGAATCCCCAGGTTCCTTCGTGGACGACGCGTACCGCGAATCCGCTGTCCTCGTCGTCGCTCACCCCTTCCACGCGTGCATCGCGCAGCCGCACGCTCTGCCCTCGGATCCGCTCCAGTCTGAAGTCCGCGTGGGCGGCGCCGAGATCCTGAGCCCGTTGCAGCGCCGCGTCGGCAAGCGATCGGGCCGGCAGAGCGAGGAACGTCGGGTCGATCTCGTGGGGCATCTGCGCCTCCAGCGCTTGCAGAGCGTGTCGATGCGGACCGAACCGATCCTGTCACGCGGCTGGCAGCACTTGCTGATCGCGGCGACGCAGCCGTTCTGGAACGAGAGGCCGCGGTCATTGGCCTAGCTCAAGCGATTGGGGGACCACAGGCGATCGGGGTCGGCCCGGTGAGCGGGGCCGATTCGCGGTACTGGCAGGTAGCGGGTAGCGTCCCTGGCCGTGACTCGATCAGTACTCGTCACCGGCGGTAACCGCGGCATCGGCCTGGCTATCGCCCGGGCGTTCTCCGCCGCGGGGGACAAGGTCGCAATCACCTACCGCAGCGGCGAGCCGCCAGAAGGACTCTTCGGCGTCCGCTGTGATGTCACGGACCAGACAGCGGTTGAGGCGGCATTCGACTCCGTCGAATCGCAGCAGGGGCCGGTGGAAGTGCTGGTGGCCAACGCCGGCATCACCAGGGACACGCTGCTGTTGCGGATGGCCGAGGACGATTTCACCGCGGTTCTCGACACCAACCTCACCGGTTCGTACCGCGTCGCGAAGCGGGCAGCGAGATCGATGCTGCGGGCGAGGCGCGGCCGGTTGATCTTTATCTCGTCGGTCGTCGGACTGCTCGGCTCGGCCGGCCAGGCGAACTACGCGGCCTCCAAGGCTGGGCTGGTCGGCCTCGCGAGGTCGTTGGCGCGCGAGCTCGGCTCCCGCAATATCACTGCTAACGTCGTGGCGCCCGGCTTCGTCCGTACCGACATGACCGACGCGCTGCCCGAGGAGCGGCGCGCGGAGATTCTTGCGGCGGTACCGCTCGGTCGGTACGCCACCGCTGACGAGATCGCCGCGGTGGTCCGGTTCCTCGCCGGAGAAGACGCCGCCTACATCACCGGAGCGGTGATCCCGGTCGACGGCGGTCTCGGCATGGGTCACTGACCAGGTCCGCTGCACTGGCCAGATCAGAGAGGTAGGGCAAGCGTGGGCATCCTCGATGGCAAGCAGGTCCTGGTGACCGGGGTCATCACCGACGCGTCGATCGCCTTCCACATCGCACGGGTCGCGCAACAGGAGGGAGCGCAGGTCGTCCTCACCGGATACGGCCGGCTCAGCCTCGTCGAGCGGATCGCGAAGCGGCTGCCGGCGCAGGCTCCTGTCGTCGAGCTCGATGTCACCGACCCTGATCACCTCGGCAGCCTCGCCGAGCGGCTGCAACCGCACCTGGATCGGCTCGACGGCGTTGTGCATTCGATCGGCTTCGCGCCGGAGAGTGCACTGGGGGGCAACTTCCTGCAAACGTCGTGGCCCGACGTCTCGACTGCGCTGCATGTATCGGCGTACTCACTCAAGGCCCTCGCCACCGCCTGCGCGCCGCTGATGAAGGACGGCGGCTCGATTGTGGCGATGGACTTCGACGCCGCGGTGGCTTGGCCGAAGTACGACTGGATGGGCGTGGCGAAGGCGGCTCTGGAGTCTTGTGCCCGCTACCTCGCTCGCGATCTCGGACCGTCCGGCATCCGAGTGAACCTCGTCGCCGCCGGTCCGCTGCGGACGATGGCGGCAAAGTCGATCCCGGGCTTCGACGAGTTCGAGAACGTGTGGTCCACCCGTGCTCCCATTGGGTGGGACCTCTCCGATCCGGAGCCCGCGGCCCGCGCGGCAGTCGCGTTGCTGTCCGACTGGTTCCCCCGTACCACCGGGGAGATCGTGCACGCCGACGGCGGCGTTCACGCCATGGGCGCGTAACGGGCGACGCTACGCTGCCTGCCGTGGCAGAGGCGGCGGAGCGGTGGCGGCAGGAGCTGGCGGCCTGGGCAATTCCGGACGAGATCCTCGAGGCGGCTGAAGAGTCGCCCTGGGTGCTTCCACCAGCCTTGTTCGCCCGCCGGGCGCGGGTGGCCGTCCATGCACCGTACGGACCCTCATACGAGCGCGCGTGGGAAGCACTTCAGACGTCGGGATCTGTCCTCGATGTCGGACCGGGTGCAGGCGCGGCATCGCTGCCGCTCGCGGAGCACACGACGCACCTGAGCGGTGTCGACACGGACGAACAAATGCTGCAGCAATTCGCCGAGTCGGCCGCCCGCCGCGGCTTGCCGTGCGACACCTTTCTCGGCCGCTGGCCGGACATCGCCGACCAGGTTCCCGTGGCTGACGTCGTCGTCTGTCACCATGTCTTCTACAACGTCCCCGACCTCGCCGACTTCGCGACCCAGCTCACCGCCCACGCCCGCCGTCGGGTCGTCGTCGAGCTCACGGCGGCGCACCCGCTCGTCCGACTGAACACCTTGTGGAGACACTTCCACGACGTGGAGCGCCCGGAGGGGCCGACCGCGGAGGACGCGCTATCCGTCCTCAGCGAGGCTGGCATCCAGCCCGATGCGGAGCGCTGGCACCGTGCCGACACCCCCACCTACGTCAGCTTCGACGAGCTTGTCGACATGACCCGGAAGCGACTCTGTCTGCCCAGATCCCGCGCGGGTGAGCTCGAGTCGGTCCTGCGCGCCATGGGTGCCGACGAAAGCCATCCGGACATCGGGTCCTCGGGTCGGGATCTGGTCGCCGCGTGGTGGCCAGGCGCCGAGCTCCACCTGCCCTGACGCACAATCCCGCAGCTGCTGTCGGCCATTGCCGGGGGCTACCCCCACTCGGGAACCAGTGCTACCCCTACGGCGAATCGGGGCGGTCGCCGGATGGGGACGCGTCCCCAAGATTCCTACTGTCGAGTGCATACGAAATCACGGGCTCCGGGGGGCCGTCCCCTGGGCCGACACGGTATTTCCGTACTCGACCGAAGGGGGATCCATGCGGACCCGCATACCGGAGTACGCCGATCCGGACGCTCCAGGGGGCGGCCCAGGGTCACGACGCTCCCAGCACCACAGCCGGCGCGCTCGGCCGAAGCGCAACCTTGCCGGCGCGATCGCGCGCTGGAGCACAAGACACCGGAAGACGGCCATCTTCGGCTGGCTCGCATTCGTGATCGCGGCGACTGTCATCGGCAGCTCGATCGGCACGACCATGCTCAAGGATTCCGACTACGGCTCGGGTGACTCGAAGAAAGCCGAGAAGATCATCGACGACGCCGGCTTCGCTGAGCGAGCCGGCGAGCTCGTCCTCGTCCAAGGCAAGGGCGGCACCACCGCGGACGATCCAGCCTTCAAGGCCGCCGTGTCCGACGCGATCGCCGCAATCCGGACGACGGAGCAGGTCGAGAACATCGTCTCGCCCTATGACAAGGCGGCAGGCGGCGCGATCTCCAAGGACGGGCGCTCCGCGCTGGTGACCTTTGACATGAAGGGTGACCAGGACACCGCTGGCGACCGCGTGCAACCCGTCCTTGACGCCGTCTCCGGCGTCCAGGCGAAGCACAAGGACCTGCGGATCGAGGAGACCGGGAGCGCCAGCCTCGACCATGCGATCGGTCAGAGCCTTGACAAGGACTTCAACCGGCTCGGCATGCTGTCGATCCCGTTGACCTTGGGGATCCTGCTCGTCGCGTTTGGCGCGTTCCTGGCGGCGATTCTGCCCGTCGGTCTGGCTCTGACTGCGATTTTCGCCGCGATCGGGCTATCGGCCTTCGCCAGCCGGCTCTTCGCAATGGACGAGTCCACCTCGCACGTGATGCTGCTGGTCGGCCTCGCCGTGGGCGTCGACTACTGCATGTTCTACATCCGCCGGGAGCGCGAGGAGCGTGCCCGAGGGGCGGACCCGGAGCGGGCGCTGGCCATCGCCGCGGCGACCTCGGGCCGCTCGGTGCTGATCTCGGGGCTTACCGTCATCGCCGCGATGGCAGGCATGTTCATCGCGGGCAACGGGATCTTCCCCAGCTTCGCGGTGGGCACCATCCTTGTGGTCGCCGTTGCCGTCCTCGGCTCGCTGACCGTCCTGCCCGCGCTGCTGTCCAAGCTCGGGGACAAGGTGGACTTCGGGAAGATCCCGCTGCTCTACCGCCGGCAGTCGCGGGGCCGGTTGTGGGGGATGATCCTGGCTCCGGTCCTGCGGTTCCCGCGGGCTGCCGCGGTTCTTGCGGGCGGTGTACTGATCGCGCTTGCCGTGCCGGCCTTGCAGTTGACCACCGCGCTGCCCGGCGCGGACGACATCAAGCACACCGAGCCGGCTCTGCAGACGTATGACCGTATCCAGCGGGCATTCCCCGGTGGTGCAGAACCCGCCGTCGTGGCGGTGAAGGCGGCCGACGTCACAGCGCCCGAGGTCCAGCGGGCGATCGCGAGCTTCCGCACCGAGGCTGTGGCGACCGGGCAGATGTACGGTCCGATCACGGTCGACATCAACCCGGACAAGACGGTGGCCGCGATCCACGTGGGACTGGTCGGCAGTGGCACGGACGAGAGGTCAGAGCACGCATTGTCCACGCTGCGCGAAGACGTTCTGCCGGCGACGTTCGGATCAGTGCCGGGCGCCCAGGCTCATGTCACCGGCATGACGGCCGCATCCGTCGACGTGAACGCGTCGATGACTCGGAGCCTGCCGCTGGTCTTCGGATTCGTGCTGGGGCTGGCCTTCCTGGTGATGCTCGTGTCCTTCAGGTCGGTGGTGATCGCGACAACCACCGTCGCCCTGAACATGCTGTCCGTCGCCGCCGCTTATGGGCTGGTCGTGGGCATGTTCCAGCTCGGCTGGGGTGAATCGCTCTTCAACTTCCAGTCGACCGGGGCTCTGGCCAGCTGGCTGCCGATCTTCCTCTTCGTGATGCTGTTTGGTCTGTCGATGGACTACCACGTCTTCGTCCTGAGCAGAATCAGGGAGGCGTACGACAGAGGGCTGCCGACCAGGGACGCCGTCGCGTTCGGCATCCGGTCGACCGCCGGGGTGATCACTGCAGCCGCGGTGGTGATGGTCGCGGTGTTCATGCTCTTCACGACGATCTCACTGACATCGATGAAGGCTCTGGGCTTCGGGCTGGCTGCGGCAGTCCTGCTCGACGCGACGGTGGTTCGGGGCGTGCTGCTGCCGGCCGTGATGACCTTGCTCGGCGAGCGCAACTGGTACCTGCCCCGCTGGCTGCGCTGGCTGCCAGAGGTGTCGCACGAGCACATCCCCGGCCCGGTGGAGGTACCGCCCCGCCAGCGCGAACTGGAGGGCGCCGCCGTCCACTAGCGGCGTCTATTCTCCAGCGCCGAGTCCCCCGCTCACATGATCGGAGCGGGGGACTTGCCGCGCCGGTGTTCCTTGTCGGTGGAGGCTGCCAAACTCGGTTGCGTGAGCGGGGCCCTGGACGAACTCGAGCGGGTCTATCGCAGCGAGGCCACTCGGCTGCGGGCCGCGCTTGCCAGGCGGATCGGCGATGTCGCGCTTGCCGAGGACCTGGTCCAGGACGCCTTTGCCGAGGCGGCAGCGCATTGGCCAACCGATGGGGTGCCGGCCAACCCGGGCGGCTGGCTGGCGACGACGGCACGACGCAAGGGCATCGACCGCCTGCGGCATCTTCGGACCGGCGAGGAGAAGCTGCGCTTGCTCACCGTCGACGCAGCGCTGGACCAGTCGGCCGGCACCGACGGCTCCGCCGTCGCGGACGGAGCCTCCGGTTCAGCCCGCGGAGCCGACGATGAGCTGCTGACCCTGGTCTTCGCCTGTTGCCACCCGTCGCTGCCGCGCGAGTCACAGATTGCCCTGACGCTGCGTACCGTGTGCGGTTTGACGACGAACGAGATCGCCGCCGCGTTCCTCACCTCCGACGCCACGATGGGGCAACGGCTTTCCCGAGCGCGGTCGCAGCTGCGCGGTGTCGACGTGGTGATGCCTGACCCGGATGAGCTCAGCTCGCGCCTGGCCGAGGTGTTGACGGTCGTCTACCTGGTCTTCAACGAGGGATATCTGGCGAGCGCAGCTAGGACGCCGGCACGGCGCGACCTTGCCGCCCAGGCGATCGCACTGGCTCGCACCCTGCATCCGCTGATGCCGCGGGAGCCTGAGGTGCTCGGCCTGCTTGCCCTGCTCCTGTTTCATGAAGCCCGCGCGGCGACCCGCTTCGACGGGTGGGGTCGGCTGGTTCGACTCGAAGATCAGGATCGCAGCCGCTGGGACCAGGTCCGAATCGGCGAGGCGACAGAGCTCCTCGACCGGGCGCTGGTCATGCGCCGCCCGGGCCCCTACCAGCTGCAAGCGGCGATCGCTGCCCTGCATGCGGCCGCGCCTTCTTGGCAGGTAACCGACTGGCGCCAGATCCACTTTCTCTACGGCCGCCTCGCCGCCGTGGATCCGTCGCCGGTCGTACGGCTCAACCGAGCGGTCGCCACCCGCTATGTCGCCGGTGCGCAGGCAGCTCTCGACGAGGTGGACGCCCTCTCCCCGGACCTCGACGGCTATCGGCTGCTGCACGCTATCCGTGGCGACCTGCTGGCCGCGGTTGGCCGTACCGATGAGGCACGCATCGCGACCCAGCGGGCGCTTGACCTCGCAATCAATCCCGCCGAACGTGAGCTTCTTGCCCGCCGCCTTGCTCGCATCGGCTCGGTATCGACGCCGGTGGGCGGGCAGCACGAGTCGCCTTGACGACAGTCATTCGCCCGCCCCGTGCCTGAGCAGGTTCGGCGGGGGCGTCAGTGGCTGGGGCGATCGATCAGGACGCCTAGGCCATCGAGCACGCGCTGAAGACCGAATAGGAAGGCGTGGTCGGGGCTGTACGCGCCTTGGTATGCCGCGCCGGCGGCTGCCCCGACCCGCGCTGCAGTCGGATATGCCGTCCCGTCGAGCACGCGCCCGAGCAGGGGAGCGTTCATCGCCCAGCGGAGGACTCCACTGGGAGCGAGATGGCGGGTGGGTCCTCGCGGGAGCGGGGCCCCACCCGCCTCAGGCGCGGCAATCCGCCGCATCGCCGCGCCGGTCAGAGGTACTTCGCAGGATCGGCGGCAAATGCTTGCCGGCACCCTGCACCGCAGAAGTAGTAAACCGTTCCTTCGTATTCATACCGCAGACTGGTCGGGGAAACCCTGACTGTCATGCCGCATACCGGGTCGACCTGGCCGACGGGCCCAGAGGCCACGGCCCCCGCACGGGCGGTAGCCTCGGAGTCGGCGTGCGCGATCGCTTCGGCCTCGGCACTTCGGCGAGTGGCCACGATCTCGGCCAGGATCGACAGCGCGATCTCGGGTGCAGTCTTCGCGCCGATGTCCAGCCCGGCCGGGGTTCGTACTCGAGCGCGTTCCTCCGCCGACATATCGAGGGCGGAAAGCACCGCCGCGCTGCGCCGCCGGCTGGCCACGAGGCCGACATAGGGGACAGCGGCGCGCAGCGCGGCGGCGAGCATGGCTTCCTCGTCCCGGCCGTGTGTTGCGACCACGACCGCCGCCGTGTCTGAGGAGAGCGGGGCATCCGGGTCGGTCGTCGCCACGACGTCGTAGCCGAGCGCAGACGCAAGTCGCACCAGCGCCTTCGCGATCGGCGCCGCGCCCAGAACATGGAGCCGAGCGGGCGGAATCACGGCCTCGAGGAAGATCTCCAGGGTGCCGCCGGACAGGCAGGGGTTCTCGACCGTGACGACGCCGTCGCCCGCGGGGAGACCCTCCCCGTGCGGTCGGCCGCCCGAGCTCCCCGGGGCGGCCGTCTGCAGTCGGTGGGAATGTGTGGCGTGCCCGGTGGATGCCACCGAGTCGTCCGGCTCAGCTGACGGCAGCGGCATGATGCGCAGCAAGGTCGACTGGCCGGCTTGAGTCTCCCCGGCGGACCGCCCGGGGGAGGCTCCCCCTGACAACAGCAGTAGCCCGTACTGCCGAACCGTTGTCTCCGCACAGGTGCCGCCAACGAAGCCTTCCAGCGTGCCGTCCGGCAGGATGAGCGCGCGGTCGCCGGCCTTGGCGCTGGTGGGTCGTTCGGCGCGCACGACGGTGGCGACGACGAAGGGCGTCCGGTCGGCGCGCAACCCGTCGACTCGTTCCCGCAGATCGGCGGGCACCACGCTTGCGGCGGCCGATGCGGGTCGGTCCGCATCGCCCAGCCACGGAGTGGCAGGCGACGCGGACGCTTGTCGGGCAGGGGACATGTCTCAGGTGATGGCGAGGTCGGTACGCAGCGGGCTGCCCTGTGCCGCCCGCCACACCGCCGCCGGGGTCAACGGCATATCGGCGTGCACGACGCCCAGCGGGCGCAGCGCGTCGATCACCGCGTTGACGACGGCAGCGGGCGATCCCACCGTAGCCGACTCGCCGACCCCCTTCGCACCGATGGGATGGTGCGGCGACGGGGTGACGGTCTCGCCGAGCTCCCAATGTGGGCATTCCATCGACGTCGGCAGGAGATAGTCCATGAAGGACGCACCGAGGTGGTTGCCCTCCGGATCGAATGCCATCACCTGCATCAGCGCCATCCCGATACCGTCGGCCAGACCGCCGTGTACCTGTCCCTCGACGATCGTCGGGTTGATGCGTACGCCGCAGTCGTCCACCGCGATGAACCGCCGCACCTTCACCGCGCCTGTGCCTGGATCGACGTCGACGACGCAGATGTACGCGCCGAACGGGAAGGTCAGGTTGGGCGGGTTGTAGACGGTGGTCGCGTCCAGGTGGCCTTCGACGCCCTCCGGAAGCTCGAGCGTGCCGTGTGAGGCGAGTGCGATCTCTTGGATCGTTTTCGCCTCGCTCGGGTTGCCCTTGACGTACCAGCGACCCTTTTCCCACTCGAGGTCCGCGGGGTCGACTTCGAGCATGGCGGAGGCGACGAGGCGAGCGCGCTCCCGAACCTTCCGTGCGACGACCGCGGTCGCGGCACCGGATACAGGCGTGGAACGTGAACCGTAAGTCCCCAGTCCGAAAGGCGTTTGGTCGGTGTCGCCGTGGACGACCTCGATGTCGTCCGGCGGGATCCCGAGCTCCTCGGCCACGATCTGCGCGTAGGTCGTCTCGTGACCCTGGCCCTGTGTCTGTACGGAGATGCGCAGGACAGCCTTGCCTGTGGGGTGCACCTGCAGCTCGGCACCGTCGGCCATGCCGAGGCCGAGGATGTCCATGTGGTTGCGCGGTCCGGCGCCGACGGCCTCGGTGAAGAACGAGAGCCCGATGCCCACCAGCCTTCCGTCCTCACCGCGCTCGAAGCGTCCTCGTTGCTCGGCCTGCTCGCGGCGCAGGTCGTCGTAGCCGGCGATCTCCATGGCCAGCTGCAGCGCCCTCGGATAGTCGCCCGAGTCGTACTCCCATCCGGTCGGACTCGCATAAGGGAACTGCTCGGGGCGCAACAGGTTGCGCATCCTCAGCTCGGCCGGATCCATCCCGAGCTTGTACGCCAGGATGTCGACGATCCGCTCGACGAGGTAGGCGGCTTCGGTGACGCGGAACGAGCACGCGTACGCCACTCCGCCGGGCGCCTTGTTGGTGTAGACGCCGGTGACCTTGCAGTGCGCGGCCGCGAGGTCGTAGGAACCAGTGAAGACATGGAAGAACCCGGCAGGAAACTTCGTCGGCTGGGCGGTGCCGTTGAAGGCGCCATGGTCGGCGATCACATCGACGCGCACCCCGAGGATCTTCCCGTCCTTGGTCGCCGCGATCTCGCCGTGCATGTGGTAGTCGCGCGCGAACGACGTGCTCATGAGGTTCTCTGAGCGATCCTCGACCCACTTGACCGGGTGTCCGGTGACGATTGAGCCGACGATCGCGCAGACGTAGCCCGGGTAGATACCAACCTTGTTGCCGAAGCCACCGCCGATGTCGGGGGAGATGACCCGGATCTTCTGCTCGGGCAGGCCAGCAACCAGCGCGTACACCGTTCGGTGGGCGTGCGGAGCCTGGGTGTTGCACCAGAGGGTCAGCTTCCCGGTGACCTTGTCGAAGTCGGCCACCGCGCCGCAGGTCTCGAGCGGTGCCGGATGGACCCGCGGATAGAGGATGTCCTGCTCCACGACGACCTCGGCCGAGGCGAAGACCTCGTCCGTGCGTGCCTTGTCGCCGGCCTCCCAGTCGAAGATGTGGTTGTGGTGCTTGCCGCTCGTCCCGCTCGCCACATCCTCCTTGTCGTCGCGGATGACCGGTGAGTCCGGGTCGAGCGCGCGGCGGGCGTCCACGACAGCGGGCAGCGGCTCGTACTCGACGTCGATCAGCTCGAGCGCGTCGCGGGCGGCGTATCGGTCTTCGCCGACGACGAACGCAACCTCCTGGCCCTGGAAACGCACCTTGTCGGTGGCCAGTACCGCCTGGGTGTCATAAGAAAGGGTTGGCATCCAAGCGAGGTTGAGACCCGCGAGGGTCTCCCCGGTGATCACGGCCTTGACCTTCGGGTGCGCCTCGGCGGCGCTGGTGTCGATCGAGACGATCCGGGCGTGTGCAAAGGGGCTGCGCAGCACTGCACCGTGAAGCATGCCTGTCAGGTTGACGTCGTCCACATAGTTGCCGTGGCCGCGGATGAACCGCGCGTCCTCCTTTCGGTGCATCCGGCCGAAGCCAACTGGCGGTGCGCCGGCGTCGGTGGCTGTCATGCCGGAACCTCCTCTGTCTCGAGGCCTGGTTCGGGACCGGCCGCGTGTTTGCCGCCGTGCTCGGCGGCCCACCGGACGGATCGCACGATGTTCTCGTATCCCGTACACCGACAGCTCTGACCTGAGATCGCTTCTCGGATCTCATGCTCGGAGGGGTCAGGGTTCTGGTTGAGCAGCCATCGCGCCGTCATCAGCATGCCGGGGGTACAGAAGCCACACTGCAACCCGTGACACTCGACGAAGCCCTGTTGAACCGGGTCGAGCTCTCCGTTGCGGTCGAGGCCCTCAACCGTGTCGACGCTATGACCGTCGGCCATGACGGCGAACACGGTGCACGATTTGACCGGTACGCCGTCGAGCCACACCACGCAGGTGCCGCAGTTCGAGGTGTCGCAGCCCCAGTGCGTGCCAGTCAGTCCAATGTTGTCCCGCAGGTAATGGACGAGGAGGAGCCGCGCCTCGACTTCGCTGGCGTATTCCTGACCATTGACGGTGACCGTGATCGACGGCATCAGCTCTCCTGTCCTCTCGCCCGGGCCGCCGCGCGGCGCAGCGCGCGGGTCGTTAGCTCTCCGGCGAGGTGCCGCTTGTAGTCGGCGGGCCCGCGCTGGTCGGCGACGGGATTGCAATACGCGGCGGCGATTCGGCCGGTGGCTGCAAAGTTCTCCTCGGTCGGCGCCTCACCGCGCAGATGGTCCTCCGCTTCCGCGGCGACGAAGTGGGCCGCGCCCACGGCGGTCAGGCCGATGCCGACCTCGCTGACGACCCCACCGTCCAGCCACACCGCGGCGCCGGCTGCGGCGACCGGCCAGTCTCCGACCCGCCGCTCCAGCTTCTCGTACGCGCTGCCGCCGCCCGGCCGGATGGGAACGCGTACCTCGGTGAGCAGCTCACCCGGACCGACGACCGTCTCGTACGGGCCGAGGTGGAACTCTCTCGCGCTGACAGTCCGGCTCCCGCCGGATCCGACGATCACCATCGTCGCCCGTACCGCTGCGAATGCGGCGGACAGATCCTCGGACGGGTCAGCCTGGCAGAGCGAACCGCCGATGGTGCCGCGGTTACGCACAATCGGATCGGCGATGACGCGTTCCGCATCGTGGAAGATCGGGTAGTGCTCGCCGGCAAGCGGCGACGCGAGCAGCTCGGCATGGGTTGTCAGCGCGCCGATCCGCAGCTCGCCGCCCTCTACCCGGATATAGGACAACACCGATAGGTCGTTGATGTCGACGAGCGCCTCTGGTGCGGCCAGGCGCAGCTTCATCATGGGGATAAGGCTGTGGCCGCCTGCTACGACACGCGCGTCGGGGCCGAACTTGCTGAGCAGGGCAAGTGCGTCGTCGACGGTGCGTGCCTTCGCGTACTCGAAATGCGCGGGAACCTGCATGACGCGCCCCTTCTGTGGGCCTAGAACACCCGCACCGGCGCCGGGCGCCCCTGGTCTCCACGGTCGTTGACGCGCGCCCCAGTGTCCCCTCAACGAAGTCTTTTTGCGTCTGCCTGGCCCCGCTGGCGTCTGCCTGTGTTCTCGCTCGCCCACGTAGCGCCGCTACGAGGGCTCGCTGCGGCCTTGCCATACATCCAGCGGTCCTCAGGCATCCGTCAAATGACCTCGTCAACGCGACACTCTCGCGCGCGTCGTCGCACGCTGCGAATGCCAGCGTCGTACCGGCGGTTCCCGGGTGCAACAGGGCATTAAGGAAACACTTATCCGCCGACGTCTGGCGGCTGAATCGGCCTCTTGCCAGGATGGCAGCGTGACGCTGGCGCAGTTGAATGCGTTCGTGCTGGTGGCGCGGCTGGGTTCGGTGACCGCCGCGGCATCGGCGCTCGGTGTCAGCGAGCCTGCCGTCTCACAGGCGTTGGCGGCTTTGCGTCAGCATCTCGGCGATCCGCTGGTGACCCGCGGCCCCAACGGCATGACGCTCACGTCGGGTGGCGGCCGGCTGCTTCCGGTCGCCTCACAGATGATCGCGCTTGGGGCGGAGGCGGAGGCCGCCGTCCGCGCCGCGCGCGGCGCACCAGAGCAACTCCGGGTGGTCGCGACCAGCCCGATCGCCGAGTTCGTCGCGACTCCGCTCGTTGATGCGTTCACGCGGCGGCTGGCGAGCGGCGTCGAGGCCACTTGCGGTGTGGCGACGAGCGGGGAGATGCCCGTCTTGGTGCTGAACCGGCTCGCCGATCTCGCGCTAGGGCCGCCGCTTTCGGGTACGGCGTTGCGCGCCAGGGCCGGCGCAGCCCATGCCAGGTCCGGGCGCTCTGCGTCCCATGGCGGCTCGGTCGGTAGCGCGCCGGGCCTGGTGACCAGCGGCGCGCCACGAGTTGGCATCGACGCGGCGGCGAGCGGAGGGGCCGGGAGAGGCGTTGTTCCGGCGCTCGAGCCCGAAGGGGCCGCGGAGCTTGTCAGCGAACCGGTATTCCGCTGCAGGATCATCATTGTGGGCTCGCCGCGCATGCGGCTTCGGGGGAGCCCAGCTCACTGGCCGTGGCTGGTCGATCCGTCGGGAACGGATCCGGCCAGTGACGTGAGCCGCCTGCTCACCCTGCTGCGGGT
>JBKPTD010000084.1:0-31524 GCA_046735375.1 Actinomycetota bacterium | reverse complement strand
ACTTCAGCAGTGGCGGGAACGGTTTGGCGACCCGATGGCGTACGCGATTCCGACCCACGTGACGTTGCTTCCGCCGACCCTGGTCCACGACACCGAGCTGGAGAAGATCGACGAGCACCTCGGCCAGGCCGCGGCAGCCGAGAGCCCCTTCGTGATGGGGCTGCGCGGCGTCGGCACCTTCCGGCCGGTATCGCCGGTCGTATTCGTCCAGGTCGCGGTGGGGATCGGCGACTGCGAACGGCTGGAAAAGCTGGTTCGGTCGGGGCCGCTCGAGCGCCGGCTGCGATTCCCCTACCACCCGCATGTCACGGTTGCGCACGATCTTCCAGATGACGTGCTGGACGAGGCGTTCGGGGCGCTTGGCGGCTACTCCGCGGATTTCACCGTCTCCGGGTTCAGCCTCTATGAGCATGAGCGCGACGGCGTGTGGCGCCCGCAGCGTGATTACCCGCTCGGTTAGCCTCGAGCAGCCACCAAACGTTCGCAGGAGTCATCGCATGGCCGACCGTGCAGCATCGGTTGTCTTCGACCGCATTGCCGAGGATTACGACGAGACGCGCGGCGGTGCGTCGAGGGCACTGACGGTCGCCGTTGCGCTCGCCGAGCGATTGCCGCGCGGTCGGCAGATCCTCGAAGTCGGTGTCGGCACAGGCATCGTTGCGAGGGCAGTGAGCGACCACGGCTTCGAGGTCGTCGGCGTTGACCTCTCGATGCCAATGCTGCGCAAGGCTCACGGGAGGTTAGGAGCTCGGGTGGCCAATGCCGACGCCCTTCGACTGCCAATCGCCTCCGGCTCGATCCCGGCCGCCTACGCGGTCTGGGTGCTCCACTTAGTCGCGGATGTACAGACCGTGCTCGGCGAGATCGCCCGCGTGCTTGAGCCCGGTGGGACACTTCTCGTCATCCCCTCGACGCCGCTTGACAGCGGCGGCGACGTAACCGAATTGAGCCGTTCACTGATCGACCGTCTGCGGGTGCCGCTCGACCCACCGCAGCGGCTCGCCGAGCTCGGCCCTCAGAGCGGCTTGGACCTCGTCGGCGATGAGGTCGTCACCGGTGAGCGATACGCGGTTACCCCCAATGGGACTGTGGACCGGATCGAGCGCCGCGTCTTCTCTGCCCTTTGGGACGTCGACGATGAGACATGGGAGACCACGGTTGTTCCGGCCATCGCGGCCCTCCGCGCCCTTCCTGATCCCGACCGCCCGCGCGAGATCCGCAATGCCTATCCACTTCTCACCTTCCGGAGGGCGTGACGCCCTCGTCCAGCGTGCTCTACAGCCGAACCTCCGGGGTGAGGGCGGTGTCGGCTCCTGCAGGCACGAGATCAAGCTGATTCACTCGGCCTGCAGCGGCCACATCGGCGGCAACCTGGTGCAGCGGCTCCAGTGCCTCCTCCGATGCGCGGACGATCACATTCGCAACCTCGGTCCGCATCGACACCTTGGCGTCCGACTTGGCCTTCCGGATCGCGCCGATGACTGACGACGCGGCCGCCAGCACCGCCGGATCGCCGTCGCCACCGACGAGACGCAGCTCGCTTGCGGAGGGCCATTGTGTGGCGTGTACGGAGCCCTCCTGCCACCATGACCACACTTCCTCGGTCACGAACGGCAGGAAGGGCGCGAACAGCCGCAGCTGCACCGACAGCGCGATCGCGAGTGCTGCCCGGGCCGATCCGGCAGGCTCGGCGCCGCGCTCGCCATAACCGCGTGCTTTGACCAGCTCGACGTAGTCGTCACAGAACTGCCAAAAGAACGCCTCGATGCGGGCGAGTGCCCCGGCGTGGTCGTATCCCTCGAGTGCGGCGGTCGCGGCCTCGACGACATCGGCAAGACCGGCGAGCACCGCCCGGTCCAGCGGCTCGGTCACGGTCGACGAGTCCGCGGTAGCCCCGATGCCGAGAACGAACCGCGAGGCGTTCAGGATCTTGATCGCTAGCCGCCGACCGACTTTGAGCTGCCCGACGTCGAAGGCCGAGTCGATGCCCAGACGCCCGCTGGCCGCCCAGTACCTGAAGGCATCCGAGCCGTGCTCCTCGAGCAATGACATCGGCGTGGCGACGTTGCCTTTGGATTTGGACATCTTCTTGCGATCCGGATCCAGGATGAAGCCCGAGATCGCGGCGTGCCTCCACGGCAGCGCATCGTGCTCCAGGTGTGACCGCAGCACGGTGGAGAAGAGCCAGGTCCGAATGATGTCGTGCCCCTGCGGTCGCAGATCCATCGGAAATGCGTCGCGGAACAGGTCCTCGTCCACGCCCCAGCCGGCAGCAATCTGGGGGGTCAGCGACGAGGTGCCCCATGTGTCCATCACGTCGGCTTCTCCGACGAAGCCATGCGGTTTCCCGCGCTGGTCGTCGCTGAAGCCGGCTGGCACGTCGGAGGACGGATCCACCGGCAGGGCCGACTCGGCGGGCACCAGCGGCTGGTCGAAGTCCGGCGTGCCTTCGGCGTCGACGGCGTACCAGATCGGGATCGGCACACCGAAATAGCGCTGGCGGCTGATCAGCCAGTCGCCGGTGAGCCCGTCGACCCAGTTCTCGTAACGCACCCGCATGTGTGGGGGATGCCAGGCAAGCTCCCGACCGCGCCGAATGAGTGCGTCGCGCAGGTCGGGGTCGGTTCCGCCATTCTTGAGGTACCACTGACGGGTAGTGACGATCTCAAGGGGCTTGTCGCCTTTTTCATAGAACTTCACCGCGTGGGTGATCGGTCGCGGATCACCATCGAGATCGCCGGAGTCTCGCAGCATCTCGACGATCCGCTCGCGGGCCGCCGCTGCCGTGAGGCCGGCGAGATTCTTGTACGCGGTCCGCGCGGAGGTGCTGTCCAGGCCCGCCGGTGGGTCGGGGACGATCCGGCCGTCCCAGCCGATGACCGGCCGCGTCGGCAGACGCAACTCACGCCACCAGATCACGTCGGTGAGGTCGCCGAACGTACAGATCATGGCGATCCCCGAGCCCTTGTCCGGGTCTGCCAGGTGGTGTGCAAGCACGGGTATCTCCACGTCGAAGATCGGCGTGCGGACCGTGCTCCCGACGAAATCGCGGTATCGCTCATCTTCGGGATGAGCCACCAGCGCCACACAGGCCGGAATCAGTTCGGGCCTCGTTGTTTCGACGTACACCGGTCCGGCGGCGGCACGAAACGCGATGCGGTAGAACGCGCCAGGACGCTCCCGGTCTTCCAGCTCCGCTTGGGCGACCGCAGTCCGAAAGGTGACGTCCCACAGAGTGGGAGCCTCCGCTTGGTACGCCTCACCGCGGGCCAGATTGTGGAGAAACGCACGTTGCGAAACGGCTCGTGCGTGGCCGTCGATGGTCTGGTAGGTCATCGACCAGTCGACGGACAGGCCCAGCCTGCGCCACAAGTCCTCGAACGCCTGCTCATCGATCTTGGTGAGCATTTCGCACAGCTCGATGAAGTTGCCGCGAGCGATCGGCACCGGCCGGTCTCCCGGTTTCGCCGGAGGCTTGAAGTGCGGATCGTGCGGCAGCGAGGGGTCGCACCTGACGCCGTAGTAGTTCTGGACTCGGCGCTCCGTCGGGAGCCCGTTGTCGTCCCAGCCCATCGGGTAGAAGACGGCCTTGCCGCGCATGCGCCAGAAGCGCGCGACGAGATCGGTGTGAGTGTATGAATAGGCGCTGCCGACGTGAAGTGATCCGCTCACCGTCGGCGGTGGGGTGTCGATGGAGTAGATCCGCTCTGCCCGGGCCGACCGGTCGAAGCGGTAGATCTGCGACTCTTCCCAGGCCGATACCCACCTGGACTCCAGGCCGTCGAGAGTGACCTTCCCGGGGACCTGTGGCAGGGGGGCTGGAGTCATGGGTCAACGGTATCCACCTGGTGGTGGGCGCATCTGATCCTCGGGCGGGTACGGCGGCGGCGGCCCGACGAGATGGCCGGTGGGCGGTCTCATCGGCGGGTAATCGACGTCGTACAGCCGTTCACGTTCCGCATGCACTGCCGTCTTCAGGGCCGTCAGGTGGGCGAGCTCCGCCTCCAGAGCCCGGCGTCGGCCGGCCCGACGAACACCAAAGCCAACCCACGACAACAACAGCAGCAGCAGAACGCCGGCCGCGGCTGCGAGAGTCGTCGTCGGCAGGTCGCTGAGTCGTTGCAGCTGGCTCTCGTCCGACGCGTGACCGCCGGGAACTGCAGCACCGCTTGAGTCAAATCCGGGGGCCGCCGGCCCGCGCTGCGGCCCTGGATCGACGAGAATGCCCACTGGCTCGACGCTCTTGGCGTTTGCGAAGCCCCAGTTGAGCAGCTTGGCCGCTTCCTTGTGAATGCCGTGCTTGCCGTGCATCAGGGCTACGAGCACCGTCCGGCCGTTCCTCGTCGCCGCTGCGACGAAGGTGTTCTTGGCGAGCGTGGTGTAGCCGGTCTTGATTCCGATCGCACCCGGGTAGTCGGCCAGCAGCTCGTTCTGGTTAGTGATGGCAAAGCTCTTGCCCTTTTGCTTTGCAGGGAAGCGCGCGTGCCGGGTTGCGACGTACCTCCTGAAGTCCGCTCGCTGCATACCCGCCCGGGCGATGAGCGCGAGGTCGTACGCGGAGGACAGTTGGCCGTCCGCGTCGAGTCCGCTGTTGTTCACAACCGTCGTGTCGAGGGCCTGCAAGGTCCTGGCCAGCTGTTGCATCTCGGCGACGGTCCGCCGGGTTCCGCCGGCGGCGGTGGCTAGGGCGTGCGCGGCGTCGTTGCCCGACTCGAGGAACATGCCGAGGAAGAGCTGATCGATGGTGTAGGTGTGGCCTTCGACGACCCCGACCGCGCTACCGATCTCGGCGTCATCCGCGAAGGTGGCCCGGTATTTCGCATGCTTGTCCAGGAGCGGAAGCAGCGTCAGGCCGGTGAGCATCTTGAGCGTGCTCGCCGGGTGGTGGCGTTCGTGTGGCGCCTTGGCCGCGAGAATCTCGCCGGATTCGAGGTCGGCGACGACGTAGGTTCGGGCGGTGATGGCCGGCGGCCGATGTGCGCCGGGGCGCAGCTGGACGAGCACCCCCGCGCCCGCGAGCCCAGGGCCGCCAATCGGCTCGCCATGGAGAGTCGCCTGCTGGGTCACCGGCGGAGTCGCCGACTGACCCCAAGCTGTCTGGATTTGGCCTGCGGTGACGGCGAGCGTGCCCGCCATTCCGAGGGCGAGCAGGAGGGCGGCGGGACGGCTGCGGCGGCTCATCGTGCCGCTAAGGCTAAACGAATCTCAGAGAGTCGCCGAGGTGTCGCAGTCTGTCCCGATCGTCCCCGGCCGCCTTGACGTAGGTGAGCCGTCAGCGACTCATGGCCGCGGGGGCATGTGAAATGTGGGCCACAGCCACAAATCGAAGGTCGCGGGGGGCGTGGGTTCGAGCGCCAGTCGTGCGACCAGCACCCCGCCGTCCAGCATGAGTACTTGATGAACAGGAACGGCCTCACTCAGAACAGGCTCGATGCCTGCGCCGACAATGCTGGCGGTGGCGCGGTCCGTACCGATGCCGATGGAGAATTGCACAGCCGCAATCGGATAGATGGGGTCTCCAACGCCCGTTGTGATCAACGTTCCAGAGAACAGATCATGAAGTGAGCCACCCGCGAGGGAATGATGGAGCTCCCCCATCCAAATGCTCCACGGTTCAACCCATCTGAGTTGGGCTCCGACAACGGGTTGAGCTTCGTCCACAACACCTGGCTTAGTCGTCCAGTCAATGAGAGATTGAAATTCAGACATTCCCGGCATCGTGCATCCCTCCATTGCGGGTTGTCTTTTCGGGGAGGCCAGCAGTGGGTCGCATAGTAGCGACACGGGGAGGACCCGAGGCGGGTATTCGCGATCGTCGTGTCGTGTCGTCCTAGAAAGGACGTCCGGTCCAGGTCACGGCAGGGATTAACGCGGTCGGTGTGACAGAAGCCGCACCGGCGGGGCGGTCAACACATCGCTGGATCGCCGTACGATCACGAGCATGGGACCGGACAGACGCTCGGAGTCGGGCCTGCCGATCGAGCCGGTCTACGGGCCGGACGCGCTCGCCGACTGGGACCCGGCAGAAAAGCTCGGCGCGCCGGGCGAGTACCCGTTCACGCGCGGCATCTACCCGACCATGTACACCGGCCGGCCGTGGACCATGCGGCAGTACGCCGGCTTCGGGACCGCGGCGGAGTCCAACCGTCGCTACCACCAGCTCATTGAGCACGGCACCCATGGCCTTTCTGTCGCCTTCGACCTGCCCACCCAGATGGGATACGACTCCGATGCTCCGATCGCGCACGGAGAGGTCGGCAAGGTGGGGGTGGCCATCGACTCGATCGAAGACATGCGGCGGCTCTTCGACGGCATCCCACTCGACCAGGTGTCGACGTCGATGACGATCAATTCGCCGGCCGCCCTGTTGCTCCTGCTGTATCAACTCGTCGCCGAGGAGCAGGGGGTGGCGGGGTCAGCGCTGACGGGCACGATCCAGAACGATGTCCTGAAGGAGTACGTCGCGCGAGGCACCTATATTTACCCGCCTAAGGCGTCCCTCCGGCTGGTCACCGATACCTTCGCCTACTGCCGGAGCGAGATCCCGAGGTGGAACACAATCTCTATCTCCGGCTACCACATGGCCGAGGCGGGAGCCACGCCCGCGCAGGAGATCGCGTTCACGCTTGCGAACGGGATGGAGTACGTGCGGGCGGCAATCGCATCCGGCCAGGACGTGGACGACTTCGCACCTCAGCTGTCTTTCTTCTTCGTCGCACGTACGACCCTGCTGGAGGAGGTGGCGAAGTTCCGGGCGGCGCGACGACTGTGGGCCGAGCTCATGCGGACGACCTTCGGCGCCAGGAGCCCGAAGTCACAGATGCTTCGCTTTCACACCCAGACGGCGGGCGTCCAGCTCACCGCGCAGCAACCCGAGGTCAACCTCGTCCGGGTGACGGCACAGGCACTCGCTGCCGTTCTCGGCGGCACACAGAGCCTGCACACCAACTCCTACGACGAGGCGATCGCGCTGCCGAGCGAGAAGGCCGCCCGGCTGGCGCTGCGCACCCAGCAGGTCCTTGCCCACGAGACGGATGTGACGGCGACCGTCGATCCGTTCGCCGGCTCCTACGTCGTGGAATCGATGACCGACGACCTTGAGGCAGCGGCTAAGGACCTGGTGCAGCGGGTCGAAGATCTCGGCGGGGCCGTGGCCGCTATCGAGCAGGGTTTCCAGAAGGCGGAGATCGAGCGGAGCGCTTATGCGGTCGTCCGGCAGGTCGAGGCCGGTGAGCGGATCGTGGTCGGCGTGAACAAGTACGTTTTCAACGACGAGGAGCCCTATCGTCCGCTCCGTGTGGACCCTGCAATCGAGGAGGAGCAGGCCAAGCGGCTGAGTCGGCTACGGGCCGAGCGTGATGACTCCGCAGTCCAGCGGGCACTCGATCGACTGAAGCGGAACGCCGACGGTACTGAGAACGTCCTACTTCCGATGAAGGATGCATTGGCGGCGCGCGCCACTGTTGGCGAGGTCTGTGACGCGCTCCGCGACATATGGGGACTGTACGTTCCGCCCGACGTCGGGTAGGGGCGCTGCCCGTCGCCACCGGGGCGACCGCACGGACCCCAGCTTGGGAGCGAGCCTGGTGGCTCCGCTGCCATGCAGCGAGTCCTCGCGAGGCTTCGATCAACAAAAAATTCGGGGTTTGACGTGCAGGGACGGTTGGGTAGGAGACCAAGTTACCCACGAGGGCGTGGTGGATTCTCTACCATGAGTCCTGTGAGGGTCACCGCAGAGTCGCCGCCGGACCTCGCGGTGCGGACTGAGAAGTATGCCACTGAGTTGATCGCGCTGCGCCGCGATCTTCACGCTCACCCCGAGCTGGCATTCGCCGAAGTACGCACGACGCGGGTCATCAGAGACCGCCTCGAAGAGGCCGGTCTGCCCGCTCGCATCCTTCCGGTCGGTACCGGGCTCGTCTGCGACGTCGGTCAGGACGGGCCCACGGTCGCGCTCCGGGCAGACATGGACGCGCTGCCGATTTCTGACGAGAAGGTTGTTGCCTACCGATCGACGATCCCCGGCCTCTCCCACGCATGCGGTCACGACCTGCATACCGCCATTCAGGTCGGGGCGGCGCTGGTCATGGCCGACCTTGAGGAGGAGGGCCTGCTCCCCGGTCGGATCCGGCTGATCTTCCAGCCGGCCGAGGAATCTCTCACCGGGGGTGCCCAGGACGTCATCGAGGCCGATGAGATCGAGGGCGTCGACTGCATCTTCGCCCTGCATTGCGATCCCCGAACCGACGCGGGCCAGGTGGGTATCCGGTCCGGAGCGATCACCTCTGCCGCCGACAAGGTCGGTGTCCGGCTGGTCGGTCCCGGCGGACACACGGCGCGTCCACACCTCACGTCAGATCTCGTCTATGCCCTCGCAAAGATCGCCACGGATGTCCCGGCCGCCCTCAGCCGCCGCGTGGACCCCCGCAACGGCGTCAGTCTGGTCTGGGGCAGGATCGCCGCAGGCTCGGCGGCCAACGCAATTCCACAGGCTGGCGAGCTCGAGGGCACGCTGCGCTGTCTCGAGATCTCTGCCTGGGAAGACGCACCAGACCTGGTGACACACCTCATCGAGGAAATCGCGGAGATGTACTCGGCGAAGGTGGAGATCGACTATCGACGCGGCGTACCGCCGGTGGTTAACAATGGCCGCTGCACGGATTGGCTCGAGCAGGCGGCGCTCGAGGAGCTCGGCGTCGGCTCCGTCGTTCTCGCCGAGCAGAGCCTCGGCGGTGAGGACTTCGCCTGGTATCTGCGAGACATCCCAGGATCGCTGGCCCGGCTCGGTGTCCGCACCCCTGGAGATCGTGAATCCAGAGACCTCCACCAGGGCATGTTCGATGCGGATGAACGCTCGATCGGGATCGGGGTGCGCCTCATGGTCGGCGCGGCGGTTCGTGCGCTGAAGGAGCTAGCCGCGCCCTGACTGAGCGCGGGGACATAGGGCGGCGGCCAGAAACTGTCGACCCGGGGGGTGAGCCGAATAGGCGAATTGTCGTGGATTCGTTCTGATTGCTGCGCCGTAACAGGCTGACTTCGTTCAATAACGATCAGGTCGCGAGGCCTGCTTCCGTCTCTCGCGGGCTGTATCCAGGCATAATCTGAGCCGGTTTCCCGCGTCGGGTTCCCGGCGGGAAAAACGCCGTGGAAGGAGAACACCCCTTGCGTCGGGTACTGAAAATCGCGCCGGTCCTAGTCGCCGGTGCGCTCGTCATCGCCGGCTGTGGCGGTGACGACGACAACACCAGCACCAGTGGCGGTACAACGTCCCCCCCGGCCAGCTCCCTCAAGGTCGGCATGGCATATGACATCGGCGGTCGTGGTGACCAGTCGTTCAACGACGCCGCCGCCGCCGGCCTCGATCGGTCGAAGAGCGAGCTCGGCATCACCGACACCAAGGAGCTCGAGGCCAGTCCTGGTGAGACCGATGCGCAGAAGGAGGAGCGGCTGCGCTCGCTCGCGGAGGCGAACTACAACCCGATCATCGCTGTCGGCTTTGCCTACTCCGCAGCGCTCGCCAAGGTCGCCCCAGACTTCCCAGACGTGAAGTTCGCCATCGTCGACGACGCGAACGCCAAGGGCGCCAACATCGCGAACCTGACCTTCGCCGAGAACGAGGGCTCCTTCCTCGTGGGCGCGGCCGCGGCTCTGAAGTCCCCGGCGAAGCACATCGGCTTCGTGGGAGGCGTCCAGGTTCCGCTCATCAAGAAGTTCGAAGTCGGCTATGAAGCCGGGGCGAAAGCAGTCGAGCCAAGCATCAAGATCGATGTGAAATACCTGACCCAGCCGCCGGACTTCACCGGCTTCAATGATCCCGCAAAGGGCAAGACGGCTGCCCAGGGCATGTTCGACGCCGGTGCGGACGTCGTCTACCACGCGGCGGGCGGTTCTGGTGCTGGCGTGTTCCAGGCTGCGAAGACGGCCGGCAAGCTGGCCATCGGTGTCGACTCCGACCAGTACAAGACCGCGGACCCGGCCGTGCAGGGCGTGATCCTGACGTCGATGCTCAAGAAGGTCGATGTCGCGGTCTTCAACTTCATCAAGAGCGTTCAGGACAACGCCTTCAAGGCCGGCGAGACCGTCTTCGACCTCAAGGCCGGCGGCGTGGACTTTTCCACCAGCGGCGGCAAGATCGACGACATCAAGTCGAAGCTCGACGACTTCAAGCAGAAGATCATCAACGGGGAGATCACGGTTCCTAGCTCCTGATCGCCGCTACGCTGGGCCCGAGGAGGCACTGCACGCCTCCTCGGGCCCATTGACTTCCGTGGGTGGCCTGGACCGTGCCGCCCGCCCGAACCGTCGACGTTCGCGAGGAGGTCCGCGATTAGCGCCGTCACATCCGCAGAGCAGCAGACAGCAGTCTCCGCGCCTGCTGTCGTCCTCCGGGGGGTCACCAAGCGCTTTCCGGGTGTCGTGGCCAACCGGGACGTCGACATCACCGTGCAGCGCGGTCACGTACACGCGATCGTGGGCGAGAACGGTGCCGGCAAGTCCACGCTCATGAAGATCCTCTACGGCATGCTCAAACCGGATGAGGGTCAGATCTTCGTGGACGGCGAAGAGCGTTCCTTCCACTCGCCTGCCGACGCCATCGCGGCCGGCATCGGGATGGTTCACCAGCACTTCATGCTGGCTGACAACCTCACCGTGCTCGAGAACGTCGTGCTTGGCGACGAGCCGCGCAAAGGACTCGGACTCGACTTCGGAAAGGCTCGAGTGCGGATCAAGGAGATTTCCGACGCGTACGGATTAGACGTCGATCCGGACGTCTTGGTCGAAGACCTCGGCGTCGGTGACAGGCAGCGAGTAGAAATCCTCAAGGTCCTCTACCGCGGCGCGAGAACGCTGATCCTGGACGAGCCGACGGCTGTGCTTGTGCCGCAGGAGGTCGACGAACTCTTCGACAATCTGCGAGAGCTCAAGTCGGAGGGCGTCACCGTCATCTTCATCTCCCACAAGCTGGACGAGGTCCTCGCGGTAGCCGACGAGATCACCGTGATCAGGCGGGGTACCACAGTCGCCACGGTGAAGCCGGGTGAGGTCACCGCGCGGGATCTCGCGGAGCTGATGGTGGGCAGCGAGCTGCCGACTCCGGAAACCCGGCAATCCACTGTGACCGACCAGGTCGTGCTTCAGGTCGATGGACTCGGTGTCCGCACACCTGACGGTCGGGCCGTCCTCGACGACATCTCGTTCACAATCCACAGCGGTGAGGTGGTCGGTATCGCCGGCGTGGAGGGGAACGGCCAGGCCGAGCTGGTCGAAGCGGTCATGGGCATGCGGCCGCTGGAGGCTGGAACCGTCGCTCTCAACGGAGTGAACATCACTCATGAATCGACCAGGGATCGACGAGACGCCGGCATCGGCTACATCCCTGAGGACCGCCAGCGGCAGGGGCTATTGCTCGAGGCTCCGCTATGGGAGAACCGGATCCTGGGCCACCAGACTCAAGAGCCGAACGTCAACGGGCCGTGGATCGACCGCAAAGGCGCACGCGAGGACACCAAGCGGATCGTCGAGGCCTTCGACGTCCGTACCCCGAGTATCGAGGTGACAGCCTCCTCGCTCTCCGGCGGAAACCAGCAGAAGTTGATCGTCGGGCGGGAGATGAGCGGTGACCCCAAGGTGCTCATCGCGGCGCATCCAACGCGTGGCGTGGACGTCGGAGCCCAGGCGGCGATCTGGGACCAGCTGCGGGCAGCTCGGGCGAGCGGGCTTGCTGTACTGCTCATTTCTGCGGATCTCGACGAGCTGATCGGCATGTCGGATACCTTGAAGGTCATCCTGCGCGGTCGACTTGTCGCCGACGTGGATCCGGCGAGTGTCACGCCTGAGGAGCTCGGCTCGGCGATGACCGGCGCAGGTTCCAGCGAGGAGGACTGAACGATGGCCGCCAGGTTCGAGCTCCGTCGTATCGGTCTCGCCCTCGCGGCTCCGCTGCTCGCGGTCGCGTTCGCAGCTATCTTGACCTCGATCGTGCTGCTCGTCGCCGGTGACTCGCCGAGCGGCGCATTGACGACCCTCGTCGATGCTGCCAAGCGGCCACGGATCCAGGTGCAGATCCTCAATCTCGCCACGCTCTACTACCTGTCTGCGATCGCCGTCGCCATCGGCTTTCGCATGAACCTGTTCAACATCGGCGTCGATGGGCAGTACCGGCTCGCAGCACTGCTGGCCGCGGAGGTCGGGGGTGTCATCTCACTGCCTGCGCCGCTTCACGTCACCGTGATTCTGCTGACCGCCATCGCCGTTGGTGCGGCCTGGGCGGGCATCGCCGGCCTGCTCAAGGTCACCCGTGGTGTCTCCGAGGTCATCTCCACGATCATGCTGAACACGATCGCGACGGCACTTGGCGCTTGGCTGCTGACCGAGCATTTTTCCGTGCCGGTGGCGGGCAGCAACAACATCGGCACCAAACCGATCCCCGCCTCGGGACAGGTCCCCGGAATCAGCTTGATCCCGGACGCTCCCAACCAGGTCTTCGGCTTGATCTTCTTGGCGGTGATCGCCGGCATTGGCTACTCGGTGCTGCTCAACCGGACCAGGTTCGGTTTCGACCTGCGGGCGACCGGCCGGTCGGAGACGGCCGCAGTGGCGAGCGGCGTGAACGTCAAGCGGATGGTGCTGATCACCATGCTGCTCTCCGGTGCCGTGGCCGGGCTCGTCGGAATGCCGCAGTTGCTTGGCTCCTCCTATTCGTACAGCCTCGACTTCCCAACCGGCATCGGCTTCACCGGGATCGCTATCGCGCTGCTCGGCCGCAACAATCCGATCGGCATCGCCCTCGGTGCCCTGCTCTGGGGCTTCCTCGATGCCAGCTCGGTCGCCCTCGACTTGGAAGGAATCTCCAAGGAGATCGTTGTGATCATGCAGGGCACGATCGTGCTCTGCGTCGTCATCGCGTACGAGCTGGTGCGCCGGTATGGCATAGCGCAGGAGCAGCGGCGAGTCAGCAGGGACCTGTCGGCCGGAGCGCCGTCCGGCGAGCCTGAGGGGGTCCCGGCATGACCGCATCAGGACTGACGGTCGGTGCCCCACCCGAGTCACCGAGGGCGGTGAGGTTCCGGCTCACCTGGCGCGTGTGGCTGCTTGTGGTCTTGGCGTCCCTGCTGTTGCTCTCGTTCGTCCGGGTCGTCAGCGACGCAACCGACTTGACCTCGAGCGGCGCCATCGGTGCCGCGCTTGCGGCGGCCGTACCGATCGCCATGGCGGGTCTCGGCGGGCTCTGGTCGGAGCGCGCCGGAGTCGTCAATATCGGCCTCGAAGGCATGATGATTCTCGGCACCTGGTTCGGCGCATATGCAGCATTTAACTGGGGGCCGTGGTACGGGGTTGTCTTTGGAGCGGTCGGCGGGGTTCTTGGCGGCCTGGTGCATGCCATCGCGACGGTCACCTTCGGCGTCGACCACATCGTTTCCGGCGTCGCGATCAACATCCTTGCCCTTGGCTGGACGAGATATCTCACCTCGCTCACCTTCGCCGATTACCCCGGCGGCGGCGACACGCAGTCGCCGCCACTGCCGACCATCGGCACGATGAGCCTTCCGGGCCTGGACGATCCGCTCTCGGACCTCGAGAAGAAGCACTGGTTCTTCGTCTCCGACCTGGCCGGGGTGTTGCGCGGGCTGACCGCGAACGTCTCGCAGCTCATCGTTGTCGCGGCTCTGCTCGTCGTCCTCTCCTATTTCGTCCTGTGGCGTACCGCGTTCGGCCTGCGGCTGCGGTCGTGTGGTGAGAGTCCAGTCGCTGCCGAATCCCTCGGCGTGAACGTTTACTTCTACAAATACGCAGCTGTGCTGGTTTCCGGTGGGCTGGCTGGCGTCGGCGGCGCCTTCCTCGCCATCGTTTCGGGGAATCTCTACCGGGAGGGACAGACCGGAGGGCGTGGGTTCATCGGGCTGGCCGCAATGATCTTCGGCAACTGGCGTCCAGCCGGCATGGCCGCCGGTGCGGGCATCTTCGGCTATACCGATGCGCTGCAGCTGCGCAGCGGCGACACATCGATTCATGCCTTGCTGCTGCTGATCGCGTTGCTGCTGTTTGCGGTTGCGGCGTGGCACTTTTCCCGCCTCAATCGCCGGTGGGCCACCGTCGCCGCGATTCTCGGTGGGGTTACGCTCGCGACCTATCTCTTTAGCGACACCGTGCCTGGTCAGTTCACGTCCGCAGCCCCGCACATCACCACGCTGCTCGTGCTGGCGCTCGCTGCCCAGCGGCTGCGGATGCCCAAGGCGGACGGTTTGCCCTACCGGCGAGGTGGAGGGTGAGCGCGCCGGCTGACGGGTCCGCGTCGGTGGACTGGGCGGCGCTGCGTGCCGCGGCGACTGATGCGATGCATCACGCCTATGCGCCGTACTCGAACTTCCAGGTCGGTGCGGCCGGCCTGGTGGATGACGGCCGTGTGGTCGTGGGCTGCAACGTCGAGAACGCGTCGTACGGCCTGGCGTTGTGCGCCGAATGCGGTCTCGTCTCTGCCCTGCACGCGAGCGGCGGAGGTCGTTTGGTCGCCGTTGTCTGTGTCGACAGGCACGGTGACCCCCTGATGCCGTGTGGACGGTGCCGGCAGCTCCTGTGGGAAAACGGCGGGCCGGACTGCCTGCTGGAGACCGTCCGCGGCGTCAGTCCGTTGACCGAGGTCCTCCCCGACGCGTTTGACGCCAATGATCTCTCCGAGCGCTGATGGGCAGCCGGCCTACGGCTGCCGTCGGGACTAGTGAATGGGTCTCTTGGCGCTGGCGCTGAACTGCGCTTGTCGTACGTTGGACGAACCAAGGGTGAAAGTCACCCCCAGAGGCTCTGGCGAGAGGATGCTGGATTAGGGAGCGGCCCTGCTCCGCCGTTTGGGAGCCGGCGGGGCGAGCGTGTCTCGGTGGGCGCGGACTGATAGTGCGCAATCGAAGACGACGGCCGCAAGCCAGCGGGGATTGCCGGTGCCTCCAAGGAGGGCCGGAAACGTGGAGCTATTCGTCATATTGTTGATCATTGCGGCCGGAGCCTGGGCCTATAGCGCCTGGTCGTCCAACCGCCGGCGCCAGCAGGAACGTGAGGCGTCACTTGCCTCAGTGCGGGCTGCCGCGGCCGAGGACGTCACTCGGCTCGGCGAAGATGTGGCGTCGCTGGACGCGGCCACCACCGGGCGGACGCTGGACGAGGCGACGATGCAGGACTACCGCCGGTCGCTTGACGCCTACGACAGTGCGAAGACCGCACTCGAGCGGATGCACAGCGCAGAGGACGCCCGCCCGGTCACCGAGGCGCTGGAGGACGGCCGCTACGCGGTCGCCTGTGTACGCGCCAGGCTCGCGGGTGAGCCGATTCCGGTTCGGCGGCCGCCGTGTTTTTTCAACCCACAGCACGGCCCGTCCACCGAGGACGTCGAGTGGGCGCCACCGGGAGGCCAGCCGCGCAAGGTACCCGTCTGCGCAGCCGATGCCGAACGGGTCAAGGCAGGCGCTGAGCCAGACACCCGCAAGGTGCTCGTTGGAAACCAACGCCGTCCCTACTGGGAAGCGGGACCTGCCTACAGTCCCTGGGCGCGGGGGTACTTCGGTGGCTATGCGATGTCGGGTCTGCTCCCGGGCGTGCTCTTGGGCGCCGTTCTCGGTTCCTCGTTCGGCGGCTGGGGTGATGGCGGCTCGGGGGATGGCGGCGGCTACGGCGACTCCGGGAACAGCGGCGATGGCGGCGATGGCGGCGACTCCGGCGACACCGGAGGCGACGCTGCCGGAGACGGGGGAGACAGCGGCGGCGACTATGGCGGTGGTGACTACGGCGGAGGCGATTACGGCGGAGGAGACGGAGGCGGCTGGGGCGGTGGTGACTTCGGCGGTGGAGGCGACTTCGGCGGAGGCGATTTCGGCGGCTGATACCCCGCGCGATCGGTCGTTCAGGTCCTAAGCCAGGAAGCCAGGCAGTCTTCCGCGGAAGCCTCACGCCGGTGGGCTCCTGGACCCTCGGGAGTCTTCCGCGGGAGTCTCGCGGTCACCGGTCCTGGGCCACGGGCTCTTCTGAGGGGGTCTCGGGGCCACCGGTTCCCCGGCCCAGGCGGTCTTCCGCGGAAGTCTCGGAGCCGGGTCTGTCCGGTTCTCCAGGGGTCGTTGGGTCTTCCGCGGAAGTCTCCGGTCGTTCCGCTAGGTCGGGGATCTTTCCGCGGGAGTCATCAACCAAGCCTCTTCGCGTGCGCGGGCATCCAGTGCCGGATGGTCGTGAGCCCGTGCCTCATTCAAGTGGCAGCATGTGCGCGTGGATGTCATTGACGTCATTCGTACGAAGCGTGACCGAGGCGAGCTATCGGGCGAGCAGATCGACTGGGTCATCGAGGCCTACACGAAGGGCTCGGTTGCTGACGAGCAGATCGCGGCGTTGCTGATGGCGATCGTGCTCAACGGCATGACCGCCAGCGAGCTGGCCCGGTGGACCGATGCGATGATCCGTTCGGGCGTGCGGCTGGACTGGTCCACGCTCGACCGCCCGACCACAGACAAGCATTCGACCGGTGGGGTCGGCGACAAGATCACTTTGCCGCTTGCACCGACCGTCGCCGCCTGCGGCGCGGCCGTACCGCAGCTGTCGGGGCGGGGCCTCGGGCACACCGGGGGGACGCTCGACAAGCTCGAGTCCATTCCGGGCTGGCGAGCGTCCCTGTCCAACGACGAGATGCTCGCGATCCTCCAGGACGTCGGCGCGGTTGTGTGTGCCGCTGGGGAGGGTCTCGCGCCGGCCGATCGGAAGCTGTACGCGTTGCGAGACGTGACCGGCACCGTCGAATCCATCCCGCTCATCGCCAGCTCGATCATGAGCAAGAAGATCGCAGAGGGGACCGGGGCGCTGGTGCTCGACGTCAAGGTTGGCTCCGGCGCCTTCATGAAGACGGAGGAGGATGCCCGGCATCTGGCCGAGACGATGGTCGGACTTGGCATTGCCGCTGGAGTGAGGACCGTCGCGCTGCTCACCGCTATGGACACGCCCATCGGCTTGACCGCGGGCAACGCGCTCGAGGTGCGGGAATCGGTCGAGGTACTGGCCGGGGGCGGGCCTTCCGACGTCGTGGAGCTAACGGTCGCACTTGCTCGCGAGATGCTCGCAGCAGCAGGGCTCAGCGACCGCCAGGATCCAGCCGATGCGCTGAAAGACGGCTCCGCCATGGACACCTGGCGGCGAATGATCCGGGCGCAGGGCGGCGACCCAGACGCGGCTCTGCCGGCCGCCCGCGAAAGCCAGGTGATCAACGCCGAGTCTGACGGGGTGCTACAGCGGCTCGACGCCTACGCGGTCGGCGTGGCTGCCTGGCGGCTCGGCGCTGGCCGCTCCCGCAAGGAGGATCCAGTACAGGCCGGCGCAGGCATCGAAATGCATGCCAAACCGGGTGATCTAGTGCGAGCGGGCCAACCGCTGCTCACCCTCCATACGGACGAGCCGGACCGCTTCGAACGGGCGACCGAGGCGCTGGCCGGTGCGTACACGATCGGTGCGGAACGGCCGCACCCGAGCAGTTTGATCATCAGCCGAGTCAGCGGAGCCTAGCGTCTCGGCGAGGGCAGCCTCAGCTGGAAGCTGGCCCGTTCAGTAGTTTCTCAGGCGAGTCGCGTAGCTTTTCCGCATGCCTCAGTTCATCCCATCTGCGACGCGGATGCCGGTGCCGGGGGGGAAAGTGGTCGACGAGTACGTCGGTCGCATCAACACTGGCACCGAAAAGGTCAGCGTCGCGCACATGCTCTCGCCCGGCGGCTGGGACGAACCTTCCCAGGTCCCCGAGTTCGATGAGATTACCGTCGTCTTGCAGGGCTGCCTGCGGGTCGAGAATGCGGACGGCATGCTCGACGTGCGGAAAGGACAGGCAGTCCTCGCGCGCGCCGGTGAGCGCGTCCGCTATTCAACCCCTGAGCCCGAAGGAGCAGAGTACGTCTCGATCTGCCTGCCGGCATTTTCCGATGAGCTGGCCCACAGAGGGGAATGAAGGCACTCAATTAGGCGGGGTTGGACCCGGTCGGGTCAGCTCGGCGGCGGAGGTTCGGCCTCTGAGCGCCGCTCCTCAGGCCCACAGCGGGAGGTGCAGGAGCTCGCTCGGCGTGTCGTTGAATTCCGCCCGCAGTCCAGCGTTTGCCTGGTCGACGCGGCCGATGAGCCAGGCATAGAGCGCCCACGGCTGACCGGTGAACGTCATCGGTGGAGCATCGTCGGGCCCATACGTTCCTTCGTAGCCGTCGACACGCAAGACGGCTGACATGCCGACCGGCAAACGATCGGGCAGCCGGCGCAACTCACCCGGCAGATACTCCTCGACGAACGCGTCGGGCCAATCGGAGGGGTTGTACATCAGGCCGAGGTCGCTGTGGTGGATCTCCACCTCTCGCCACCGGCTCCAGATCGTCCGCGCGGCGGGCTGCTCACCGATGGTGAGGAAGCGTACGGGCCGCTGCCAGGCCTCCGTGGTCATGCGCTCGGTGGTCTCATCGAGGTCCTGTGCCGTCTTGCGAACGTCCTCCACCAGCTCGGCGGCCGACGCCTTGGCGCCGGCTTCGATGTCGGCATCTCTGGCCGAGCTGCCGCCCGGGTACTGATCGACGATCTCACCCTGCAGGGCGCCGGTCATCATGCGGCTCATAGCCTCGGCGTTCCGGGCCAGGTGCGCGAGCACGTGGGCACGGCTCCATCCCGGCAGCAGCGACCGCTTCCGTACGGCATCCTCGTCCACGGTGGACAGCGTCCGCCCGAGGCGTTCGTGGCTCTCGCGGACATTCTTCGTCAGCATCGGGATGTCGTAGTCGCGCGCCATGGGGACTGTCCCCTCATCGAGGCCGATCTTGCCTTACGAGCAGAGTCTGTCCGCAAAGACCGGCAAGGCGCCAGTATGCAGGGCCAATCACTCCACCACGACCGGAGGTCCGCGAGTGAGCGTAGCGTCCTGAGGCGCCGAACCGGGCTAGCGTTGCCGGGTATGAACTCGCTGCCCACCTCGGAAGAAATCAAGCAAGCTCCCAAGGTGCTGTTGCACGACCACCTTGACGGCGGCCTGCGGCCCGCCTCGATCGTGGAACTGGCCGCGGAGACCGGTTACAGGGGCCTGCCGACGACTGACGTGGACGCGCTCACCCGATGGTTTGTTGGGGCCGCGGACTCGGGGGGGTCACTGGAGCGCTATCTCGAAACGTTCGCCCACACGATCGGTGTCATGCAAACGCCAGACGCGTTGGCACGGGTCGCGGCGGAGTGCGCTGAGGATCTTGCCGAAGACGGGGTTGTGTACGCCGAGGTGCGTTTCGCGCCGGAGCTCCATGTGGATCGCGGATTGACCCTCAACGAGGTGGTGGCGGCCGTACTCGACGGCTTTGCCGAGGGAGAGCGGCGAGCTGCGGCCGCTGGTCGGCAGATTCGGGTCTGCGGTCTTCTGACCGCGATGCGTACGGCTGCACGCTCACAGGAGATCGCCGAACTGTCAGTACGGTTCAGAGACGCCGGCGTCGTTGGGTTCGACATCGCGGGCGCGGAGGCTGGCTATCCGCCGACCCGCCACCTCGACGCGTTCGAGTATGTGAAGCGGGAGAACTTCCACTTCACCATCCACGCCGGCGAAGCGTTCGGGCTCCCCTCGATTTGGCAGGCAATTCAATGGTGCGGCGCCGATCGCCTCGGCCACGGCGTACGGATCATCGATGACATAACCGTTGGCGAGGACGTGAACGGACCGGTGAAGCTCGGACGCCTGGCGGCCTATGTCAGGGACAAACGAATCCCGCTGGAGATGTGCCCGACCTCCAATGTGCAGACCGGCGCGGCCAGGTCGGTCGCCGAGCACCCGATCGGGCTACTGCGCCGGCTCTATTTCCGGGTAACGGTGAACACGGACAACCGGCTGATGAGCGGTACGTCGATGTCGCACGAGTTCCAGCAACTGGTCTCTGCATTCGGCTACGGGCTGGCTGACATGCAGTGGTTCACGGTGAATGCGATGAAGTCGGCGTTCATCCCGTTCGACGCCCGGCTGGCGCTCATTAACGACGTAATCAAGCCCCGCTACGCGGACCTGAGGGGGGCGGCGGCGTTTGCGGCCGCCGGACCTTCTCTTCGTCCGGCATGAGTATCCAGAGGATTGCGTACGCCAGAATCGACGAGCCCGGCAAGAACAGGAACAGGATCGCGATGAACCTGAACAGGTTCGGCGAGACGTCGAATCGTCGGCCCAGACCCGCGCAGACGCCGGCTATTACCCGACCTTCGTGGGGCCGGTACAGAGTGGTCATGTGCTACCTCCTCACCCCACGGTAGACGGCCCGGGACGGCGATCCAGGCTGCGCGGATGCAAATTCCTGGGCGCCACCGGATCGAACGGAGTTTGTGATGAGTGACGGTGCAACGGACCGGCAGGCCCCCTCGCCGACCGCGCGGGCAAACGGGGTCGAGCTCGGCATCGAGACCTTCGGCCGCGATGACGATCCGCTGGTGTTGCTGGCTGGCGGGCCCACGATGCTGTCGTGGCCAGACTCGGTGTGTAAGCGGCTCGCGTCGGGCGGCCGGCGGGTTGTCCGCTATGACCTACGCGACTGCGGCGCGTCGACGACGCTCGACCCAGAGGCGCCGGCGTACAACCTGCGCGATCTCGCCGCCGACGCGGCGGCGCTCGTCGGCACGCTCGGTGCCGCGAGGGCTCATCTCGGCGGCGTCGGGGTCGGCGGGATGGTGGCTCAGGTCGCCGCGCTCGACCATCCGAACGCGTTCTCGGCGCTGACGCTGGTGAGCACTCGACCGGTCGCACCCGGCCCGGTCGACGACGACCTGCCGGGCCACGACACGGCGACCATGGACGCGGTGTTCTCGCGCCCGATGCCGGACTGGACCAACCGAGCTGCTGTCGCCGCGTTCGTCGCCGATGGCGCCGAGCCGTTGGGCAATGACCCGGAGCAGGCGCACTCGATCGCGGCACGGATCTGGGACCGAACACCGTCGAGCGAGCCCTCGGTGCACCAGGCGAATCAGCTCGGAATGGTGTTCGCCCGGCTCGATTGCACGCCGCGGTGGCGTGAGCGCCTCGGCGAGCTCACGCTGCCGACACTCGTCGTGCACGGAGCCGCGGACCCATTCTTCCCGGTGCGGAACGGCGAGGTGCTCGCCGCCGAGATCCCCGATGCGCGGCTCCTCGTGCTCGACGACATGGGCAGTGCCCTGCGCGACGCCGCGGCGGACGAAGTCGCCGCCGCGATGCTCACCTTATGACTCCTCTGCCGGACCGCCTCGAGAGGTGGAGGCCGGCCGCCGACAGTCTGACAGCGGTGGAATCCCGATAGGGCCGCTTCAACCTGACAGAGTGCCGCAAGCGCCATTCTCGGGACAGCTGGATAACGGCGCTGGCTAAACGCCAACCGGGTGCCAGACGGTCTTGGTCTCGAGGACGTCGAGCATCCGGTCGAGGCCGGGCTCGTCGGTCCAGGGTCGCTCGCCAGCATGTGGGCGGACGACCCGCTTGAGATTGTCTGCCGCTTGACGCTCCAGTTCGACGGCGAGGTCGGCGGGTACGCCGGTCAGGTCGATGGCGTTCACGTCCATGTGGCTCGCCAGCCACGGCGCGACCTCGGCCGCTCGCCCGGTCAGGAGATTGATAACCCCGCCAGGAAGGTCGGACGTCGCCAGCACCTCCGCCAGGGTGATCGCCGGCAGTGGCCGCTGCTCGCTAGCCAAGACGACGGCCGTGTTCCCGGTCACGACCACCGGCGCCACCACGGACACCAGTCCGAGCAGGGAGGACTGCTGCGGGACGATCACCGCGACAACGCCTGTCGGCTCTGGCACCGAGAAGTTGAAGAAGGGCCCGGCGACCGGGTTCGACGACCCATGAACCTGTGCGATCTTGTCGGACCACCCCGCGTACCAAACCCAGCGGTCGATCGCCGCATCCACAGACGCCCCGGCTCGCGCGGCGGAAATGCCCTCGCCGGCGGCAACTTCCGCGACGAACTGATCACGCCGACCTTCGAGCATCTCGGCGATCCGATAGAGAACCTGCCCACGGTTGTACGCAGTCGCGCCGGACCAGCCGGGCAGCGCCTTGCGCGCGGCAAGGACGGCATCCCTCGCGTCCTTGCGTGAGGCCAGCGCGGCGTTGGCGAGGAAACCGCCCTTGCTGTCGGTCACGACATAGGACCTGCCTGACTCGCTACGCGGGAACTTCCCGCCGACGAAGAGCTTGTATGTCTTGCGTACGGCCACCCGCCCGGCCGGACGATCGCCTGAGCCGGGACCAGTCGTCTCCCTAGCGCTCGCGCGGGACGAGCGGGCGGGAACGCTACGTTGGCGGTTCTTCGAGTCAGACATCGAGGTATGCCTCCAGGCCGTGGCGACCGCCCTCGCGGCCGTACCCCGACTCCTTGTACCCGCCGAACGGCGAGGACGGGTCGAACTTGTTGAAGGTATTGGCCCACACCACGCCGGCGCGCAGACGCTGCGCGATCGACAGGATCCGCGAGCCCTTCTCCGTCCAGACCCCGGCCGACAGGCCGTACGGCGTGTTATTCGCCTTCTCGACAGCCTCGTCGGGAGTGCGGAAGGTGAGGACGGACAGCACCGGACCGAAAATCTCCTCGCGGGCGATCCGGTGCGCCTGCGAGACCCCTGTGAAGATCGTCGGGGCGAACCAAAAGCCGCGGTCCGGTAGCTCGCAGGGTGGCGACCACCGCTCCGCCCCTTCTTCCTCGCCGATTTCGGAGAGCTTCCTGATTCGGTCGAGCTGTTCCGCGGAGTTGATGGCGCCGATATCGGTGTTCTTGTCGAGCGGGTCGCCTACGCGCAGCGTGGCCAGACGTCGCTTGAGCGAGCTGAGCACCTCGTCGTACACCGATTCCTGGACGAGCAGCCGAGAGCCGGCGCAGCAGACGTGACCCTGATTGAAGAAGATGCCGTTGACGATCCCTTCCACGGCCTGGTCGATGGCTGCGTCGTCGAAGATGATGTTCGCCGCCTTGCCGCCGAGCTCAAGCGTCACCTTCTTGTCGCTGCCCGCTACCGAGCGCGCGATCAGCCGTCCGACCTCGGTGGAGCCGGTGAACGCGACCTTGTCGACGTCCTGATGTTCGACAAGGGCTCGCCCGGTGTCGCCGGCGCCAGTCACGATGTTGACGACACCGGGTGGCAGGTCGGCCTGCTGGCAGATCTCGGCAAACGCCAGCGCGGTCAGCGGCGTCGTCTCCGCCGGCTTCAACACCACGGTGTTTCCGCAGGCCAGCGCCGGAGCGATCTTCCAGGCGAGCATCAGCAGGGGGAAGTTCCACGGGATGACCTGCCCCGCGACGCCAAGGGGCCGTGGATTTGGTCCGAAGCCCGCGTACGAGAGCTTGTCCGCCCAGCCCGCGTAGTAGAAGAAGTGCGCCGCCACCAGCGGGATGTCAACGTCGCGGGATTCGCGGATCGGCTTACCGTTGTCGAGCGATTCCAGAACGGCGAGTTCGCGCGAGCGCTCTTGGATGATCCGCGCGATCCGGAACAGGTACTTGGAACGGTCGGCCGCGCGCATGCGCGTCCAGTCGGCGGTGTAAGCAGCCCGGGCCGCGTTGACGGCTCGGTCCACGTCCCGCGGTCCCGCCTCGGTGACCTCGGCGAGCACTTCCTCGGTCGCCGGACTGATCGTCTTGAACGGCCTGCCGTCGACACTGTCGACGAATTCGCCGCCGATGAAAAGTCCGTAGGACGACCTGATGTCGACGATGGACCGCGACTCGGGCGCCGGTGCGTACTCGAAGATGCCACCCTGCCGCGGTCCGGTGGTCTCTGCCGTTCTCTCAGTCATGATCGGTCCAACGTGCTCTGAGGCGTTCTCACTCAACCAGCGTAGACACCGATGGCGACCTCGGAGAGGACACACTGAAGGCAGTCAGAATCCACCGGCATGATCCGGCCTTCTCCTGATCGTCCGGCGGTTCGTGCCTAAAGGCCCCGAGTGGCGAGTGCGTCGCCAAACAAGTCGCCCGGCTCGGCGCTGCTGCCTACGCCGGGAGTGTTCTGGTAGAGCAGCCCCGGCGTGCTTACTAGGCCACCGCCCTGCCCCTCAAATGAGGCCGTTCCGACCAAGACACTGACCGTGCCGACTCCGGCCATCCGGCCGGCCGCGGTCCTCACGTCCTCGCCCGGAGCGCCGACGGCCACATTGGCGAGGAACCCCGGGAGGGGACCACCTCCGCTGGAGGTGAGCGCGAAGCCGTACCGGTCGCCGGCCTCGGGACCCGCACCGGGACCGGCCTGTGTGAATTGCGCCGTACGCGGGGTTACCTCAGGGAAGAATGGCCAGTCGTCGTACACGACATTGACCACGCCGGCGTCGCGCAACGCGAACACGTCCTCGCCCGGAACGCCGATCGCCAGGTCTACATCGCCAAACTCGATCTCCTCACCGAAGCCGTCGTTGTAGTCCCCGATCGCCAGCGCATACCCAAACAGGTCCCCTGCCTCGGCGCCGGTACCGGCCCCAATGTTGTTCTGGGTATACGTCTGGCTTCCCGGGCCTTCCAGCCCACCGACGTTGCCAAACAACAGGGTCACTGCGCCGGCGTTCGCCGCGGTGAACACGTCCTCAAAGGGGGCACCGATCGCCAGCTCGGCAGGTAGGGGAGCTCCGTCGGAGACTGTGGCGCCGGCGGCGAGTGCCAACCCGAAGGAATCGCCCTCCTCAGCAGTACCGCCAACGCCCGGGGTGTCCTGGGTGAACTGCGCGCTGGCGGCGCCGGTCAGGCCACCGGCCTCGCCTAGCAGCACGGTCACCGCGCCCGCATTGTGCACCAGTCCAAGGTCCTCATTAGGGGTACCGATCGCCAGTTCATCGAAAGTGTCGCCGTTGAAGTCGTCGGCCGCGAGGGCCTGGCCGAACCTGTCGCCGGCCTCGGAGCTGTCCACCACGCCCGGGCTGTTTTGGGTGAACAGCTGGCTGCCTGCACCGGACAGCCCGGCAGCGGAGCCATACAACACGTTGACGGCACCTGTGCGGACGACACCGGCCTCCAATGGCACTCCCACAGCCAGGTCAGCGAAACCGTCGCCGTCGAAATCGCCAGCGGCGAGTGCGGTGCCGAAGACATCGCCAAGCTCGGCGCTACTGGCGACGCCTGGGCTGTTCTGGGTGACCTGCTGGGCGCCGACGCTGGACAGTCCGCTCGCCGACCCGTAGAGCACGTTCACCGCGCCGGCGTCGCGTACCGACCCGACGTTCTCCCCAGGCGCGCCGATGGCCAGGTCACCGAAAGTGTCACCGTTGAAGTCCCCCACCGCGACTACACGGCCGAACCCATCCCCGGCCTCGGCATGTCCGCCGGCACTGTTTTGAGTAAACAGTTGGCTCCCCACGCCCGACCATCCGCCGGGTGATCCCGGTGTCGTCCCGCGATACAGCACGTTCACCGCGCCGGCGTCGGCCACCGCGCCCACGTCCTCACCTGGCACACCGACGGCTAAGTCGGCGAGACCGTCACCATTGAAATCCCCTGGCATAGGCTTGGCCGCCGCCTGGTAGGCCATCAAGCCCGCAGAGGCGAAGCTTTCGGCCGGGCAGACACCAGCCGAGAGTAGAACGATGAGCACAACGGCGAGCCGGCGCATCTGGACCTCCTTGGTTGGTCAGCGACGGCCGCAGACATCCGGTGCCATCTTCGACCACGTGCCAATGCTCATCAAGCGTGGGTGGAGGATCTGTTGTTGTACGGGGAAGCCTCTCGCGGCGAGGACCCCGTCCACAAGATCGGATGAGACACGTCTGCGTGCTGAAGTCCCGCTTACGTCAGCGCGGAATGATCGAGCACCTTGCACAGCTGCTTGATGGCTGGGCTACCGCCAAACCCGATCCGTACGTCGGTTTGCACTGGCCGCGCAAAGGACCTCGGTGACCCAACAGATCCATCTGTCCGGAGTGTGACTCGTCGGTACCGCACCGAATATTGCTGGGATGGGCGCAAGTAACGATCCCCTTCGTTCAGTCCAGCGTGAAGTAGTCGGGACCGGCATAGCGACCGCTGATCATCCGCTGCCGTTGCATGAGCAGGTCGTTGAGGAGGCTGGAGGCCCCGATGCGGAACCAGTCGGGACTCAGCCAGTCGTCGCCAACGGTCTCGTTGACCAGCACGAGGTAGCGGATGGCGTCCTTGCTCGTACGGATTCCGCCGGCGGGTTTCACACCAACCTGGCGGCCGGTGAGATCACGGAAGTCACGGACCGCCTCGAGCATGACGAGCGTCACCGGGAGTGTCGCCGCCGGCTGGATCTTGCCGGTCGAGGTCTTGATGAAGTCGGCCCCCGCGAGCATCGCGAGCCAGGACGCCCGCCGAACGTTGTCATAGGTGGCCAGCTCACCGGTCTCCAGGATCACCTTCAGGTGCGCTGGTCCGCAGGCATCCTTGACGGCCACGATCTCGTCGAACACCTCCATGTAGCCGCCGGCCAGGAAGGCGCCACGATCAATGACCATGTCGACCTCGTCGGCACCCGCGGCCACGGCGTCCTTTGTGTCCTGGAGCTTCACCGCCAGCGACGCCCGCCCGCTCGGAAAGCCCGTCGCGACGGAGACGAGCTTCACCGATGAGCCGGTCAGCGCATGCTTGGCCACGGGAAGCAGATCCGGGTAGATACAGACGGCAGCCACCGGCGGGGCTGTCGGGTCCGATGGATCCGGGCGCCGGGCCTTCGCGCACAAGGCGCGGATCTTGCCCGGCGTGTCCTCGCCTTCAAGCGTTGTCAGGTCGATCATCCGGATCGCGAGGTCGATCGCCCACTGCTTGGCGGTGGTTTTGATCGACCGCGCCGAGAGCCTTGCCGCCCGCTCGTCCGCGCCGACCTGGTCGACGCCGGTCAGTCCGTGCAGAAACCGTCGGAGCGAGGCGTCGGAGGACGTGATCTCGGCGACGCGGTCCGATGGCAGCATTGCCGTAGTCGTCACTCTTTCGAGGATAGAGCCTGCTCCAACCGCTGGGTTCGGTCGCCCGAGGCTGGTTGGTTCCGCGATCGGGGAGAATAGATGGGTGTCCCAGACCGAAGAGTTCTCCCGGGTGGTCTACCGGCCGATGGTGTCGGTCGTGACCGGCGTCGCCGTGCTGGTCCTGGCGGCCTTCCTGCTGTTCGACACGATCCGTCGTGGATCGGGTGCCGACGCGTGGGCGCTTGGTGCTGGCCTGGTCCTTGGCTCATTGGTCGTGTACATCGCTGCCATCCGGCCCGCGGTCGTCGCCGAGCCGCGGCGGCTGGTCGTCAAGAACCCGCTGCGTGATATCGCCGTGCCGTGGGCGTCCATCCATGACTTGCGGTTGCGTTACCAACTCGACGTGCTGACCGCCGAGGACACCTACCATGCCTGGGCGGTGCCGGTGACGGCCAGGAGCCGCAGCGCTGGTTTGCTCAGACAGCGAGAACGGGCCGATGTCTCCGCCCGTATGGGCCCGTCGGCGGGCGAGTATGCGGTCAAGAGCGGTCACCAGCCCTTCGCGCGGCAGATACTCGACGAGCTCAGCCTGATGCTCACTCAGCGCCGGCGGAACAGTTCCGCCGACGATCGAGTCGAGATCAGCTGGTCCTGGCCCTACGTAGCCGCCATTGCCACCAGCGCTATCGCGTTTGTGGTGGCGCTGTTCCTTCGCTAAGGGAGCCCTCCCGCTCGCCGGTCTCGTTGAGCCCGGCGAGGAAGCGCATGTGACGAACGCGCTGAAAGGCGGCCCCGCCCTCGTGGCCGTTGTACGGCCAGACGTCGATCTCCTTGGCTCCCGCATAGTGGTTGTACGCCGCGAAGACCGTGGAAGGCGGGCAGACGGCGTCCATCAGCCCGACCGAGAACACCGCGGGCGCTTTCGCTCGGGCGGCGAAGTTCACCCCGTCGAAATAGCCGAGTGTCGTGAAGACCTGGTCCACCTGGTCGCGATGGGCGCGGAGGTATTGGACCAACTCGGTGTATGGGCCGTCGTCGGTGATTTCGGTTGCCCGCCGGTAATGACAGAGGAACGGCACCTCTGGCAGGACCGCGGTGAGGCCGTCGACCAGCCCCGCGACCGCCAGGGAGATCCCTCCACCCTGACTTGCACCGGTGACGGCAACCCGATCGGGGTCCACGCTCGTGTGGCCTTGGACCGCGTCGACCGCTCGGACCGCGTCGGTGAAGACACGCCGGTAGTAGTAGGAGTACGGATCGTTGATCCCGCGGGTGACGAACCCCGGTGCCTGCGGTACCCCGATCGGATCGGGATCGGGTGTCTGGCCAATCCGGTTCCCATCGCTGCCTTGCCCGCGGGTATCCATCACGAGATGGGCATAGCCGGCCGCGCTCCAATCGAGCCACTCGACTGGAAACCCCCGGCCATTGCTGTAGCCGAGGTACTGGACAACACACGGCAGGCGTCCCTCCCGCCCCCGCGGCAGGTAGAACCAGCCGCGCACGGGCTGGCCGGCGAAACCGGGCAGGGTGACGTCGTAGACATCGACGGTCGAGAACCCGGCGTCGTAGGGAACGAATCTCGCGGTGCTCCCCGAAGCCCGTGCCTCCTTGAGCGTCGTTGCCCAGAATTCGTCGAAGTCAGCCGGTTCGTAGCGCTCGGGTCTGTACGCCCGCAATTTCTCCAGCGGCCAGTCGACGAACATCACTGTTTCCCTTCATTTGGCACGCATTGTGCGCTGTCTAAAGGATCTCGGCCGAGCGTGAGCGCAGCGCGGCGGGCGGGTCAGGCGGTGCCGGTGGCCACAGCAAGGTCTGCCTGGATAAGCCCGAGCGTGCCCCCGGCGCGGGCACGTGCCGTGTCGACATCGCCATCGGGAACCGGTTCCACCACCTCTAGGTAGCACTTCAGCTTCGGCTCAGTGCCGCTCGGCCTGACGACGACCCGGGCGCCGCCATCGAGGCGATACCGCATGCCCTCCGCGGGCGGCAGCCCGTCGACCCTGGTGGAGAGATCGTCGGCCGACATCACGGCGCGGCCGCCGAGCGCCGTTGGTGGAGACGCTCTGAGCCGGGCGAGCGCTTTGTCGATCTCGCTCAAGTCGGACACCCGGAGGGACAACTGTCGGGTTTCGTGCAGGTCGTATTCGCGCGCGATCTCGTCGAGTAGGTCCGTGAGGGTGTGGCCGGCGGCCTTGAGTGTCGCCGCCAGCTCGCACACCAGCAGAGCGGCGCTGATGCCGTCCTTGTCCATGACCGCTGCCGGATCGACGCAATAGCCGAGTGCCTCCTCGTAGCCGTACACGAGACCCGGTATGCGGGAGAGCCACTTGAAGCCGGTGAGCGTCTCGGCGTACGCCAACCGGTGGGCGGCTGCGATCTTGCCCAGCAGCGAGGACGACACGATCGTGGTGGCGAAGGTTCCGGTCAGCCCGGGCCGGGTGCGCACGAGGTGCGTCGCGATGAGCGCGCCCACCTCATCGCCGCGCAGCATGCGCCATCCCCCGCCACCTCCGGCGGCGCCCGGCACCCCGACCGCACACCGGTCGGCGTCGGGGTCGTTGGCGATAACGAGATCGGCGCCCGTTCTCTCGGCCAGAGCGAACGCCAGGTCCATCGCGCCCGGCTCCTCCGGATTGGGGAATGCGACGGTGGGGAAATCCGGATCGGGCTTCGCCTGCTCCTTCACGGCAACCGGCTCAGCGAAGCCGGCCTGGGCGAAGGCGGCGTGGACCACATCCCATCCAGTTCCGTGCAGAGGGGTGTAGACGACGCGCAGCTCGCGTGGGCCGCCGGCAGCCACGACACCGGACGCCCTCGAGATATAGGACTCGAGGACCTCGTCGTCCAGGGTCTCCCAGTCGTCGCCGAGCGGCAGGTTGCTCAGCGGGCCGACCGCGTCGATCGCTGCCGAGATCTCCGTATCGGCCGGCGGCGCGATCTGCGAACCATCGCCGAGATAGACCTTGTAACCGTTGTCCTGTGGCGGGTTGTGCGAGGCCGTCACCATCACGCCCGCGTCCGCTCCGAGGTGGCGGATCGCGTACGCCAGGACGGGCGTGGGCAAGGGTCTCGGCAGGACCATGGCGCGCAGGCCGGCGCCAGTGACGACCGCCGCCGTATCCCTGGCGAACAGGTCGGACTTGTGCCGCGCGTCGAACCCGATGACGACCGCCAACGTGCTGGGATCGACGGCCCCTCCTGGTTGGCCCGCGGCAGGGTCTGCGGAGCTGCCATGAACCCGCAGATAAGCAGCCAGCCCAGCGGCGGCACGCCGAACGACGGCCCGGTTCATTCGATTCGTTCCTGCACCGAGCGCCCCGCGCAGACCTGCCGTCCCGAACTCGAGGTGCCCGCCGAAACGGTCTGCGATCGCGGCGATATCGCCGGCCTCGAGCAGCGAGGACAGCTCGGCTCGGGTCTCCGGATCCGGGTCGTCGGCGAGCCACGCGGTCGCGGTCCGAATTAGTTCTGGAGCGCTCGACACGGCACCATCACCCCAATCCTCTTGCTATGGCTTCGCGCTGACCGGCTCACGCGCGCTCGATCACCGCTCGGAGCAGGTGCCCCATCCGCTCGGCCGCCGCCTTGCCGGCTGCCAGAACCTCTGCATGATCGAGGGGCTCCTCACTGATACCCGCGGCGAGGTTGGTGACCAGCGAGAGCCCCAGTACCTCGGCGCCGCCCTCCCTCGCCGCGATCGCCTCCAACACCGTGGACATGCCGACGAGGTCGGCGCCGAGGATGCCGAGCATGCGGATCTCGGCGGGGGTTTCGTAGTGCGGCCCAGGCAGGCACGCGTACACGCCCTCGATCAAGGACGGATCGATCCCACGGGCGAGAGTCCGCAGCCGCGTGCTGTATAGGTCGGTGAGGTCGACAAAATTCGCGCCGACGATGGGTGACTTGCCGGTCAGATTAAGGTGATCGCTGATCAAGACAGGCTGGCCGATCTCAATTCCGGGCCGTAGCCCACCCGCCGCGTTGGTCAGGACGACCGTGCGGCAGCCGGCGGCGAGCGCGGTCCGCACCCCGTGGACGACCGAGGCGACGCCATGCCCCTCGTACAGGTGAGTGCGGCCGAGGAACACCAGTGCTCGGTGGCCGGCGACCGGGATCGACCTGATCGCACCGGCATGCCCCGCGACGGCCGCCGGTGGAAAGCCTGGTAGCTCGGTCGTCTTGATTTCATGGTCGGCGGTACCAAGGATGTCCGCCGCGGGGACCCACCCCGACCCCATCACCAGGGCGACGTCATAGGGCTGCCCGCCCGTGCGCTCCTGCAATGCTTCGCCGGCTATCCGCGCACTCGCATAGGGGTCCTCGCGCTGTTCATAGCCCATGGACCGGACCATAGCCTGCGGGCTCACCCTTCGCGCAGTCAGCCGACCGAACGGCAGGGTCGAGCCCGCAGGTCGCGGATGTAGTCGTCGGGGGCTCCCGCCTTCTCCGCGGCATTGGCGATCAATGCGAGGTAGCGCGCCGAAGGCAGCCCGCCTTCGTATGCGTCGAGCACGTACGCCCAGGCAAGGATGTCGCCTTCGAGGGTATGCACCCGCACTCGGATCTTGCGGTAGAGATCCATATCGGTGCCCTCCCACTGGTCGAGCACGTCGTGATCGCCCTCGGTGACGTCGTAA
>JBKPTD010000083.1:0-6198 GCA_046735375.1 Actinomycetota bacterium | reverse complement strand
CGCGGATCTCATGGGGGGAGACGTCTTCGAGCAGATTGCCAAGCCGCGCCTGGACCTGTGCTTCGACGGAGAAGAAGTCAGCTACGCAGGATGGTTCGCGGTTGCTCTCGGGCGGCGGTACATGGCGGTGACCTGCTCGCCGCTGCGGCCGCACTCGGAGCGGGTGGAGGCCGCGCTCGTGATCGGCCATGATCTCACCGAGCATGTGCTCGCCTCGGAAGCGTTGCACGAGGCGCAGGCGGCACTCGCGCACGTGTCACGCGTGACGACGCTGGGGGAGGTGACCGCCTCCCTTGCCCACGAGCTGAACCAGCCGCTGGCCGCCATCGTCAACAACGCCAACGCGTGTCTCGGCTTGCTCCCGGGCGGGAGCCACGACGTGGACGAAGTGCGGGAAGCCTTGGCCGACATCGTGAGCGACGGCGAGCGCGGGAGCGCCATCATCGAGCGCGTGCGTGGGCTGGCGAAGCGGTCGCCGCCGGAGCGCGTGCCGCTTCGGCTCGTGGACGTCGTGGACGACGTCGTGGCCCTGGCCTCGGCCGAGTCGGTCGCCCGCGGCGTAGCGATTCGCACCCACGTCGCCGGCGACCTGCCCGTCGTGCTCGGCGACCGCGTGCAGCTGCAGCAGGTGTTGCTGAACCTGCTCGTGAACGGCATGGACGCGATGAGTACCGTGGCGGAGAACGAGCGTCTGCTGGAGATTCGTGGCCGCCCGGATAGCCAGGACGGCAGTCCGGCGGTCCGGATCAGCGTGCAGGACCTCGGCATCGGCCTAGAATCCGGACAGCTGGAGCGGCTCTTCGAGGCGTTCTACACGACCAAGCCGCACGGCATGGGCATGGGCCTGGGGATCAGCCGCTCGATCATCGACGCCCATGGCGGCCGGCTGTGGGCGGAAGCGAATCAGGGGCCAGGCGCAACCTTCTCCTTCAGCCTCCCTGCGGCCGCACCTTCCGGAGCGTCGCGACCGAGCCGAACCGACCGGTGATGGCCGGCCGTTGGCGGAGCAGCCCTACTCTTGCTGCGTTGCTCTCGCCGCCTTGATCCCGCGCGCCAGCTCCTCCGCAGGCCCCTTTCCCCAGAAGTGAAGGAACATGATGCCGGCTGCTCGTGGGTCATGTGCTGGTGAATGGCGACGACGTTGATGTTCGCGCCGCGCAGCGCCTTTAGCACGCCCTGCAGCTCGGACTCGAGCATCGCGAAATCACCGTCGACGATGGCGCGCTCGTCGGAGCCGGCGAAGGCGGCCCAGGTGTTGACGCCCATCGTTTGGCCGACGGCCTGTCCGTCCATCTTGGCGGTGCGCCCGATGGTCACCTTGTAGACCCCAGAAGCAAGCTCGCCCTTCGCGCCGAGCACGTTCTCGATCTTGGCGGGATCGAGTGTGGTCTTGGCCGGCTCGATCGGGCTGGTCGGCAGCGCTGGTTTTGCGCTCGCGGTCTCTTTGATCTTCGCGAACACTTTGCCGACGGCCGTCGCAAACTTGGCCTCGTCGCCCAGGCCGCCGATGTGCATGAACATGACCTTCGGCGTGTCCCAAAAGAAGTGATTGTGGAGAGCCGTCACCTCCAGGCCATTGTCGAGCGCGACGCTCATGACCGGATTCACCTGGTCCTCCGTCAAACAGAGGTCGCCCATGACCATCGTGTGCGCGCCCGCGCGCGTGAATGCCGCCCAGGTCGTGAGCCCATCGGAGGCGTCAGATGCACGCCGGCCGCGTGGACCTCCAGGTCGCTGCGCGGCACCGAGACCTTGAAGGCGCCCTCCTTCTCATCGAGCTTGCCCTGGGCCCCGGTGAGGCTCTCGATCTCGGCGCCGTTCGGAGTCCCAGCGGCGAACGCCGAACTCGCCGTCATCACCAAAACTGCAACTACCAGGATCCGTCTCATAACCACCACACAGCGGCCGCACTGGAAGCGCGTCGCCCAGGATCCGCCGAACAGGGTCGCGTGGACGGAAGCGGTGCCGGCGTCCAGACGCGGAAACGGACTGCTACATGGTCACCGGACCCGCATCTCCGGTGGACGGGAGGATCAAGTCGCGAACCTTCACGTGCAGCTTCCCGCTCGCGTCCAGAGACGCAAAACCGCTTTTGACCGTCCAGGGCGAGCCTGCGCTCTCCACTCCTCCGATCACGATATTCGGGTTATTCCCCGCCAGGGTGGAATGCAGCTGAATCGGCTGGGCCATCGCGCCGACGGCAAAGAGTGCAGGGCTGATGACACCCAGCAGAGCGATCCTCTTCGCTAGCTTGTTCATGATTCGACTCCTCTCATGGTTGGTAACTGCGTTGACGTACCCGTCGTCTCGCTCGGACAGCGGCGCCCACGCGACGGGGGCGAACGCCGAGGGCCCCGTCACATCGAGGCTCGCGCCTCGAGCCCCGCTCGCGATGGCGAACGACGACGCAGACATGTCGGCGATTGCCGACATGTCGACACCCGGGCCTTTCCGGATGAATCCAAGCCGCTCTTCGCCGCCTCGTTCGCAATCCGCGCGACGCAGTGGATGTACCGCCCGTGACCGCCGGCCGTCGTACAGGGACACTGCAGATCCGCAGCCGCCCGCGACGACGCAAGCGCGGCGGGATCGGTGCACTCCGCTCGGGCGGTCCCGATCGAGAGCAGCAGCGGGACGACGATCATCACGAAGCGTTTCATGGTATCCTTCTCACTAAGACGATTCGGGGTAGACGACTTCAGCTCCGGCCGAACGGGCCGCCCGCCCGATCGACGGGCGGCCCGCGGGCGTCGGCGCCTCACAATCGCATTTCGGTATGCCGGTGCCTCAGCGGTCGTCAGCGTCGCGGCCAGTAGAGGCCGGGACGGCGGGGCTCACGGGGACGCGTGTGCCGGTCAGAATCCAGGCGCGCTGGCTGGGAGCGAAGCGTGGCGCCAGCAACCCATCGTTGATCTCCCGCGTCACGGCGAAGCGGTTGAATGCAGTCGCCGGGAGGAACAAGCGGGTGTTGTCCTGGAAGCCGTCCGATGCCGTGTCGATGTCGCCTTCGACGGCCGAGATGATGCCGTCGCCGTTCTGGTCCACTCGGGCGACCTCGGCCGCGTACGCATCGAACAGCCGGGTCTCCAGGTTCTTAACGTCCGGTTCGAACGACGCCGGTCTCTCGTAGACATCCAGAAAGACCTCGTTGGCCAGGCCGCTTGGAATACCCCGCTGCCGGAACTCCCGCTGGGCATCATTGGTGTCGCTATCGAACTTGTCGGGGTCTCTCGGCAGGTTCGGATTGTCGCCGACCACATTAGCCATGTTTTTGATGCCGCGCGGTCCCGAGCCGGGCACGATCGACTGTAGCAAGCCGATCTCGCCGTCCTCGAACGTGTCAGGCGGCTGCCCAAAGTCATCCGGGAACCCGCCCGTGAAGGGGAGCTCATAGAGGGGATGGATCCAGTTCGTTCCCTGGTAGTTGAACTCCCAGTATGCGTGCACGTCACTCTGCTGCATGCTGTTGTATGCGCCCATACTCACCTGAAGGGGCACGACGTTCGTCTGCATGTCGGGAAAGTGATCCGACACACTCGGGAGGTGCACGGCCTGGCCATCCATCGTGAAGACATTCCCCGGAACGTTGTTCCCTGTACCCATGGCCGCCAACGCGGCCGCGTCGGCTGCCGTGATCGTGCCGAACGTCGCCGCACCCGTGCCGTTCGACCGCGGCGGGGCGATGTTCGGTACAGTCAGGTCGTGGATCATCCACCCCTCGTACCAGCCGCTCTCGTTGTTGATGACGAACAGCGGATCGATGTCGGTGAAGACATCGATGAAGGCGTTCGGATCGTTGGGATCGGTGGGCAGGCCAGGCTTCGGCTCGAGGACGACACGGACCGCGCCGATCGTCGGCTGTCCACAATTGCCCCCGGTTACTGACAACTCTACCATATCGTTGACTCCCGGGATTAGCGTTGTGAACACGTTCGGTTCGAACCCGGTCGTATCCAGGAGATAGTATTGGAACAGCTGGCTCGACGGATCGGCCTCGTTGAACACCTGCAGGGGCAACACGCTATGGGGTCGTCCGGCAAGTTGAACGAGGCGGTCTTGGAGCGCGGCCGGCAGGTTTTGGATGTCACCCCGTTTGGCCACCGTCTTCATGTCTTGTTTTGCTTGCGGGTTGGGGTGGCAGGGCGGCGGTGGTTGGTCCCCCGGTATGGTTTTGGCGTGCGCGGGAAGGGTCGTGAGACCCACGATCGCCAGTATGGAAAGCCAAGCGATGGTGCTTCCTGCGCGCTTGGTCTTCGCTTCATCTAATGGTCGCTGTGTCATATTTCTCCCTTCGAGACAGTTAGTTGTGCGGCGAACCGCGATCGCTCGTGCACTATACCGGCCGGCCCAGCTCGGATGGCCCGTCGAGCGGCGGTTGTGCATCGAGAACTCGAGCGTTACGCAAACTTCCCACGGGGGTGCGACTACGGCCCCCTACTGCACCGTGATGGTGCCGGTCATGCCGAGCGTGAAGTGCACCGAGCAGTAGTACGGGAACGTACCCGCTTGCGTGAAGGTGTGCTCGTAGGTCGCCCCCTTGCTCGACAGCGGAGGATTGTCACACCCCGTGTTGGACGGCGAGCAGAACTGGTTGTCCGCGTTCCCGTTGGTCCCGCTCACGACGCTATGACCGGAGCTCCCCCACACCCAGCGCACCGTGTCACCGACCTGGATGGTGAGATTCGCGGGCGTGTACACCAGCGCACCGCCGTCGCCGACCATGACGGTATGTGCTCCGGTACCGGTACCGAGGGTGGTCGTGGTGGTGGCGCCGGGCGTGGTGGTCGTCGTCGTCGCTCCCTGGCGCTGGAGCGCGAGGCCGTACACCCCCTGCTGCTGCTGCTGCGTGATTCCTAGCAATGAGAGGCCGCCCGTCCCCGCGCCGACGTACACCATGTCGTTCACGACCGCCGGGCCCGAGGAGATGGCACCTCCGAGGTCGAGTGTTCGGAGCAGCGCACCCGTCGCGGCATCGAAGGCCCGGAGCTGGTTTGCGTTGTCGCCCACGAAGACCACCCCGGCCGCGATCCCAGCGGGCCCGAAGCTGGACGTGTTGCACACCGTATTCGGACACTGCCAGGCGACGGCGCCGTTCGTGTCGTCGAGGGCGAAGATGAAGGGAGGCCCGGTGAAGGTGCCGGCGTATATCTTCCCAGACGCGACCCCCGTCGACCCGCTGAATCCGCCGGCCTCCCCTCCCGGCACCACCGCTTGCTGCCAGACGAGGGCGCCGGTGTCCTGCTCGACGGCGTAGTAGACGCCGTTCTTGCTCCCGACCCCGACCAGGGGCGTGGGCGTCGTGCCGATGGACGCGGTGAACAGGTTGGGCGATGAAATGAAGTCGAGGTCCCCGAGATTCCCGCTCGGGATCGGCGAGAAAGCCCACCGGAGCGCGCCCGTCTCGGCATCGAGTGCAACCAGCGAATTCGAGAAGCCGGTGTTGCCTGAGCCGACGCAGTCACCGAAGTCAGCGTACAGCGCGCCCCTCCCGGCGTCGATCGCTGCGGATGACGTCAGGCCGCCGCCCAAAGGCGGCTGACACGTCGCCGGGGCCGTGCAGTCGGCGTCCGAGGCGCAGAGCAGGCTCTGCGTCTGCTCTCCGGAGCCGGATCGACACACCAGGAAGGGCACACAGCTGCTGCCCGAGCAGTCGGCGTCGGTCGTGCAGGGCTTCTGCGTATCGGTCCCGCAGATGCGCTCGGGGAGCGGGTCGAATCGCCAGACCTCAGCCCCCGTCGCGGCATCCAACGCGATGATGGCCCCCCGGACGCAGGGGGCATCGCGATGCGATGACTTCCCGACGTAAACCTTGCCGTTGAAGACGGCGGGCGACGACCAGACGTGTGCGCCCTCGACGGTCGGGTCCGGGTCCCCGACGGAGTGTTTCCACTTGAACGCCCCCGTGAGCGCGTCGAGCGCGTACACGTTCGCGTCGGCGGCCCCGAAGTAGACCACGCCATCGACGACCGTCGCGGAAGCCTGGATCCCGGGAAAGCCACCCCGATCCTCCGGATTCGGATCGTTGATGTTGAACGTCCACAGCGGCTGACCCGAGAAGGCGTCGAGCGCGTACATCGTGCCGTTCCAGGCGCCGATGTACACCACACCTTCCACCACCGACGGCGATGCCGTCACGAACGCCGTTCCGCTGCCGGTCGAGAAGAACCACCGTACATCCAGCATCGGCACGGTGGCGGC
>JBKPTD010000082.1:0-14165 GCA_046735375.1 Actinomycetota bacterium | reverse complement strand
CTGCAGCACGAATCCGGCGTACGCAGCCACCTCTCGATGACTGCACTTGCTGGTGCGCCAGGACCTCGTATGCGAGTGCTTGGGATGCGCGGTGCTTACGTGGTCGAGCTGCTGGATGGTCAGGAGGACATGCTGCGCACGGGGCGCGGACCTGGTGATCCGATGTACGGCGTCGAGCCGCCAGAGCGGTGGGGGCGGCTGCACCGGGGAGACGACGTACGGCCGATTCCCTCCGAGCGCGGCAACTGGGACCTCTTTTATGCCGCGCTGGCCTCAGCCTTGACCGCCGGTACGCCGATGCCGGTCGATCCATGGGACGCGGTACGCACCCTCGAAGTTCTAGATCGCGTTCGCACGGCCGCTCTGCCAACGTCTCCAGTGTCCGGCTGAGCGCCGCGACCGTGTGACATTTCCGCCCTCGGCGATCACTGCACAATGCTGCCGCCGACGTCGGAGAGCTGAGTCGCCGGCGTCGACAGGCTCGCCACAGTGATCAGCTCGCCGGGGGGCGTCAGGACCAGTACTGGCTCAGAGCTGCTTGAATTCGATCCGGAATGCCCGGTAGACGTGGTCGTCGATGTTCTCCACCGAGTGCGGTCCCTCAGGGTCCAGCCAGGCGACCCGCGGACCGGATTCGGCGCCTGCCGGCTGGGCCGGCAACGTGAAGGTCAGGGTTCCGGCGGTGTAATAACGGATCCGCGCGGGCTCATGGATGATCATCACGCTCGGCAGTGCGTGTGTGTGCTCCGGCTCCCGTTCGCCCGCGCCGATGGTCACCTCGAGCACCCGCGTTTCCTCGCTCTCAAACAGCACGCGGTGAGAGACGGGAGCGGCGATGACGGCGTCGAGCGAATCGGGCCACGGCCACGCGCCTCGTCCCGTCGAATCCGACATCCGGTCTGGCTCCCTTCTGCAGGCTCGAGGCGGGATCAGAACTGCTGGCTCGCCACCTCGCTCATCGCAAAGAAGTCTCGCGTGAACTCGACCGCGCGATCCGCGTCGAAGCGCTTACAGGTAAAGACCACAGCGGACAGGAAGCGCGGCTGGGACCACACGTAGAGCGAGATACCGGAGTCGATGAGCGGGACAAACGCGTCGTAACCCTGGTTCTCGTCGCGACCCAGCCCGCCAGGGGCAAAGATCGTGGGCGAGCCGTACACCCGCAAGTCAAGCGCCGACGTGAGACCGTCGAAGTAGCGCTCGATGGCGACTTCGTCGACATCGGTCGTGAAGTAACCCTCGATCAGCAAGCGTTGCCGAACGATATCGGGCGCGAGATCTTGCACCCGGCGATCGTAGCGCCGCCGCCAACGGTGGTTGTGCCATTGCACTTCTCAGCAGCGCGGTCGGGCGGCGCGGCAAATCGGCTGTCGTCACGGTCGGTCGCGGGGCCTCGAAGGACCGTGCCGGGTGCTGGCCCATTGCACAGCTACGGGGGAGCCAATGGGGAGATCTGGACGTCAGCGGAGTGCCCGCTCGCCATGGCGAGTCTGGTTCGCCGGTAAGTAGTGGCATGCCTAGGGATTCAGCGAGCGCGACGTATGAGACCACGGAAGCCTGGCCTGGGTACGCGGCCGCGAGGTTACGTTTCCGCTTGGCTAGGGGCGAGAATCCCTTGCGTGTACGCGGCACTGACTGCCTCGGCTCTGCTGGCGGCGCCCAGTTTGGCCATGACCCGGGTCAGGTGGACGCTGACGGTCTTTTCGCTGATGAACAGCTCCTCGCCGATCTGCCGGTTGGTGCGGCCGGTCGCGACCAGCGTCAACACCGACCGCTCGCGGGGCGTGAGCAGATCGGTGGCGGTTTGTGAGGCGGCGGCACTGTCGTCCAGTCGGAGCCGGGCGCGGCGGGCCAGCGCACCCACAGCCTGCCGCAGCGGCACGGCGCCGAGGTCGTCGGCCGCCTGCGCGGCGAGACGGAGGTGCTCGGCGGCCTCTTCGCGGCCGAGCCGGTCGCCGCTGGCGAGCAGGGCCTCGGCAAGTCGCCAATGCGCGTACGCCTGGCGGTAGACGTCGCCATAGCCGAAGGCGTCGATGACCGCCCGCCAAGCCGCGGGGTCGCTCTTCCCGCGGAGCCGGGTTGCCTCCGCCTCGGTACGGCTCATCCAGGCGCGGCCTTCCGGCCCGACCTTCGCAGCCCGGGGCCGGCCGGTCTTCATGGTGTTCGCCGCATATTCGGCCAGCGTCTCGCCGGCCGCCACGGCCTGCTGCTCGGCCACGTCGTTTCTGGCCCGGCGGGTGGCGTCCGCGAGGTCGGCGGATGCCCACGTCCCAATCGCGCAGAGGGAGAGGGCCACGAAATGCCAAGGGGCGGTCCGATGCAGCCGCTGTAGTGCCTCTTCGATGTAGTCGACGGCCCGCTCGGGGCGGCCGCGCCACAATTCCAGCTCGGCGCCGCAGAGACCGACGAGTGTCATCACCTGCTGGTCGAGCCGCCACCGGTCTCGCAGGTGCGCCAGCCGTCGCTCGGCCAGATCGACATTTCCACGGCCGACGGCGACCAAGAGTCCGGCGGCCGACACCCGGGTGACCACCGTGCTGGAGGTGGCTTCGCCGGCGAGTTCGCTGGCCGCCTCGGAACCGTCCCAGGCTCCCGCGATGAATCGCGCGATCACTTGCAGCACACGCAACTCGAGCCCGTAGCCGCTCCAGGTGCGCCCGGTGGCCGCCGCTCGTTCCACCGCCGCGTCGAACTCGGCGAGAGCATCTGGCAGCCGACCTGCCTCCTCAAGCAGGACCGCGCCGCGGTTGAAGCGTGCCCGCAGCTCCACATCGTGCGCATTGACCTTGGCGGCAAGCGCGACGGCCTCCCCGAGCCGTTCGAGCGCCTGGTCAAGTCCGTCGTGTTTGATATCCACCGTCACGGTGCGAGTGACCAGCGCGTCAGCCTCGGCAGCGGTCTGGGGACCTTCACCAGGTACTGCCCGGGCGGTCTCGATGGCCGCGGCCGCAAGATCGCCCGCCTCGTCGTATCGGCCAACCACCATCGACGCACGGGCCAATGTCGACTGCGCACGTGCCTTCACCGCGCTTGGTTCTCGGTCAACCACCAGCTGCAACGCCTCGCGCGCGGCCGAGTATGCGCGCTCCTCGGTGCCGTCGAGCGTGAACAGGTAGTTCACGTACGTGCACCGAAGCTCGGCCGCGGCAAGCGGATCGCCCATCTTGTCGACGAGCCCCATGGCGCTGCGGCTGTGCGCGATAGCTCGGTCGGGTTCTCCGGACCGCGCAGCGGCTCGGGCCGCCCATAGCGTCAGGGGCAGCAGGTCGATTCCACCGATCTCGTCGGGGTGGTCGACAGCCGGCCACAACTGCAGGGCACGCTCTGTGTGGACGAGCATCTCCGCCGGCGCGTCCAGCTCTTCTGCTTCCTTCGCCGCACGGACGGAGGCCGCGAGCGCACCGCGGAGATCGTGGCTCTGCATGGTGTGGTGGGCCAGCTCGGCCGCGGCGCCTTGCGTCTGATCGCCGGCCAGAGCCTTGGCGACCTGCGCATGCAGCCGAGATCGCTCACCGGGCAGCAGATCGGAGTAGACCGCCTCGTGCAGCAGCGCATGCCGGAAGGAGTAGGCCTCGCCGCCATCCTCGGTGACGACCACGTTGTGCGCGACCGCTTCGCGCAGCGCGTGATCCAGCTCGTCCCCCGGGATGTCAGCGGCGGTACTGAGGCGCTCGTGAGTGAATCGACGACCGATAACCGAGGCCAGCCGGATCACCTGCTGCGTCTCGGATGACAACCGTTCGACCCGTGCGAGCAGCACGTCCGCAAGCTCAGGTGGGACGTCTCCGGGCGAGGCGGAGAGCAGTTCTTCGGCCATGAACGCGTTGCCCTCTGACCGCTCAGCGATGCTGTGTACGACGTCATCGGGAAGGGTCTGGTCGGCGAGGGTGCGTACGAACACTTCGGCGTCGACAAGTGGGAACGGCTCGAGGTGGAGTCGCTCAACGGCCGGCAGCCGAACTAGCTCGGTCAGCAGCGGACGCAGGGGGTGACGGCGGTGAAGATCGTCAGAGCGGAATGTGGCGACCACCAGCAGTCGCTGTGTTGAGAGCCGCGCGAGCAGGAAGGCGAGGAGGTCACGACTGGATCGGTCGGCCCAATGCAGGTCCTCGATCGCGAGAACGGTGGTCTGGTCAGCGGCAAGCTCGCTGAGCGCCTCGTGGATCGCTTCGAAGAGCTGCAGCTGTCCAAGATCTTGGTTGGCGCCTCCGGCGTCGGGCCGTGGATGCTCTGCGGGTAGCAGCCGGGAGATAGCCGCGTGTCGGTTGATCAGGTCGGGGTCGTACTCAGCGACTTGACGGATCGCTTCAGCGAAGGGCAAGTAAGGCAGGGTGGCCTCGGCGGTGTCCAAGCAGCGGCCCATAAACGCGGCGTGACCGTCGTCCCTTGCGGAGGTGACGAGCTCCGTCAGCAGGCGCGACTTGCCCACTCCCGCATCCCCTGACAGCAGGACAGCACTAGGGCGCCCCAACCGTGCCTGGTCCAGGGCGTCCTTGAGTGCCCGGAGCTCCGCCTGGCGAGCCACCAGCGGAATGCCCGAGCCGAGTCGCGCCATGTCCGCCATGTTGGCATAAGCCACTGTCAAAGTGGGTTCCCGTCGCTCGCTGTTACCGCCGTGCCTACTTGGGCTGACGGGCCTGCTTGGCGACTCGGTCTGCCTTCGCCTCGTCCTGGAAACGACGCTGCCGGTAGTCGACCTCTGCTTGCAGAACTGCCTCGTGGTTCATGATCAGCGTCTCCCCTCTCTTTCGTCACGACCGATGTTGTCGAGCGCGCATGCTCGCGCTTACTTGGTCTTGCGGACCTGCTTGGCGACCCGGTCTGCCTTCGCCTCATCCTGGAAACGACGCTGCCGGTAGTCGACCTCTGCCCGCACGATTGCCTCGTGGTTCATGATCAGCATCTCCTCGCTGTCGTTGCCGTTGGTCGGCATGACAACAAGATTCGGGCTGAGGTGGCACAGGACACATCGGAAGATCAGGTCGAAGCTCACAGTGGGTCCCTTAGGCCGTGGCGCTTACCCCTCCCTTACGGGGGCTCTATGGCCGTTGTTCTGGGGGGTAAGGCGCGGCCCTCGAGATCGTTAGCGCTACGCCTGAGGCGACTGCGCTCGATCGCACTCCGGGCTCAGCGTTCAGCCGAGATGCGCGCCGACGTGCGGGAACTGTCCCTCCGTCGCACCAGGCTAAGTACGCGATGACCATGGACCGCGGACCTCACCGCGCCGTGCCAAGCGACTATGCCGCCCTTCACAGGGCGTCATGCTGGTACGGAGCGGTTTGCTGGGATGGCCGATATGAGGAGCCCGTGGCGGCCGAACGATCCAGGCCGAATCCCCGGCATATGACCGATCCCGCAACCGACGAGTTCAGGCCTACTCTTCGCACCTACTACCTGAAATCTGAGACGAAGACCTCCGGTTCCCCCGTGCCGGGGTCTTCCATTTCGCCGCTGTAAGCGGGCGCGGGCGATCACGCGCGGCTTAGAGGTACCTGGACCGCCGGCGCGGAAAGTACAGGACCGCGGCGCAGAGGTACAGGACAGGGGAGCGGTCGGTATCGGCGCGATGGTCTCGTCTCAACGGCTGTGCCGCACTCCGCGCGAATTGCTGCTGCCAACGGCTGTGATCCACGCATGCTGGTGAGTAAATGTCCGGATCGTACCGATAAGGATCGAGCGGTCAGGGCGACGCGCGAATTGCGGTTGTCCTGACGGCTGCGATTCGCGCATGCGCTCGCCAGGGCAAGTCCAAATCTGAATAATAAGGATATTCCACCTCTATCTCGCGCGATTTACTGTCGCTGACGGCAGCAATTCGCGCAGGTCGCTGGTGGCCGTACCCCAAGTCCGCCGTGACGAGTGGCGAACGCATCGCGAAGCCGAATGGCGTCGAGCACCAGGCGGTCGACATCACTGACCGCTGCCTTTGTTGGGGGCATCCAACGAGCCTGCGGCGCTGGTCGGAGCCGGGGGGAGGCCCGGCGCTGTCGGGCGCTCACGGGTGAGTTGTCGAGAGTGCAGATCTATATACGCATAAATACGACCGGTGACGGGGTAAGGCAGCAGATAGCGGGTGGGCGATGTCTCGCGGGCCGAACGTCGGGGCCGCTTATGGGGGAGGGATGGCTCAACCGGTGCACTGCCGTCCGATGCAGGCACGACGTTCCGAGGTATGAGGAGGAAACGCGCATGCCTAGCCCGTACACCAGCCGATCGGCGATCTGGGGTGGCCCGATTCGCCGAAGCGTGTTAGCACTCTTAACGATCGCCCTGGCCGCTCTCGGCCTCACGACGGTCTCGTCAGCGGCCCAAGCAGACGGGTCGCCGCGGGTAACGGTGGCCAACGACGGACCGGCCAACTTCTGGACGGGGACGGTGAGCCGTGACGGTCCCCCGGCTCGCGAGATCCCCGAGTGCCGAACGGTGAACTGCGACCATCTCACGCTCAAGGTCATGCTGCCAACTGGCATCTGGAATCGTCCCGGTGGCGTTCAGGTAGCCATTCGCTGGGATATCGCCACCGAGGGAGCCCTGAGCTTGTTCGTCTATCGCGGCGGCCAGCGGGTGGCGAAGTCGACCGCCGGCGTGGGCATCGCTCAGTCACTCACCATCCCATCGGCGAAGAACGGCACCTACGACGTGTACGTCTCCTACGGTGTGACCTTCGGTGCGGTGGACCCCGATCCGGTCATTTCCTACGAGGGGTTGGCCGAGGTGGAGTACAAGCCGGCCGTGCAGCCAGTGCGCGACCTGCTGCCAGACCTGGCCGCGCTGCCCCAGGAGAACGTGACCTACGACAACCCTGGGTCGATCTTCGGCGATACGGCACAGCCCGGGCAGTCGTGCTTCGACAGCGAGCTTGACCCACAGCATCCCACCCGTCAGTGTCTGCGGTTCGATCAGGTGATGCGAAACAAGGGCGCAGGGCCCTTGGAGCTGCGGTTCGACCGACAGATCGGCGTCATTCAGGATGAGGACGTGGCGCAGCGCGTGTACCGCTCGAATGGAACTTTCTACGACATCCCTGCAGGTCAAGTCGAGTTCCATCCGATCCACTCGCACTACCACTTCAAGGATTTCGCCCAATCCGTGCTGTGGCATGCCGACAGTGCAGGCAACCCGGTCGGCACTGCGGCGGCTGCGGTGGGAGACAAGGTGAGCTTCTGCGTCTCCGATACCGATTTGATCGCCTGGGGCGAAAAGGGTGACGACCCTCTGTCCTACCCGGCACCGGACTGCCTGGACCCGAAGCAGACAATCGGCAACACCGAGTTCTTCTGGTACGGGCTATCGCGTGGCTGGGCCGACCGCTACAACTGGTACCTGCCCGGCCAGATGATCGACACTACGGGTCTGACGGACGGCACCTACGTGCTGTTCACCACCGTCGACCCCGTCAACAAGCTCCTCGAGTCTGACAACAGGAACAACTGTGCGTCGGTGATCGTCGAGCTGACCGGGCTGTCAACCAGCCAGCCCCAGGCGAACCGAATCGGGACCGGACCGTCCTGCTCTAGCTAGCACCTAGTCGAGCTAGGCGACTGGAACACGTGTGGTGCGCGTCAGACCGGCGCGCACCGCACGCCAGTCGGCCTGTCTCCCAACGGGTTCGGTGGCAGGGATCCGGCACGTACGCTCATTTTCATGACCGCGCCGACCCTCGACCGGCGTGCCTTTCTCGCCGGCAGTGCCCTCGCCGGAGCTCTCGCCGTGACCGGATGTACCCGGTCTGGCTCGGACAAGGCGCCCGCAGCGGCACCGACGGAACGCCGCGCGGACTTGAGCGACTGGACCGACGTCCGGGCACAGTTCGCGCTCGATCCGAAGCTCGCGCACTTCGCCGCCTTCGTGCTGGCGGCTCACCCGGCGCCGGTGCGTGCCGCGATCACGCGCTGGCGCGACAAGTTCGACGTCGACGCCGCGACGGTGGTCCGCGACGAAAGCGGTCATGATGAGGACGTCCGCGCCGCCGCTGCGCGCTATCTCGGCGTCGCCGCCGATGAGATCGCGCTGACCGACAGCACGACGATGGGCCTCGGCTTGATCTATAACGGCCTGCGACTGCGGCCCGGAGATCATGTCCTCACCTCAACGCATGACTTTCTGTCCACCCACGAGGCATTGCGCCTGGTGGCCGAGCGAACAGGCGCGAACGTCGAGAAGGTGCCGCTCTACGACAATCCGGCCACCGCCTCGGCGGACGAGATCGTCTCCCGGGTCCGGGCAGCCGTCCGGCCTGCAACGAGGGTTGCCGCACTTACGTGGGTGCATTCGAGCACTGGCGTGAAGCTGCCGATTCGGGAGATCGCCGAGTCGCTGCGCGAGGTCAACTCCGGTCGAGCGCCGGAGGATCGCATCCTGCTCGGTGTAGATGCAGTGCACGGGCTCGGCGCAGAGAGCACAGGGCCGTCCGAGCTCGGCTGCGATGTCTTCATCTCTGGGACTCACAAGTGGCTGTTCGGTCCGCGAGGTACCGGTCTTGTATGGGCTCGCCGTGATGCCTGGTCAGCATTCGCGCCGATCATCCCGACGTTCACCGGTCCGAGCGCCGGCGCTTGGCTGACCGGCCGCCCCACCCCCTTCATCTTCGGGCTGGACGCTACCCCCGGGGGTTATAAGCCGTTCGAGCATCGCTGGGCGGTCGCGGAGGCCTTCACCTTCCATCTCGCCATCGGTAAGGACAGGGTCGCCGCCCGTACCCGCGAACTGGCGACCCGACTCAAGGACGGGCTCGCGGCGCTCGATCACGTCCGCCTCGTCACGCCGCGCGATCCCGCGCTCTCCGCCGGCATCGTTTGCCTTGACGTCGCCGGCCACGAACCTGCGCAGGTCGTGGCCGCCCTACGGCAGGACCACGGAATCGTGGCGAGCGTGACGCCCTATCGCGAGCCGTACGTCCGCCTCGGCCCCAGCATTGTCACGAGTCCTGAGCAGGTCGACGCGGCAGTCCGTGCACTTGCCAGCCTCACGTGAGGCTCGGGGTTACGGTTGCGACATGAGCATGATCACTGACCGCGCCCGGGTACTTCTCGGCTCCCCCGCACCGGCTCATGTCGTCACTCAGCGGATCGACGGTACGCCCCAGGTATCTGTCGTCTGGGTGGGTCTGGACGGCGACGAGATCCTGATTGCCACGCAGGAGGGGAACGCGAAGGTCCGCAATCTTCGACGTAATCCGCACATCATCTTGTCGATCCTCGGAACCGACCTCGCTCACGGATTCCTCCTCGAACATCTGCTGATCACCGGCCGAGCCACGATCGATGAGGCTGGGCCGGCCGCCTGGCTCGCGCTGATGGATGATCTGGCACAGGTCTACATCGGTACGCCGTTCCCGTACCGCGGTGGCGGAGACAACGGAGTCATCATTCGCGTCCAAGTCGACCGGATCTCCGGCGTCGGACCCTGGGCAACCCGGTGAGTCCCAGTTTCGATTGAGCGTGATCCGTTCAGGCATGCGTCAAAGGACCTCGGATACGCGACGCTAAGACCTCGAATCGCGGCTGAGGGTCCGTCCCTGGGCGAGGCGCTCGAGCCGATCAAAGATGCCCGGAAAGGCCGCTCCGAAGGCGTCCCGGACCTCCGGGTTGGGAAAGCCCTTCTGAGCAATCGTCATCCGCGTACCGTGGTCTTCGCGACGGAACGTGACGTCGACATCTCTTGGGAGATCGGATCCGTCCGGCGTCGTCAATACCGATGTGAAGGCCAGGCGGCGAGGTCGATCAATCACGGTGAACCGGTTTATCTCGTGGTAGGCCGCGCCCTCGGGTGGCGCGCTGGTGATGCTCCAAACGCCTCCGACACGAAGATCACACGTGACGTCGACGACCCAGTCCGGACCTCCTGAGAAGATCACCTTGCCCGCATCTGAGTCGGTATACGTGTCGAAGATGTCGTCCGCGGCCGCGTCGAGCACCCGCTCGGCGGTGAAGTCGTACGTGGCAGCGCTCATCGATCTCGCTCCTTCGGTCGGGGTGGTATCGGGTCGGACTGTGGGGTCGGGGTTGTGGCGTGCCCGTCGGAGCAGGACTGCGGCGGCGATGGCGACGCAGATCCCGACGGTGGCGCTTATGGCGACCACGAGGTGCATGCCGTCCATGAATGCCTGCCGGGCCGGCCCGATCAGTGCATCTCTGAGCGGGTCGGGCAGGTGGTCTGCTGCGGCCATGGCGCCGCCGAGGGTGTTCCGCGCGTCACCGGCAAGGCCGGGTGAGACTCCGGGCGGGATGGCATCCGCAACGTGACCGCGATAGACGGCGGCGCCGATGACGCCCAGGACGGCGATGCCCATCGCCCCGCCGACTTCGGCGCTGGTTTCTGTAATTGCCGTCGCTGCTCCAGCGCGTTCCGGGGGAGCCGCCCCAACTGTGAGGTCCGCCGCCAAGGTGTCGACTGGGCCAAGGCCCAGCGAGAATACGACCGATCCGGTCACCAGGACCGCGAGGCCGATAGCGCGGTCGGTGCCGAGCTGGGTGAGCAGCCAGAAGCCGAGAGCCGCCAGCGCCAACCCGCCAGCCACAACTGCGGCCGCGGGAAGCCTCCGAGCCAGCAGCGGGGTCACCATGGACCCGACGATGACGCCGCAGGAGGCGGGCAGCATCCAAAGACCGGCGGCAAGTGGCGAGAGCCCCAACACCAGCTGCAGGTATTGGGAAATGAACAGCAGCGTCCCGAATCCGACGAAGAAGCTGACGACGTTGGTGCCAACTGCCGCGCTGAGGGCGGGGATGCGGAACAGCCGCACGTCCAGTAGCGGGTCCGCAAGTGACCGTTGGCGGCGCACGAATGTCACCCCGACGGCCAGCCCGCCCACGACGGCGAGGACCGGCGTCCAGCTCAAGCCGTCCTGCGCGAGCTGCTTGAGGCCGTAAATCACTGCCAGCATCGCGGTCAACGACAAGGCCACGCTTGCCAGATCCAGCCGTCCCGGCTTGGGGTCGCGGAACTCCGGTAGCAGCAGCGGCGCCAGCACCAGGAGCAAACCCATCAGTGGCACCGCTAGCAGGAACACCGACCCCCACCAGAACCACTCCAACAGCACGCCACCAAGCAGGGGTCCGATGGCGCCGCCGGCCGAGAAACTGGAGATCCAGACCCCGACGGCGATCGTGCGCTGCCTAGGATCCAGAAACATGTTGCGGATGAGCGACAGAGTCGAGGGGGCGATGGTCGCCCCCGCAATCCCCAGCAGCGCGCGAGCCGCGATCAGCATTATTGGACTTGTGGCATAGGCGGCGAGTACTGAGGCGGTTCCGAACGCACCGGCGCCCGCCATCAGCAGCCGCCGCCGGCCGATTCGGTCGCCAAGCGCGCCCATGGTGATCAGCGATCCGGCGAGCACGAAGCCGTAAATGTCCACGATCCACAGCAGCTGGACGCTGCTCGGCTGCAGGTCCCTGCTCAGCGCGGGGACCGCCAGGTTCAACACGGTCAGGTCCATCGCGTACAGCAGGCACGGCACGGCGAGTACGCCGAGCGCGATCCACTCCCGCCGCCCGGCGCGACGGCCCGAGGGCACGACGCCGCTACCCCTTTGCCCTGGGAGCTACGACGCGGCCGAGCCCGTCGAGGATTCCACCCCAGCCGTCCCGGAACTCATTTCGAAGCTCGGCAGTCGGAAAGCCGCTCTGCACGACCGTCACCCGCGTCCGGTCAAGGTCTTCCACAAAGGTGACCTCTGTACGCGTGGCGAGGTTGGACCCGTCCGGCATCGCCATCGTGGAGGTGTAAACCAGCCGCCGCGGCCGTTCGACCACTTTGAACACGCACGTCTCCCGCGCCGGTTCGCTCCCCGGAGGGCCGAACTCGATCGTCCACACACCCCCGACCCGCAGGTCACACTCGGATCGGACGATCCAGTCCGGCGCATCCGCATAGAGCTCCTTCTGGGCACTCGGGTCGGTGAATGCGTCGAAGACCACGTCCGGGGCAGCATTGACCACCCGCTCCAGCCTCAGGTCGTGCGTCATGGCTGCGTTCCCTTCTGCCGCTCGATGTAGTTCCCGAGTCGGTCGAGTCGGCCCTCCCAGTGCCGCTGTCGTGTCTCGATCCATCGGGCTGCGTCTTCGAGCTGCTCAGACTCCAGTCGGCATTGCCGGGTCCGACCGTGCTTTTCGGTGATCACCAGGCGCGCTTGCTCAAGGATTCGGACGTGCTTCAAGAGGCCGGGCAGCGAGATGTCGAACGGCTGCGCGAGTTCGCTGACGGTGGCCGGCCCTTGCCCTAGGCGGTCGAGGATCTCGCGGCGCGTGGGGTCGGACAGCGCAGAAAACGTGCGATCAAGCGCGGAATACTTAACCACTCGGTTCACTTTAGCGACGGCTACCGGCGCCCGTCAACGCGACAAGATCGGGGTTGACCATCGCCTGCTTGCCCGCGACGCCATCGGCTGAGATGCGTGGCGTGAGCTGTGTGCGCCTGCCCCGCCGCTGACGACCCATGCCCATGCGGTTGGCCACATCGGTCTCGGCCACCGGTCGGTGTACAGGTCCGTGGACCAATTCGGATAGCAAGAATTCGCGGAGGCCGTTTGCACAAATCAATTCCAAACCTGGATCGCGATTGTCTCCACGCTTAAGCCTGGACGAAATACTTGGGCGCCGCGCTCAAAGAAATCTGGGGGAGGCGTGCGCTCCTATTAGCACAGTTTGATTCCAACCACGGATCGTAAATGTCTCGGCTCTTCAGCCAGGGCGAAATCTTTGGTCAGGAACCCTCAAGGAAATACCTTCCGATGTGCCCGCGCCTCCAAATTCAGCCACATGGCGAGAGTGCTCGGGACCTTTGGCCACCGGCCGGACCCGGTTGGTTACCGCCGGTGGGAGCCCACACGGAAGGTGAAACAACACGATGTCGAACCTGCGAAGTTTGGCCAGGCTTGCCGCCGTCGCTGCTGCCGGCGCGCTGGTCCTGGCCGCCTGCGGTGGAGGAGACGATGACAGCGGCGGCGGCGGTACCGGCAGTGGTGCCGCCGCCGGCTTCAACATCTCCACCACCACGATCGTCAACCCGAGCACAAAGCCGGGCGGCACCCTCAAGCTCGGTGCGGGTTCCGACTGCGACTCGTGGGACCCCGCCCGGGCCTACTACGGGTTCTGCTGGAACCTCCAGCGCCTGTACGCGCGGGATCTGATGGGCTTCGCGCCGGATCCGAAGAAGGCCGCGACGGTCATACCCGACCTGGCCACCAAAGCTGGCGAGTCGAGCGCCGACTTCAAGACCTTCAAGTACACACTGCGCGATGGCGTCAAGTTCGACGACGGCTCGCCGATCACCACCAAGGACATCAAGTACGCGATCCAGCGCTTGTACGCCACTGACGTGATCAGTGGCGGTCCGAGCGGTTACTTCCTCTGCCTGCTCGACACCTGTTCTGACGGGAGCACCCCGACCTACAAGGGTCCGTACAAGGACAAGAAGGGCGAGCCGCAGGTGAATGGGACGCCGTCGATGGAGACCCCGGACGACAAGACCATCATCTTCCACCTTGCCGAGCCCTATGCGTCGTTCGACTACCTGATGGCCATGGGACCGTCATCGCCGATCCCGCAGGCCAAGGACGACGGCGAGAACTACACCCAACACCCGGTCTCGTCCGGCCCGTTCAAGATCACCAAGTACGACCCGGACACCGGCATCACCTTCGAGCGCAATAGCAACTGGGATCAGGCGACCGACCAGATCCGCAAGCCGCTGCTTGACAAGGTCACGATCGACTACATCACCAACCTCGACGACCTGGACGCGCGACTGAAGGCCGGCACGCTTGACGCACGGGTGGACGCCGACCTGCAGCCGACGTTCCAGAACGAAGCAATGGCGGACCCGAACCTGAAGAAGTACGTCGACAACCCGGTCGACGGATCGCTCCGTTACATAGCCGTCTCACCGGACGTCAAGCCGCTGGACAACGTGCACTGCCGGCGCGCGGTGTTCTACGCCATCAACAAGGAAGCGTGGCGGCTGGCGTACGGCGGAGCGGTCACCGGGGAGATTGCGCCCAACCTGACGCCCGCCGGCCTCCCTGGCCATGACGAGAAAACCAACAAGTACCCGAACGGTGCCGACTTCACCGGTGACATCAACAAGGCCAAGGATGAGCTGAACCAGTGCGGGCAGCCCAACGGGTTCAGCACCAACATGGCCTACGTCAACCAGGGCACCGG
>JBKPTD010000081.1:0-11981 GCA_046735375.1 Actinomycetota bacterium | reverse complement strand
CGGGTCGAGGTGAAGACCGGGGATCAGGTCCACCTCACCGTGACCAGTGATACCGCCGACGAGATACACATCCACGGCTACGACATCGAAAAGGAAGTCAGCGCGGGCGGCACGGTCACCATCGACTTCGCTGCCGACATTCCCGGCCAGTTCGAGGTGGAGGCGCACGAAATCTCCCCAGGGCTGCTCTTCACGTTGGTCGTGAAGTGATCAATATGTTCGGGAGCACGGCGTAATCGTGGTGGGACAGCTGGCTGGGTCTGCTCACCAAGGCAGCACGTTCTTCGCGCACGGTATCGGTGGCAGGCAGGACCTGCCGATCTCGTTCTCCCGGGTGCTCGTCGGCGCCGTTGCGGCGCTGGTTGTTTCGTTCGGCGCACTCGGTTTGCTGTGGCGAACGTCACGACTGCGTGGGGCAGCGGCAGGCCGCACACTGCCGCCGGGCATCCAGCGGGTTCTCGACTCGCCGGCGCTCCGCTGGGGGCTGCGGATGCTCGGGCTGCTGCTCGCGGGATTCGTGGCGGTCGCGGCGCTTCTCGGACCGGATCTGGCCACCAACCCCACTGCGACCTGGATCTACGTCCTTTTCTGGGTCGGTCTCGTGCCGGCTTCGCTGCTGTTCGGGCCGGTGTGGCGGCAGCTGAATCCGATCAGGACCATCCACCTTGGCGTGTCGCGTCTGCTCCAGACGCCGCCAGATCGGGGAATGCTGCCGCTCCCCAGAAGACTGGGTTATTGGCCCGCCGCGGTGTTGCTCTTCTCGTTCACTTGGCTGGAACTAGTCGCGCCCGACCGCGCTACCACGCCGGTCATGAGGCTCTACTTCGTTGTCTACTTCTTTGTGCACCTGCTGGCGGCCGTGGTTTACGGCGCCCACTGGTTCGACCGCTGTGACGGCTTCGAGGCCTACTCCTCACTCATCGGCCATATGTCGCCACTTGGCCGGCGCAACGACGGCCAACTCGTGCTCCGCAGCCCGTTCAACGGGCTCGATGCGCTGGTGCCGGCCTCCGGCCTGGTCGCAACGGTCTGCGTCCTGCTCGGCTCGACCGCCTACGACGGGTTCTCCAGCTCGGCCACCTGGGTGAGGACGACAACCTCGAGCAGCTTGTCTCCAGAGGTGCTGGGCACGCTTGGCCTGGCCGGCTTCGTCGCCGCGGCCATCGTCACGTACTCCATCGCCACGTGGCTGGCCGGCACCCTCGGAACCGAGTCGAGGCGGGCGTTGCCCGGCGCCTTCGTGCACTCGATCGTCCCGATCGCAGCGGGCTATGTGATCGCGCACTATTTCTCCCTCTTCGTCTTCGAGGGTCAGCACGCGCTGATCCTTGCGTCCGATCCGCTCGTCAAGGGCTGGAATCTCTTCGGTACCGCACACCGCGCCATCGACTACACCGTCATCTCCGCCAGCACCATCGCCGTCGTCCAGGTCCTCGCGATCGTGCTCGGCCACGTGATGGGCGTCGTCTCAGCGCACGACCGGGCAGTCAGGCTCTTCCCGCCCCGTCAGGCGGTGGCCGGGCAGCTCCCGCTGCTCGCGCTCATGATCGGCTATACCGTCGGCGGGCTGCTGCTGCTCTTCACGAGCTAGCGAGAACGGCCGGTCACCCCCGGACGGCCGGCCACCTTGGGTGGTCGCCCTGCTGATGAAGGGCAATTCTGCTCGATCTCGGGATGGGACAAGGGTCCCTTCATGCCAACCTATGGGGTGAGGGTGCCCTTCATGCGCCGAGGTCGGCGAGGCCGGGCAGGGTGGCACGAGCAGCACCGCGCGCCTCCGCGGCGGTGGTCGCTGCCCGGGCAGCGGCGGCGGCCTGCTGGCACTGGTCGAGGGTATGCGCGGCTAGGGCGGCACGGACCATTGGCAGCGCGCCCGCACTCATCGAGAGACTCGTCACTCCGAGGCCAACCAGGACGCAGGCAAGCGCAGGTCCGGAGGCGGCCTCACCACACACCCCGCAGGGCTTGCCGGCCGCCTGTGCAGCCGACGCCGCGGCTGCGACAAGATCAAGAAGCGCCGGATGCCACGGGTTCTGGTAGCCGGCAAGTGAGCCCACCTGCCTGTCTGCGGCGAACGTGTACTGGGCGAGATCGTTCGTCCCAAGCGATAGGAAGTCGGCGTGCTCGAGGATCGATCCGGCCCGCAGCGCAGCGGAAGGCACCTCGACCATCACGCCGAGTGGACCCTCAAGGCCCTGCGCGCGGCCGGCCTCGACAAAGGCCTGCGCGTCCGCTGCGTCGGCGACCATTGGCGCCATCACCTCGAGCAGCACGCCGGTCTGCGTCGCTGCTGCGGATAGCGCCCGCAGCTGGGCGGCGAGCACATCCGGCGCTGTGAGCAAGGCCCGCAAACCTCGGGTTCCTAGAGCGGGGTTCGGCTCGGCAGCGATGCCGAGGAAGGCAAGTGGCTTGTCCGCGCCGGCGTCGAGCACTCGCGCCACGACCTTGCGGCCGGAGAATCCGGCGAGTACGGCCCGATAGAGCCCGACCTGCTCGTCCTCGCCCGGCGCGGCCATCCGGTCGAGGAAGGCGAACTCAGTACGGAAGAGGCCCATACCCTCGGCGCCGGCCTCGAGTGCGGCAGCCGAATCCGACTCGCTGCCGACGTTCGCGAGGAGCGGGACGAGGTGACCATCGGCCGTGGCACCGGGTCCCGAGGTGCGGGACATCGCGGCGGCCCGACGGGCCATGGTCGCCTGCGCCGCGGCGACCGTCGCCTCCTCCGGCTCCAGCTGGATCACGCCGGCCGTTCCATCGACCAGGAGCCGCGCTCCGTTGCGAATCGCGGAGGTCGCCCCGACGCACGCCACAACCGCCGGCACGTTCATCGCTCGGGCGATGACGGCCGTGTGGCAGGTGGGACCGCCCTCCTCCGTGACGATGCCGGCCACAAGCAATGGATCCAACAAGGCGGTGTCGGCGGGGGGGAGGTCACGCGCCACGAGCACGGACGGGGTAGTCAGCGACGGTATGCCGGGCACTGCTACACCCAGCAAGCGGGCGACTACCCTGTCCCTGATGTTGTCGAGATCGGCCACCCGCGCGGCCACGTAGTCGCTGGCCAGGGCGAGCAGAGCGCGATAGGTAGTGAACGCTTCGTAGACCGCCCGTGCAGCGGTCCTCCCCTCCTTGACGTGGCGGGTGACCTTCTGGGCCAGATCCGGATCGCGCACCATCAGCGCCTGCGCCTCCAGGACAGCCTGGGCCTCGCCGCCGGCGCGGCGCCCGCGGTCCTCAAGGTCTGCAGCGACCGCCGCAAGGGCCTCCTCACCGCGCGCCAGCTCAGCCTGGCGATCACCGGCGAACGGCATATCCGGTGGTTCGGGGACTTCGCCGCCGACGAGGACGGCGGGACCGATTCCCATCCCAAGACTTGCTCCGACGCCGGTCATTATCAGAACGTGCTCGCCCGCCGGCCCGGGCTCTACCGACTCATCCCCCGGACTGGCCGTCTCATCAGCCATGTGCGGCGTCGGGGTCGAGGATGGCCTTCTCCACGGCAGCCAGCGCTTCGTCGGCACCGTCGCCATCCGCGCGCAGGATGATCTCCTCACCACCGTTCACGTCGAGCGCGAGGACGGCGAGGATGCTCTTGGCGTTCACATGTTCGCCGCCGGAACGCCCGACGGTGACATCGGCCGATGCCCGGGCGGCGGCCTGGACGAACACCGCCGCCGGGCGGGCATGCAGGCCCACCCCCTCGGGAACCGTCACGGTCAACTCGGCCATCTCCGGCTCCCTTCTCGGCCCTCCGGCGGGCCTACGGACAGTTTCCCAGGAAAAATCATGTCCAGGTGAAGAGGCGCTCGCCGGCGGTGAGCCAGCTGCCGACCGGCTGGGGATCCGAGACAGCGTCTGAGCTGGCGTCGAGCGCGACCACCGGACAGATCGGAGACCGGCCTCCTGCCTCGACTTCGACCGGATTCCAGCGCACGACCGCCGTGCCCGGCTCGACGGCATCGCCCTCTTGCGCGATCAGTTCGAAGCCCGCGCCCTTGAGCTGGACGGTGTCGATGCCGAGATGCACCAGAACGCCCCGGCCATCGCTTGCCGCGACGACGAAGGCGTGCGGGTGGAGCGTGACGATGCTGCCGGCGATCGGCGAGACCGCCGTTCCAGGAACACGCATCGGGTCGACCGCCAGACCCGGACCGACCATCGCCGCTGCGAAGACTGGATCAGGCACCTCCACCATGGCGAGGACTCGTCCGGCTACCGGCGTACAGACGTCCAGCACCGCGAGTCTGCCGATCGCTTCGTCACCAGCTGCCGAGCCAGACATCAGAGCAAGTCCTCGATGTCACTCGCGATCGTGTCCGCTTCTGGACCGACGATGACCTGCAGCCCGCCGCCCAGCCGTACCACACCCATCGCGCCCGCGGCCTTCAGCTTGGCCTCGTCCACCAGTGACGCGTCCTCGACCTCGGCTCGCAGTCGGGTGATGCAGGGCTCAATGTCGATGATGTTGTCCACCCCGCCAAGCCCAGCGATGATCTGCTCCGCCTTGCTGGCCATCGTGCAACCTCCATCTGTGGTCCCGCGCTCGCCCGGGCGCCAGTCGAGAACGACTCTCCCGCCGGAATCTTGACCGCAGCGGACAGGCCGCGTCGAGACCCCGGCGCAGATCTGTTCGATGGTTTAGCGTCTGGGTCCGCTCATCCATCCGAAATCGGGAGGAGACATATGAGCTCCAGCTCGGGAACCTCGGCAACCTACGCAGGAGGCGGCGGCGGTGTGCTCGGCATCCTGTCGCGCGTCGGCCGCAGCCTGATGCTGCCGATCGCCGTGCTGCCCGCAGCCGCGCTGCTGTTACGGTTCGGCCAAGACGACCTGCTCGGCAAGGACGGCCGGATCGCCGACCTGACCGACGTCGCAGGCGTCAACGTCGCCGCCTTGCTGGCGTCGGCGGGACAGATCATCTTTACCAATCTGCCGCTGCTCTTCGCGGTGGGCATTGCAATCGGCTTCGCCCGGCGATCAGACGGCTCGACGGCGCTCGCCGCCGTCGTCGGCTGGCTGGTCTTCAACGAGGTCTTCAACGGCATGGTCGCGGACAACCCGATCCGGACGCTGCCCAACGGAAACCCGGTGCTTCCGACCATGGGGGTGCTGTCCGGCATCCTCATTGGCATCGTCACTGCCCTGCTCTACAACCGGTTCTATCGGATCAAGCTGCCGCCTTATCTGGCCTTCTTCGGCGGCCGCCGGTTCGTACCGATCATCACCGCGCTGACGGCCTTCGTTCTCGGCGTCTTCATGGGCGCGATCTGGCCGCCGATCGGCGACGCAATCAACAGCTTCGGTAACTGGATGGTGGATCAGGGCGGCGTCGGCGCCGGTATCTACGGCACGGTCAACCGGCTGCTCATACCGTTCGGCCTACACAACATCATCAACCCGGTCATGTGGTTCGTGGTCGGGGAATACACGCCTCCCGGTGGCGAACCGGTCTTCGGAGACCTGAGCCGCTACTTCGCTGGCGACCCGAACTCCGGCCTCTTCATGGCCGGCTTCTTCCCGGTGATGATGTTCGGACTGCCTGCCGCTGCCCTCGCCATCACGCACTGTGCGCGTCCGGAGCGGCGCAAGGTGGTCGGCGGCATCATGCTGTCCGCCGCGTTCTGCTCGTTTCTGACCGGCGTGACCGAGCCGATCGAGTTCGCCTTCATCTTCGTGGCACCCCTGCTCTTCGCCATCCACGCGGTGCTGACGGGCATCTCGATGTGGCTGGCGGATCTGCTCAACATCCACATCGGCTTCGGCTTCTCCGCAAGCTTCATCGACTTCCTGCTCAACTTCGGGAAGAGCAATACCCACAACCCCTGGTTGGTGTGGGTGGTGGGCGCGGTGTACGCCGTCGCCTACTACCTGATCTTCCGGTGGGCCATCATCAAGTTCAACATCCCGACGATGGGCCGCGAGCCGGAGGAGGAGGTCCCGGCCGACCAGCAGGCCTACGACGATCGCGTCCTGGTAAGCAGCGAGGCGCCAAGCGAGGTGGCGCTGACCACAACACCCGCCACACCAGGCGAGGTGCCGCCGACCACACCAGCGGCTACCCGTACCGAGGAACCGCCGACCACACCAGCGGCCACCCCGTAATCGACCGGCTCGGAATGCCCAGGGGTCGGGCACTTCCTCTGCGTGCCCGTCCCCGCAGGCGGGGCACTCTCACTCGGACATTCGAGCGAGGGTGCCCCCGCGACACACTCAGCGCAGCGGGATACCGAAGAGGGCTTCGAGTTCGGCGACTGTTTCGCCGTACGACGTGTGCAGCACGCCGACGATCCCCACGTCCGCCGCACCCTGGATGTTGAAGGGCAGATCGTCGACGAAGACCGCCTCGGCGGACTCGACGCCGAGCAGGTCGAGGGTGTAGCGGAAGATCTCCGGCTCGGGCTTGCGCATGCCGACCTCGCCCGAGATAACCACCGCATCGAAGAGGTCATCCCAGCCGTCACGGGGGTAGTCGGCGGTCCCCCACGAGTTCGACAGCAGCGCGGTCTTCATGCCGGCCTTGTGCGCCGTACGGACCACGTTCTGCATGTCGGGCGCGTGCTGGAAGCCCTCGAACATTCGCTTGAGCAATCCCTTGGCCGGGACTCTATGACCGTCCCGGGTCCGCAGCCGCGCAGCAAGCTCCGCCTCGAAGTGGGGCACCTCTATCTCCCCACGCTCGATCGCGATCACGGGATTCCGCCGGGCGACCTCCGCACCGGGCTCGCCGAACCACTCCCGCATCACCTGTCCGAAGTCATCCAGGTCCACGTCGTCGGCGTCCGCCCAGGCCGACATGGTGGACTCAAGTGGCGTCGTGAGGACACCGCCCCAGTCCACGATCAGGGCCTTCGGTCGCCGATCTGCCGCGAAGCTCACGAGAGTCGATCGTAAGTGGTGGTCCGCGGGACCGAACGCCGGCGATCGTGCGCGGGCGGAGGTTACGTACGCCCGCGACGGCGGCCAGACCCTTGGCGCAGAAACCGAAACCGGCTTCGCCGCTGTACCCCTGTGTCCATATCCACCAGCCCCGCGGCGAGATCCTGTAGCGCAGTACGTGCAGGGGATGAAGGCGAGACCTCGCCCAACGGCCGGGCGGCCGTGGACGCCGCGTCGAAGGCAGCACCGTCGTGGGGAATGAGCGCGCAGGGGCGCGCGCCAGCATGCTCGTACACCAGGTCGGCGATTTGCCGGCGTGCGTTGATGCCGACCGTGGATCTGCGCACCCTGTTCACCACCACGCGTACGGCGGCCATCGGTGCCAGGTCGCGTAGATCGTCCAATGATTGAAGGAGTCTGATCATCCCGACCGGATCAGCCGATCCAACGACGACGACAACGTCGGCGCATTCGAGCGTCGTCAGTGTGGCGCCGTTGCGGCGAGTCACCGAACTGTCGAACTGAAGGTCGTCGTCCTGCTCGATGCAGAACCCGGTATCGACGACCGTCACGGCGCAGAGCTCACGGCAGAGTTCCCACACATCCTCGAGCGCCGCAGGTCGCAGTTGGGCCCACCGATCAGCACGGATGATGCCCGTCAGGACGCGCAAGTGGGGCGCGACCGTGCGCGCGGTGTCGGCAAGCTGACCGAGATCGAGCAACCCGTTGCCGGCCAGTCTCACGACGGTGACCAGACCAGGAACCTCGGCGCGCATGCCCAACATCGGGCCTACCACGCCGCCATAAGAGTCCGCGTCAGCCAGCATGGTCTCCACCCCGGCATGCGCCAGCTCGCTCGCGACCCCAATGGCGACGGTGGTTCGGCCGGGGCCGCCGGTCGGACCCCACACCGCGATCAGGCGGCCTCTGGGTGGCTCGGCACGGGCCTCGCCGTCCGCATCCGGTCCTGATGGCGCGCTGGCTTGACCCGGCGCATCCGAGGAGGTCGCCACTGGCTCCCCGCGTCGATCGGCGCCGAGTCGGCCGACCGCCTGCACCACTGTCGCCACGGTGTCGACGGGCTGCGTATCCGCGCTCACGATGTGTGCGATTCCCAGCGCTCTTGCGATCTCCTCGTCGACACTGGAGCCCGGTGTCGTGACGGCGACGACTGCGACCCCGCTGTCGGCAAGCCGCCGCAGAGCCTCTTTGTCCAGGCGCCGTTGGTCCGGCCAGATCAGGGCAACGGCGGCTGCAGCGGTGGCACCAGCAGCCAGGAGGTCGGCGAGGTCAACACAACGCCGCAGCACGGTCAAGCCACTCGTCGTACCGTTCAGCGCCGCGATGAACTGCGACTCCCAGGGCGCGCCGGTCACTGCCACGAGTACCGGCACGGGCGTCATGGATGTGGACCGCCCGCCACCCGGACAAGGTCGATCGGCCCCGACTGGGCCGCCGTGACCAGGCTGTGCGCGCCGTCCCCTGCTATCGAGAGCTCGACGCCAACCTCACCGATCCCGACATTGAAACCGTTGCGGCCGGCCTTGCTCACTGCCGACACAGTCACCGCTGGGGCGACCAACCTCGACTCCTGTTCGGCGGCAGCCGCGTCTGGCTTAGGAGTGACGTAGACATCCACAACCTCGCCTGCCTGGAGATCCTCAGGGAGGTGATATCGCTGGACGGGAAGCGTAACAAATCGCCGGTTGTCACCGGTCGCACCTGGTCTGGCAACTGCGCCGGCCGGCAAGAGTTCCCCGGCGCGGACCGGCCGGGTGAGGACATAGCCCACCGGATGTGCCGTCCGGGCATCGAGGTATCTGGTCGGAAGATCGCCGGCCAGGTGCACCTTCACCGGGTAGAGCTGCTCGTTGGTCAACCGGACGCCGGCGGATAAGTCTGTGGTCACCGCCCATATCGACTGTGTGTCATCAGCCGCAGCCACCACTCGTGTCCCGATCGCGACCGAGCCGAGCACCAGTGCCACACCGCCGAATAATCGAACGTCGACCCAATGTGGTGTGGTCAGCCGGCGGGCGGCAGGCGATGGCAGGCCGGACATGGCGCGATCATGCCGCGTAAAGGAACCTGCCGCAGCCGAAATCAACAGCCGGCATCAACCTGGGGATAACGCCTGCAAACACAGTCAACCGCTGCCAAACTCAATCCGTGCCCGAGCCGCGGTTCTTGACACTTGCCGACGTGGCCGAGGTGCTCAACACCTCATCGTCGCAGGTCTACGCGCTGGTCAGATCAGGGGAGCTGTCCGCGATCAAGCTGGGCGGGCGCGGTCAGTGGCGGGTGGAGCGGACCGCGCTAGAAGAGTTCATCAGCCGGATGTATGCCGAGACTCGGGAGCACATTTCCAGCCACCCCTTCGGCAGGGACAGCTTCGACGACTGAGGGTTGCGGCGCAGTCCTTGAGCGGGCACTCCTTGCGCAGTGCAGAAACTCGTACACAAGGCTGGGTGCAAACGCGACAAAGGTCGTGAGCGGTAGTGAAATGCCGTCGATCTGTACGAGTTCCTGTCGGCCCTCAGTAATCATCGCGTGCGGGGTTTGGGCCTTGTTACCGATCGAGGTGCGGACGTACCACGGCGATGGCGTGGAAGGGGATCACCCGGACTCTACGGAACTCCGGCCTGCGTCCTGGCACTCCTTCGCCCTCCGCGAGGTCAAGATGATCGATCCCCACCCTCTCGACGGTTCCTGTCAGCGCGTTTCCGCGACGAAGCGTGAGAGTGATGCCGGTCCGGTCCCGGGAGAGCCCGCGCAGGATATGACCGAGACCAAGACGAATCTGCGCTTGGGGGACGGTGGGATCCTCAGCGCGAGCCGAAACCTCGCCCGTCACCGAGGTCACCGCTGGAAGACACACCACCGTCTCCCCCGTGGTGCCGCGGAGGAGCAGCCAATCGACGCCGACGCGATCGATCTGCCCAACCACCGGTTCGCCGCAACCGCTGACAAAGACCGCCACGGTCCCGCCGTGGGACGCGCGCAGCCGGTCCACCAGCCGTATCCGTGACTGCTCGACCCGGATTCGCTCCGCAACGTCAGCTTCGAGCTCGGCCGAGCCGAGCTCCGCGAACTGCGCCTCCAAGTCGGCGAAGAGCTCGTCCCAGTGCATCGGTCCTCCTTCGCGGCAAGCCAGCAGACCGTACCGCGACCCTTCCGTTGTCTGACCCTGTGGACAAGATCCTGTGGCCTTGACCAGAGGAGCGAAGGTGAGTAAAAGGAAACGCAAGCAAACGTACGCTAACGACGACAACGAAGGGTTCCTCAGTGACGCGACGGCGGGTGGTGAGTGGTGTTGGGGCGGCCGCGTCCCTCGCCGGCTCGCTGGCCGGATCGGTGGCCTCCATAGCTGTCCTCGTGTGGGCAACCCAGTGGGTCCTCATGGACTCAGCCAGACAGACAAGCTTCGACATCTGGGTGGGGCGGGCGGCCGCGTGCGGGGCCTGGCTCGCCGTTCTGTGGCTCGCGGTCGGCTTCTCGGTTGCTGTTGTCGCAGCGTGCGGGCCAGCGGGAGACTTCTGGGATCGCCTCGCGATGCGTATCGCCCCGGCAGGTGTCCGGCGCGCCGCGCACTTAGCCGCCGGCACTGTCCTGATGTCCGGCATTCTGGCGGCCACCACGGTGCCCGCTGTCGCCCGCTCCTTATCCCCACCGACTCCGTCGGTGTCGGAGTTACCCGACCTCGATCGGCCATTCTTACCGGGTACGGCGGCTGGCACCCGCGCCGGATCAGCTGCCAGCGGAGGTGCCACCCGTGGGTTAGAACCGCTGCCAGGCTCGCCGGCGACAGGCGCAGAGCCGAGCGAAACGATTGCGGGCTCGCCGGAGCCGAACGTGCCGACAACCGAGGGAACCGCGACGACTCTGCCGACCCGCGGTTGTTCAGGACGGACGGCTGCGCCAACCAGGCCGTCAGCTGCAACCGGGATGTCGACGACGACTGAGCCTTCATCGGAACCCGGGTCACGCCAGTCACAGTTGCCGGCGGCCCATCCGGCAAGTTCAGAGGATCATCCGAAGCCTCGTGTCATCACAGTGGCCGCCGGAGACACGTTGTGGGACATCGCAAGTGGCCAGCTAGGCCCAGACGCAAGTACCACCGACATAGCCGCGGAGTGGCCCCGCTGGTTTGTCGCGAATCGCCAGGTCATCGGTGATGACCCGGACCTGATCCATCCCGGCGAGCGGCTCGTACCGCCCTAGCATCCGCTCGCTTCGAGCCTCGCCCCACGTGCTTACTTCTCCGATGAGAGGACTGCCATGCCGCCGCCATCGCCGATCACCCGACCTCGCCGATTGCCCGTCCGCCCGGTCGAACCGCCTTACGACGACGAGCGAGCCGACCAGCCCACCCGTCCCTGGCGGGACTTAACCGCGGTCGCCGCTGACCAGCCAGCGCTGCCGCTCGTCTTCCCGCCGAGACGTCTCCGGCCGGTGCTGCGGTCAGTCCCCGCGCCCGCCGGGCAGCCGACGGCCCAGCCGCGCGAGATGGATGGGCTGGCCGAGGTTGGGCTGACACCGGCCTGGCGCTCGACACCGCGAGCCGAGTTGTGCGATCCCGTCCCGTGGTCGCGCCAGCTCGCCCGCGGCATCGCTGAGGTTCTCGTTGGTACGCGACCTGCGCGGCAGCTATCTGCGTGGCTGACTGAGGACTCGCACGCCACGCTGCGCCGCAGTGCGTGGCGGCGGCGGGTGCGAGCCCGCGTCGAGGGCGGGCGCACGGACACCCCGCGGGCTGCACCGCGCCGAAGCAGTCGCGTCATGGTCCGGTCCGTCCATCTCAGCGAACCGAGTGACGGAGTCGCGGAGATTAGCGCCCATCTCTGGATTGACGGCCGGGGTACGGCGGTGGCGCTGCGGGCTGAAGGTCGCGACGGCCGCTGGATCTGCACGGCAATCGACATCGGCTGACTTGACAACTGGCGAATCACCACGCGCAGGCGCCAGGGGCCGCGAGCAGGTCCACGAGGTGCTGCCGGAGGTCAAATGGGCGCCGCGGAAGATCGACTTGTGCTATGCCTGCTCGACTTCCGTGCCCAGTGCGGGCAGAAGTCGGTGATACAGGCCCGATGACCTACTTAGCCGGG
>JBKPTD010000080.1:0-112233 GCA_046735375.1 Actinomycetota bacterium | reverse complement strand
GACATCGCCATCAAGGCGAAATGATCGAGTCCGGCATCATCGACCACTGCCTCGATGTCGGCGATCCGCGCCTCCAATCCGTGGTCGTCGACGTCCCAGTCCGACAGCCCATGGCCGCGCTCGTCGTAGCGCACGACCGTGGCGATCTCACCAAGATCGCTCAGGAAATGGCGCCACACCGGGCTCTGCCAGTCGTACTGCAGATGGCTCAGCCAACAGGTGGCGATGACGAGAGGCGGTCCGGAGCCGTGGCGCGCGTACGCGATCCGCACACCGTCCGCCGACAGGCAAAAGCGCAGCTCCTGCGGTGGCGCCATGCCGTGATCCCCCTGTGGCACGCACTGCTCGTACCTACTTGCGGCCCCGAGAGCCTCGCGGCGAGCCCGTCGGCTGAGTGGCGAGATCGAGCCGGAGCGATGTGCCGCTGTGGACTGGGCCGTCCATCACAGGCCCGACACACCGCCTAGCCGACGCGGTATTTGATGTGGGTGACTCTGGGCGAGGCGACGACCTGTACGGGCTCAAGGCGGAGGTCGGCTGAGACTCCGGTGAACAGCCGCTCGCCGGCGCCGAGCACAGTCGGCGAAATATGCATATGCAGCTCGTCGACGGCGCGGGCCTGCAGGTAGGCGTTGATCGTGCTGGCGCCACCCGCGATCTCCACGTTCTTGCCCTCGGCAGCGGCCTTGGCCTGTTCGAGGGCAGCGTCCAGACCCTCGGTCACGAAGACAAACGTCGTTCCACCGTCCATCGCCAGCGGATCACGAGCGTGGTGGGTGAGCACGAAGACGGGAGTGTGATACGGCGGCTCGTCACCCCACCAGCCCCTCCAGTCGAGGTCCCACTCGCCCCGGCCGGGGCCGAACATATTGCGCCCCATGACGTACGCGCCGGGGGTGCTCTGCCACTCGTCGATCACCGCGAGGTCTGCGTCTACCGGGTCGAGATGCCAATCATGCAGGCGCGCGCCGCCCTGGCCGATCGGGTTCTCGAGGCTTTGTCGCGGTCCTGCGACGAAGCCGTCCACAGACGTCGAGATGTTGCACGTTACTGTCGTCATCTCTGATCCAATCGATCGTGGACAGAAACTCGTACAGATCGCAGGCGGTTCATCACTGCTACGACCTTATGCGGCATCTTCACGGGCCATCCTGTACGAGTTTCTCCTCGACCGTCCGACGTTTGCGGCCGCCCGGTTACTGGGAGGGGCCGCTCTACCCTTTCGAGGTGACCGAAGTAAGGCTGGTCGACCTGCGGGCGGGATTGTCGCGGGTCGCCGACCTGGGGTTCGGGCTTCCCATGGGTACGGCAGTGCGCTCATGCGCGCTCGCCACCAGGCTGGCTCGGTCCCTGGACCCTGTCCCTGAATGACGCTCCTCGGTGGCGGTCAGCAGCGTGTCCTCCGGCACGTACTTGGTCGGGTCGCTGGGCGGGCGGTGGCCACCGGCGTCCGGCTTCGGGCTCGGGATCGGGCTCGCCTTGATCATCGGCGAGGGTGACGGCCTCGTTGTACAAATGCTCGCCGGCGCCGTACACGGGCTGGGATCGGCGTCATCGTCGGCACCCTTCTGTACCTCGCTATCAAGGCTCATATCGCAGACGCGCGATGCTGGATCCCAGCAAGCATGGGGGCCTGGATGGTGGGCGCGGTGGCGCCGCAATCGCTGGCTACCTCCTCGACGGCCTCGACATCCTGCCGGGGCCGGTCGTCGCAGCTGCCGCGTCCGGGATTGCCGTGGTCAGGTTGCTCCTCGGAAGGGCGGCGGCGAGCGCGCAATGGCTGATCCTGCGAAGACAAGTCCCTGCCGGAAGGTAGCAGCTGGTGAGCCTCGTTGGCCTCGCGCTCGGTTTGATTACGGCTTTTGCCGTCGTACGCATCGGACTTGTTCTCGTGGTGCCTTGGCTGCGCCCCGAGGACTTCCCGTCCGCAAAGGCCTCGGTGGCAGTGGGCGCGGTGACGGGCCTGATCTACGGGCTTGTGACGAAACCCGCTATCGCGCGGGTCTGCGCGGATAGGCCTTGAGCTAGTCGGCAAGGTCGTGGCGGCACTTCTCGCTCCGCTATTTCAGGGGCCGAATCCGGCTCGCGCCCTACTGCCGCCGAGGCGACCTTGCGGTCGTTCAAGAGCGGTTACCGCCTCGATGACCACCCCAAGCGCGGCGCCTCCGACGACGTCAAGCGGCAGATGTGCCCCGACATAGACCCGCGAGAGACCGATGACCGGCACGGCGGCGAGAACAGCCAGCCGAGCCGGTGGATTGAGATATGGGTACGCCTTGAGGCCAAGAGTGACCGCCATACCCGCGTGCCCAGAGACGTAGCCAAGACCGGATTCTTCGGGTCCTCGGCAGCGCGTCCACGCAAGAAGTGCGTTCGGGCGCGGACGTCGATATCCGCGCTTCACCAGCTTCGCAACCACCCAGGTGGCCGACCCACCGATGAACAGCCGCAAGGCCAAGGAGCGTTGTCCGGCGGCGTAGGCGACCGCAGCTGCGACCGGCGCCGCGCCAAGATTTCCACCTTGCATAACGAGCCAGACCGGTGCATACAGGCTGTCGGGTAGGTGGTTGATCGCCCTGAATATTTCTTCTTCGGTGTGACCCACGCGGTCGCGCTTTATCCTCAAGCCGCTTAGCGCCAGGCCGGCGAGGCCGAACGCGAGCCGGATACGAGGATCACCCAGACGCCTACTCATGGCATGTTCAGCTCCAGCCAGCACGTCGGGCGCCGACCGAGCTCCAGTTGACGCCGGGAACAGAGCGACCGCGCCACGCAACACCTCCATCAGCGGGATGCGTTGGCCACAGTCGAGATCGAACCGATTGCGAACAGATCCACCGGCGAGTCTGCCGCCTCGAACCTAACCGCGAACAGGTGTCCGTCCTATGATGCGAGCTGTTGCTACAGCTATGGATAGCTCCTGCGTACCTCGGCCATACCTGTCGGATCCGGTTGCACATCTCCACTGTCGAGCCGTTCAGCCCAGTGTGTTGTGAGTACATCGGCGTGTAGAACGGTCCCCAGTCGTCCCATCCTTCGGCCTCGGCCGGTCCTGCGGGCTCGCCGTTGTCGCAGATCCCGTTCGGTGGGGCCTCGGCATCCGAGCACCACTGGTTGACGGGACGGGTGATGCCGAAGCCGTGTGCGGCCAATGCGGCCTCGTTCGCGTCGATCCTCGTCTGGTTCCACTTGAGCCATAGGTCGTAATCGATGCTCGGGTTGTGCGGCTTGGTCGTGGCCTCGACGAGCGTCGGCGTGACGTACCCGTGGAGATCCAGCGTCTCCGGTGGCAGCCACTCTTGCATGATCGAGACGGAAGCGCGGGTTTCCGATTGCGCCTGTGTCAGGAAGTCCCGGTTGAGATCAAAGCCGTTGCCGTTGGCGCGGACGCCGGCAATCCGACCGTCCGGGTTCTGGACGACGTTGAACAGCAGGACTGTGTGGTTGAGCACCGCGTCGACCTCGGGATCGGCTACGTACGGCGTCGTCGCGAGCCGGTCCAGGGTTCTGAAGACGGCGTCGACGCCCTCGTACTCGTTCCCGTGGATACCTGCCTGGATGAAGAGCGGGACTTTGACGTAGTCACCGTAGGAGGCAAGCAGGTTCTGACCGCGCACAGGATCGGTGAGAGCAACCTTGCGAACCTGCTCCCAGGCTTGGAAATCCTGACGCTGCTGGACGGTGTCCATGGCGTTCACGGTGACTAGGAACAGGTCGCGCCCGAGCGCCGACTGACCGATGACCTTCATCGTCATCCGCCCGTGGCTGCCCGCCACGATGTCCTCGAGCGCGCATCGGATCGCGTAATAGGGGATATGCGCGAAGCTTCCCGGCGGATCGCTTGGGTGGGTGCCGTCGGGCAGGTTCCCGGCGGCATCGGATTCGGCAGTGCCGCACCACGGCGGTGCTACATCGGCGGTCGCAGAGGTTGCCGCAACCGCTGTGGTTAATTAGGACAGGACGATGACGAGCGAGGTTGCTAACCGGCGTGCCACCTGAGCTCTCCTCCAAGCCAGATCGCTGCGGAGCGACGCGGCACTGACACCGCGTATCCGCTTTCCGCAGCTATGTTCTCGGTCCTATTCCTGACCGAGTGCTCTGTCAATGTTCCCGGTTGGTGGCCTGGGCCAGCTCACGACCGTGCAGACCCGCGGGGTCCGCAAGCGGCTAGCCGACCGGGGTACGCGCTTGGTGAAGCCACCAGAAGAGGTATCTGGTGGCGAGAGAGCGGTACGGACTCCATCGTTCGGCGCGGGCCGCGGCGGCCTTCTCGGTGGGCGGATGGTCAAGCCTGTCCAGCATTTGGAGTGCCTTGCGGAGTCCCAGATCACCGGCCGCGAACACGTCCGGTCGTTGCAGTTCGAACAGCAGGAACATGTCCGCCGACCACTGCCCGATCCCCGCAACGGCAACCAGTTGCGCCCGGACCTCATCGTCGGACAGTTCGTCAAGCCGGTCCAGCTCCAGCCGCCCGTCGATGGCCCGCTCCGCGAGGTCGCGAATATAGACGACCTTGCGGCCGGACAGCCCGACTGCGCGCAACTCCTCCTCCGAGCGCGCGAGCACCCCCGCCGGAGTGAGCGGGTCGCCCACGAGCGTGACCAGCCGGCCATAAATCGCCGCGGCCGCGTATGTCGAGATCTGCTGACCGGTGATCGCGCGGGCCAGCGCCTCAAACGGCGACTGCCAGGGGCGGGCCCGCTCCCATGCGAACAAATCAGCCTCATCCGCGGCGGCGATCACCGCCGCGAGGTTCGGATCTGACCGCAGGTGTTCAAGCGCTGCATCCTCAGGCACGTCCGGCTTGCTGGGCGTCGGTGACTGCTCTGCACCGGCGTGGGGGCTCACCGCCATGATCGCCTCCTGGTGGCCGGCGGCCGCATCGCGACCTACCGCATGTGCTCCTCGACCTGGCCCGGCGCTGACTGTGGATCCGGTCGACCAGTTGTGTAGGGAAACCGTCGGCCCGTCGCGAAGCTTCCCGAGCAAAGGCCAGACGAGCCGACCCGACCCAATCGCCGACCGGGCGTCTCAGTCGTTGCGGAGGCTGAGTCCGACGTTGATGACGACGGCGAGGGGGAGTAGCCACCAGGCGTCGACGCCGCCGAGGTGGAGCAGCCAGGTGGCGAGCAGGGCGGCGGTGACGGTGGCGGCGACAGTCCAGTCGTCGCCGATGATGAAGTCGTACCAGAACCGGCCGAAGCCGACGAGCCAGCGCAGGATCATGCTCGCCTCACGTTTCGGTGGTCCGGGCGATGAGCGGGTGGGCGCGGCGGCGCAGCAGCGTGGTGTAGCCGGCGGCCGCTGCCACGTACCAGCCGGCCAGCGCGAGGATGGCGATCTCGTCGCCGGGCCAGGCCAGGCCGAGCCCCTCCACCGACCAGAACGTGCCGAACGCCGAGAGCAGCGTGCCGACCAGCAGCTGCAGGGCGCTGCGCGGGATGCGCTGCACGAGGCCGCGGGTGGCCACGCCGGCGGCGCTGATGACCAGGAACGCGGCGGCCGCGCCGGCGACCGCGCTGCCCAGCGCCTCGGCGGTCAGGCCGAAGCTGACCACGATGAACGCGACTTCCAGGCCCTCCAGCAGCACCCCCTTGAACGCGAGGGTGAATGCGGTCCAGTCCACGCCGTCGGCGGGAATCCCCTCGGCGGAGGCCGACCAGTCCCCCATACCTCGCAAGCCGTTGGCGGCGACCCGCCGGATGCCCTTGCGCAGCCACTGCAGCCCGAACACCAGCAGCAGCGACCCGATGACCAGCCGCAGCGTGTCGATCGGTACCGCTTGCAGTGCCGTCCCGAACACCGCCACGAGCACCGCGAGGACGGCCAGCCCGGCCCCGGCGCCCAGCCATGTCGACCGCCAGCCCCGCACGCTGCCGACCCCGACGATGATGATCACCATCTCGATGACCTCAACCGCCGAAGCGAGGAACGTGGTGACGAAAACCGAAGGATTACTCACGGCAGGCGCGCTGCATCGGTTCTTTGTGGCCCGTGGCGCCTGCCGGATCGCCCTTGCTGAGCAGGCGTCGATTCGTGGTGTCCGGGTCACCGGCGGTCGTGGCGCCGTATCTGGACCAGCTGACCACGATGACATCCGCGTAAAGCGCTGCCGCTCCACTGTGCATGGCGGAAATGTACACACCCGTCCGTGGCCGGATGGTTTGAAGGCGACCGGGTCGTGCTCGTCTACCGGCAGACGAAGACACCAGATCTCGCCGACTTGGCCTTCGGCGTCAAGTCGACCCCCTCAGCGGTTGAGCGGCCCGGCGCCACGGTCGAGGTGTCGCGTCAACGCGTCGAGCTGCTCGTCCCAGTTGTGTGCGAGCGCGGCCAGAAACTGTTGCGCCACCTGCATCGGAGTCGAGCGGAGGTGGTAGCGGACCCGGCGCCGTTCTCCCTGCTCTGCCGTGACGAGGCCGACCTGGGCCAGCAGGGCCAGGTGCTTCGCTATCGCTTGTCTCGTAACCGGCAGGCGATCGGCGAGATCCGTCGCCGTGGCGGGGCCGCCCGACGCCAGCGCGGCCAGGATGCCACGCCGGGTCGGGTCGGCCAGAGCGACGAAGACCTGTTCGGCGATCGCCTCGATGTCAGGCGGCATTGAGGTATTCGACCAACTCGCTCAGCTCGCTCGCCCAGCCCTGGGCGTTGCCGTCGTACGCCTTGTGGTGGGCGTCCTCCGGCAGCTGCGCGAATCCGGACTCGACCACAGTCAGCTTGGTGCCGTCGCCGGCCGGCTCGAGCGTGAACTCGACATAGGTGCGGCGCGGATCGTCATCGGGCAGGCCGTAGATGTGCCAGGTGAAGCCGAAGACGCTTGGCTCCTCGAGCCGTTCGATGCGCAGGTTGGCGGTGTGACCGCTGGTCCACGTCATCCGGGCAGACCCGCCGACGCGCAGGTCGATCTGTGCGTCGTTGCCGAACCAACCGGCGAGGCCCTCGGCCGTGGTCAGCGCGGCCCAGACCGAGCCCCGCGGGTGGGCGAGTTCGACGCTCCGCTCGATGCGGTCGGGAAATCCCATGACAGCCTCCATCGTGTAGCAACCACCTAGTTGCCATAAAAGTATAGCAACCGCTGGGTTGCGTCAAGCAGAGCACCTGTCCGTTCGCGTGATTCTGACTGATCCTCCGCGCAGCGGCTACCAGGCCCGGATCGTCCCGAGCAGCCACATTGGGTCAAAGGCACACCAACGCACCCCACGCCGGATTCACGCCAGGTTCGGCGGCTTGGCCGGGCGCTCTGCCGTGAGCGGTCTAAGGTCTGCTCGACGGTCCGTGCGGCCTACATGCCGCCGCACGATCCACGAGGAGGCGACCCATGGTCACGGTAGGACTGCTAGCGATACTCAACGCGAGGTCAGGTAAAGAGGACCAGCTCGCGTCGTTCTTGGAAGGAGCGCTGCCGCTGGCCCAGGCCGAGGATGACACCACCGCCTGGTTCGCCTTCAAGATCGACAACGCCACCTATGGAATCTTTGATGTCTTCCCCGGGTCAGAGGGCCGCCAGACTCACCTCGATGGACCCATCGCTGCGGCGTTGCTGGGCAGAGCCGAAGAGCTGCTGAGCTCGCCACCGGATATCAAGCCCATCGACGTGCTGGCTGCGAAGCTGGCCGACTGACTCAACTGCTCGCTTCGGTGACGTGGTCGCCGCTTTGGACCACGTGGGTTCTGCGGGTCAGGACTGACAGAGGTTGATGTGCCGCACGGCCAGTACGGCGGCGGCCGCATCGATGAGCCGGCTGCGGGCCAGGTGCCCGGTTCTGACCGCGGACACGATCGCCGTGGAGATCGCGGCCGTTGTGAAACTGACGTCGTCCACGAGGCTAAACATGACCATGTCAGCACCGGCACGCACGGCCTGGACCGCGGCTTGCGAGACAGTGAAGCCGGCGGCAGAAATGGCCTTGGCGTTGAGAGCATCGGTGATCACCAGCCCGCGGAAGCCCAGTCGCCCTTTCAGTTCATCGGTGATGTCGGTGGGCGACAGGCTCGCCGGATTGGTGCCCAGCCCAGGAACGGTGTCGTTGGAGACCATGATGGCGGGGGCGCCAGCCTGAATGGCCGCGATGAATGGCGGGATAGCTACCTTGACCAGGCTCGACCACGGCAAGGTGTGTGCTGGCCCGTCGTCGGAGTTGTAGCTCGAGCCGCCCAGCCCGGGAAAGTGTTTGAGGACGGGGATCACGCTGGCCGAGCGCAAACCGTTCATGTAGGCGATGCCGTCGCGGGTCACGACCGCCGTCTTCCCGCTGAATGAGCGCCACCCGTCCGGGTCGGTTCGGCTTGGCGGCGCGTCCGTGCCGTCGACGTCGACCACCGGGGCGAGGTCGGTGTTGACCCCCGTCGCGGCCATCTTGGCGCCGACGCGCGCGACGGCCTGCTGGATCTGGCTCGCAGACCAGTGCTGGCCCATCCAGGCCGCCCACGGCAATGACCCGACGAGGTTGGCCATCCGCTGGATTCCGCCACCTTCTTCGTCGGTCATCACCAACAGCCCCCGGTGGCCGGGCACGTGGGACGTCAGCGCAGCGATGTCGGCGTGCAGGTTCGACGGGGCCGAGCCGCCGAACAGCAGCACGCCACCCGCGCCCGCGCCGACCTCCGCGGTCACCTCCCCGACGGAGGTTTCGGCCACCGGGACGGCGATCGTCAACATAGCCAGCCGTAGGTTGGACCAGGCCGCGAGCCGCGTCGTATTGGAGCAGGTCGTCGCTATCGCGGCGGCAGGAATGGGCGTGCGGGTCGGGGTACGCGGCTGACTGGTCGTCTTGGTCGACGTGGGCGTGCTGGCACTCGACTGCGGAGAGGACACCGGGGGAGAGGACACCGGGGAAGAGGACACCGGGGAAGAGGACACCGGCGGAGCGGACACCGGCGGAGCGGCGGAGCCGGCCCGTGTGCCGGGTTTGCCACCCGCGGACCCGCAGGCCGCAGCCAGAAGGACCGCCACGCAGGCCGCGACTGCACTGACCCGAAACTCGAACCGGCGGCGAGGGCCCGCGCTTGCCGTGGCCGGTCGCGACGGTTTCATGGTCCCCACCACGTGGACAGATCCATGCGCTCATTCTCGGCCGGAGCTGCCGTCCCGGCGAGGACTGTGAAGGGCAAAATCCGGCCGAGCAATCATCCGGGAGGCACCTTGGGTCCGGCCGTCATCGAAATTGCTGAGGGCGACCCGGTACCGGATGCCGGCGCGCACTCCAGCGATGATCGTGGTCGCAAATCGGGTCGGATAGATCGGGTCAACCTGATCTTGCAGATCTGCCAGGCTCTCCGGTCCATACCTCACTCATTCGCGCGCCCCGACGACGCGCAGGCCTCCGCCCCCGCGGCGTTCGGTTCTCCTGGCTTGATACTCGCGCCAGGTGAGCCACACCAGTACGAGGTCGAAGGCCGTCAACGCGATGAGGCCCCACGAGAACTTGACGAAGATCACGACGTAGAGCTGATAGACGATGAACACTCCAAGCAAGACCATCAGCCACGGATAGGCCCACAACTTGTTGCGCAACACCAGCGCCACCAAGACGACCTTGGACACCCCATGGCTCAGCAGGTAGACGGCACCGAACAGCGTGGTGCCGCTGCTCAGATGCGCGGTCGTGTGCAGGATGTAATGCGCGAGCCGGTCATGCGGATCCTCGCCCAACTCGTGGGCAGTGATCGAATGAGCGATCCGGTCGATGCTGCTCGGTGTGATGAGCAGCAACAAAGCCCCGGCGACGATCTCCAACACGCCGTCCGCCGCCTTGAGCACCAAACCGACCTTGAACGTCCGGTCGAGTACCGGTGACACGCCCGGGGGCGGGCCTCCTTTCCCGGACGGGCTGGTCACACAGCAAGGGTAGGTATGCCAATCCGTCCTCCAATGCCGGGCTCGGTTCGTCTCACCGACGATCACCCTTGGTGTGGACGCGCATGTCATACCTGGGATGCGGCGGGACGCGGCCCACGCCTTCGTCGAGCTCGGGTTCGGAGGGCAGCAGTGAGGACGTGTTGTCACGGGGCGCCGGATCAGCCATCAATGACGGCGACCGGTGGCGCCTGCCTGCGTATTCACAGAGGGGGCATGGTGTCCGAGGGGGGACTTGAACCCCCAAGCCCTTGCGGGCACTAGCACCTCAAGCTAGCGCGTCTACCAATTCCGCCACCCGGACCTGACCGCACCGGGCCTGGCTGATCATGATCAGAGCCTCCGTGCGCGACCTAACGATACCGAGGAGGCATCCTTCGGCGCCATCTGGATCAGCGGTGTGAGTACTCCTCGTAGATCCACACCTGGGGCAGCTCTGACAATGTCGTCGACCAACTATCTGGGAGTGGGCGACCGCCATGGCACGGCCACGGACAGGTGCCTCTGGACCGGTCGGTCGATTGTCGACAGTGTGGGCAGGTATCAGCACGACAAGGGATTGTCGGGCGCCGCGGTTGCGCCCGGCGGGCCAGGCAACCCACCCACCCGAGAGCGTTCCAGAGGAGCCCACCCGTGTCCCAGGCAGGCAGCGAGCCAGTGATCACAGCCGAGGACGAGGTCGTCGACCTCTGCCGCGAGCTCATTCAGATCGACACATCCAACTATGGCGATGACTCCGGACCGGGGGAGCGCAGGGCCGCAGAGTACGTTGCCGCGAAGCTGGCGGAGGTCGACCTGGAACCTCAGATCTTCGAGTCCCGGCCGGGCAGGACGAGCGTGATCGTCCGTGTCCCGGGCGAGGATCAGACCAGGGGAGCGCTCCTGATCCACGGGCATCTCGACGTCGTCCCAGCCGAGAGGTCTGACTGGCGCATCGACCCGTTCTCCGGCGAGATCGTGGAGGGTTGCGTTTGGGGCCGCGGCGCGATCGACATGAAGGACATGGACGCGATGACGCTCGCGGTGGTCCGCCAGCTCGCGCGGGAGCGACGGCGGCCGCCTCGCGACCTCGTTGTGGCCTTCGTTGCGGATGAGGAGGCGGGCGGCAGCGCTGGCGCGCGTGGTCTGGTGAACACCCGACCGGATCTCTTCGAAGGATGTACAGAGGCCATCGGCGAGGTCGGCGGATTCTCGTACACGATCTCTGACGACCAGCGGCTCTATCTGATCCAGACCGCGGAGAAAGGGTTGGCCTGGCTGCGGCTGATCGCGGACGGGACGGCGGGACATGGCTCGATGATCAACGACGACAACGCGGTGACCGAGCTGACCGAGGCCATCGGGCGCCTGGGACGCCACCGCTTTCCGATCCGAATGACCGGGACCGTCCGTGCCTTCCTCGGCGAGCTCTCGGATGCATCGGGCATCGCGCTGGATCCCGACGACATCGAGACGACAGTGGCCAAGCTCGCGCCGATCGCTCGCCTCCTCGGTGCGACCCTTCGGAACACAGCGAATCCGACGATGCTCGCCGCCGGCTACAAGGTCAATGTGATCCCCGGCCGTGCGGAGGCCTATGTCGACGGCCGTTTCCTGCCTGGCCACGAGGAGGAGTTCTTCGCCGAGCTTGACGAGGTGCTCGGCCCGCAGATACGGCGGGAGTCCGTCTACCATGACATCGCCGTCGAAACGGACTTCAGCGGGAATCTGGTCGACGCCATGGCGGCCGCCCTTGTCGCCGAGGACGCCGGCGCTCGTGCCATCCCGTACATGGTGTCCGCAGGCACCGACGCCAAGTCCTTTTCGCGGCTCGGCATCCGCTGCTTCGGTTTCGCGCCGCTGCGGCTTCCTCCGGACCTGGACTTCGCCGGCATGTTCCACGGGGTCGATGAACGCGTTCCTGTCGATGCACTGACGTTCGGTACGAGAGTGCTCGGCCGCTTCCTCGCGACCTGCTAAGACCGCGCGCCGACGCGAATCTGCATACAGTCGGCCGGTTGCGTTCACGAGGCAGACCAGGGCGGATAGCCGGGGTAGCGTAACCGTCCATGACCGATGCCCCGATGGCCGCCGGTGGGGGAAACGACGTCCGTAGGGCCGCCGACGCGCTGAAACGCGCGGTCGACAGCCACCTCGCCGCCGTCGAGGCGCGCAGCGGCGAGTCCGACCCCGTCGTCCAGGACGCCTACACGGCACTGCACGACGCCGCGCAGCGGTACGACGACCTGCTCTTCGAGGTGCATGACGAGGTCACGCCGTTCGTCTTCAGCGAAGGTACTCGAACGCTCGATCTGGTGGAGGACGAGGAATACCAGGTCGAGCCCGAGTGGGTGTCTATGCTCGCGCGCTGGGACTTCGCCGTCGGTGATCGCGATGGGCTGATGGATGCTGGCCGGGTTGCCACAAACCAGTCGTGGGTGCAGGACGCCGAGGAGCAGTCAGAGGAAGCCGCGGACCTCGGCGATGCGTTTGGGCAGCTTTTGGACGCCTATGGTCACGACGTTCTCGTTGATCGGGCCGAGGAGTTCGGCCTCACGAGGAAGGGCGCAACCACCTGGCTGCTGGCTGCCGCGCCAACCGAAGGCGAGGAGTGGATGGACGACCCGTTCAGCAACATCGACGAGGACAAGCTCATCTATCGCGTAGACGAGATCTTCACCACCGGCATTGAGGAGCTCGAGGAGGGCGACGACACCGCCCTCTAGACAAATGCCGCTCGCTTCCTCGTCGGTCAGGGTTCGCCGAGTTCCGCGAATATCGTCACGTGGAGATCGGCTGGGGCGGCGAGCCGCGCGTTCAGCGACTCCCACGGCGTGCGGGTCGGCGGTGCGATGATCTCCGCGCCCGCGCCGGCTAGGCGGGCGCTCACCTCGGCGGTGTCCGTTACCTCGAAGGCGACCCGTATGTGGCCGGCGACTCTGCGGCCCACCTCGACCTCATCGATGTACGCGGCGTATGCGGGATCGGCGAGTTCTAGGGTCGCCGCGCCGGCTTCCAGAATTGCCACCCGCCCATCGTCGGGCGACGTGTACGTCGCCTGCTCCGTCAGTCCGAGCACATCGCGATAGAAGCGCAGCGCCTCGTCATAGTCGGGGGCCGTGACGACCAGCCGCAGCTGGCGTACCGGAGCCTGATCATTCATCTGCCCGACTATGCCACCCCGCCTCGTGATCGCGCGGGCGTACGCAGGCCTCGCTGATTCGCAGATTCGACAGGGCGTGCGCACGCATGTCTGATCGCTGCCTCGTCGTCCCGGCTCAGCCTGGGAAGGGTGCGGCACCGACCCGTCAGGTCGGTGCCGCAGCGGACTCACACCTGCTCGGCTGCCCGCTCAAGCTCCGCGATCTCGATCTTGCCCATTTGGAGCATGGCCTTCATGACGCGCTGAGCTTTCTCGGCGTCGGGATCGGAGAGCAGCTCACTCAGCCTGGTGGGGATTACCTGCCATGACACGCCGTACTTGTCCTTCAGCCAGCCGCACGGCCCGGTCTCGCCGCCGTCGGAGAGCCGCTCCCAGAACTCATCGACCTCCGCCTGGGACTGGCAGTTCACCTGAAAGGACACAGCCTCGTTGAACGTGAACTCTGGGCCGCCGTTCAGCGCGACGAACTCCTGGCCGTCCAGCTCGAATGCCACCGTCAGGACCATGTCCGCAGGTCGCGGTCCCGCTTCCCCATACCGGGAGATCTCCACGATCCGCGCATTCTTGAACACGGAACAATAGAAGGTCGCCGCCTCTTCGGCTTGTGTGTCGAACCATAGGCACGGAGTGATCTTCTGCATGATGCACCGTCCTCTCGTGTCATCGACGGCCCCAATCGGCCGCTTTCCGCATGAAACGACAGTGAGAGCGGAAACTCATCGGTTTGCCGTCGCCTTATTCGTCGGGATGTGCCGATCGAACCACTGCGCACATGCGAGCCCTATCGCGGTGGGCCGCCGTCCAGAAGCCCGCCGAGCAGGGTTCGTCGACGCCGGTCGTAGCCGTGCGTGACCGCGCGCCCGAGTGTAGGTCCCGCAGCATGGACGACAGACAGGTGCCGTTGGGCACGGCTGAAGGCAGTCCGAACCAGGGAACGGCACAGCAGACCGGCGGACTCGCCGGGCAGCACGACGACGACAGCAGGCCACCGACCTGCCTGTCCCCGGGCGATCGTGAGGGTATAGGCATGCTGAATCGGCGTCTCCGCACCTTCAGGAATCGCCATAATCTCGCCGGCAACGTCGATGACGAGGTCGGACTCGGGGGCATCGGCGATCACGCCGACGTCGCCGGCTGCAGCGTGCCCGACGGGGGCAGTGAACGCCACCCGGTCGCCCGGCTCAAAACCGGCGATGGAGCCGCGGCCAGGATTGAGGCGCGACTTGAGTGCCTTGTTCAGCATCGCGGCGCCGGCCACGCCCTTGACCGCGGGGGTCAGAACCATGACGTCGGTCGCCCGGATGCCGAGCGCACGCGGAATGGCATCCGTCACGAGCTGAAGGGTGCGGTGAAGCGCCTCGGAGGCGTCGCCTACTGGAATAACGACGACCTCCTTGTCTGGTGATTCGACTGGCGGCAGGACGCCCTGGCCGACTGCCCGGACCAAATCGTCGATCGACGCCACCGCCCCGCGCGACGGTGGCTCCGGCGGCCGCGTGTCCGGCCGTGGCTCCGTGCGCTGCAACCAGGCCGCCAGATCTCCGGCGACGTCGCCGGGGCCGTCCACCGACATGAGGGCCAGCGGGTCCGCCGCCAGCACAACGGTCGGCACTGACCGAAGGGCCACCAGCAGCTGCGCCATCGTGCTCACATCGATGGCGTGCGCATCCTCGATAAGGAGCAGGCCGGGTGGCGGCGATGCGTCAGTCAAGGCGGCGGCCGCTTCGCGAACCGGTATGGCCGGGCAGGACGCGATGTCGGACAAGCGTGCCGCCGCGCCGAGAGTGGGGGCTGCGAGCATCACCGTCGTGCTGTCCGCCCGTGCTCGCGCTACCCGGCCGCGGACAGTAGCATCCCTCGCTGGTCCGGCCGGACCAGCGATGAGCTCGAGACCGCCGGAGCCGCCGCTGTCGTTGGCGACCGGATCGGCGCCAGCATGGAGTGCGAGCCGCGGGCGCACCTCATCGGCGATGGCCTGCTCCGCCATCGCGAGGCCGGTCAGCGCTAGTCCACCGCCGGGCCAATCGACCTCAGCGACCTCGCCCTGCGCTGTAGCCGTGCCGGTCGCGTCCTTCGCATCCACGCCATAGCCGGCCAACGCGAACTCGGCCACGCGTTGTGGCAGCACCGTGTGGCCGTCTCTGGCTGCCCTCGCAAGGAGCCAACGGAGAAGTGCGACCTGCCGGCGCTGGTCGTCAGGTCGGGCGGTCGCGCCCAGCCGGGATCGCGCATATGCGTCCACTTGCTCGGGTTGCACCGAGACGACGGCCAGGACTGCCCACGGATCGGAGGCGACGATCTCCGCTGCATCGTGGCCGAGGGCGGCTTGCAGCGGAATCGCGATGCGCTCGGGTAGCCCGAGCGCGAGCAGAGCGCTGATCGTCGCGTTCGCCGACCTGTCGGTCATGATGGCCGCTTATTCGGGGGGTTCTGACACGTCGTCCAGAGCTGCCCTGATCTCGTCGGGGATCGTGACGTCCTCGCTGGCCAGCGCGGCCGCTAGCTGCGAGGCGGTACGGACGCCAACGATCGGCGCCGCCACCCCGGGTCGGTCGCGTATCCAGGCCAGCGCGACACCGACAGGGGATACCCCGAGTCCATCCGCCGCCGTGGCCACAGCATCGACGATCCGCCGGGGCCGGTTGTCGAGATAGCGCGAGACGAACGCCTCGTACTGCGGCGAGGCCGCGCGCGAGTCGGATGGCGTGCCATGGCGGTATTTCCCGGTCAGAACACCTCGGCCGAGGGGCGACCACGCCAGCAGCCCGAGTCCAAGGTCGACGCAGGCCGGGAGCAGCTCACGATCGGCGTTGCGGTTGACTAGGGAATACTCGGCGCCGAGCGCCACGAGAACGGTCCTTCCGGGGACGGCGGCCTGCCATGTCGCAGCCCGCGCGCTTTGCCATCCGGTGAAGTCCGCCACCCCGGCATAGCGAACACGGCCCGAGCCAACCGCGTGGTCGAGGGCGGACAGTGTCTCATCCAGCGGCGTCAGGGGACTCCAGCGGTGGACCAGCCACAGATCGATGTGGTCGGTCCTGAGCCGGTCCAGCGATGCGTCGAGCGTCGCAAGCAGCGTCCGGCGGGAGGCATCGACCTGCCGCTCGGCACCGCGACGCGCGACGCCTGCTTTGGTTGCCAGGACCAACTCATCACGGGTGACCAGTCCCTCGGCAAGCAAAGCCCCTATGGTCCGCTCGCTATCGCCATCGCCGTAGCCCGCTGCGGTATCCACGAGGCTTCCACCGGCATCGACGAAGGCGGCGAGTATGGTCTTGGCCTCGTCGGCGTCGACCTCGCGGCCCCACCCCAACGTGCCCAGCCCGAGCCTGGATATGAGCAGCCCGCTCCGCCCCAGGTGACGCTGCTCCATGGCCGCGGAGGCTACCCCACCGCCGGGGGCACGGCGTGGCTGGATGGATAGGTTTCCAGGCATCAGTCAGCGGCGCCTTGGAGGAGAGGCGGATGCAACTCGGCCTCAATATTGGCTACTGGTCGAGCCAGCAGGACCTGGCCGACGTGCTCGCGCTGACCCGGGAGGCCGAGCAGCTCGGCTTCGTGGTGTGCTGGGTGGCCGAGGCCTACGGGTCGGATGCGGCGACCACCCTTGCGTGGCTTGCGAGCCAGACCGAACGCATCGGCCTCGGCTCCGGCGTGTTCCAGATCCCAGCCCGCAGTCCGGCGATGACCGCGATGACAGCCGCGAGCCTCGACGCGCTTTCCGGTGGAAGGTTCCGGCTCGGGCTTGGTGTGTCCGGGCCCCAAGTCTCTGAGGGTTGGCATGGTGTGCGGTTCGCGAGGCCGCTCGCGAGGACCCGTGAGTACGTCGGCGTCGTGCGCACTGCGCTGGCGAGAAGGCCCGTGACGGCCGACGGCGAGCACTATCCGCTGCCGCTTCCTGGCGGGGCCGGCAAGACGCTCCGGCTCGCGTTTCACCCGGTCCGGACCCAGGTGCCTATTTATCTCGCTGCGATCGGGCCGGCGAATTTGCGGCTCACCGGCGAGATCGCGGACGGCTGGCTCGCCATCTTCTTTTCGCCAGACCACGCGGCCGGGTGGCTGGCCGAAATCGCCCGAGGACGGGCCTCATCGGCGACGCCCCAGCCGGCGGCCGCGAGCTCCGCGGCGCCCGACTCAGCGTCCGTCCAGAGCTCCGGCTTCGACGTCAACGCGTCAGTGCCACTTGTTGTCGGCGACGATCTCGATATCTGCGCGGACCCGGTCCGTCATTACTTCGCTCTCTACATCGGCGGTATGGGCAGTCGCGACCAGAACTTCTACAACCAGCTCGCCCGCCGGATGGGCTTTGACCAAGCCGCCGACGAGATCCAGGCGCGCTACCTCGAAAAGGAACACCGGAAGGCCGCCGCGGCTGTCCCGCCCAGTCTGATCGACCAGACCTCGCTGCTCGGCACAACCGATCGCATCGCCGATCGACTGCGTGCCTTCGCGGACGCGGGCGTCACCACAATGTCGGTGACGCCATTTGCGGGGGCGCTGGACGAGCGCCTCGCAGCCCTGCGTACAGTCTCCGAGGCCCTAGACCGGGCCGGGGTCGGCGACTGAGGATCTGGACAGGAGCACGCGGTGGACGTCTTTCAGGCCGTAGTCCTCGGCATCGTCCAGGGGCTAACCGAGTTCTTACCGATTTCGTCCAGCGGCCATCTGCGGATCGTGCCGGCGCTGTTTGGGTGGGACGACCCGGGTGCGGCCTTCACCGCGGTCATCCAGCTCGGCACGATGGCGGCGGTCTTGCTCTACTTCTGGCGCGACATCGTCCGCATCACCGCGACATGGGCCCGCAGCTTGGTACGTCCCGAGCTGCGCGGTGAGCTCGACGCGCGACTCGGCTGGTACATCGGCCTCGGCACCATCCCGATCGGTCTGGCCGGCCTCGCGTTCCAGAACCAGATCGAGGACAACGTACGCGACCTGCGCCTCATCGGCCTCGCCTTGATCGCCGTCGGCCTGATCATGCTCCTCGCGGAGCGAGTCGGCAGCCGCCGCCGCGAGCTGCGCGGGCTGCGGCTGCGCGACAGCCTGCTCGTCGGGTGTGCACAAGCCCTCGCCCTGATCCCAGGCGTGAGCCGTTCCGGGGCAACGATCACGGCCGGTATGTTCCTCGGTTTCACGAGGGAGTCCGCAGCGCGCTTTTCGTTCTTGCTGTCGATCCCCGCGGTTGTGCTGTCCGGTCTGTTCGAGCTGCGTCACATTGGCGCCAAGGGCAGCGTCGACATCGTCCCGACGGCCGTGGCCACCCTGCTCGCCTTCGTGACGGGTTATGCCTCGATCGTCTGGCTGCTGCGATTCCTCACAACGCACACGATGAAGGCATTCGTGGTTTACCGGATTCTGCTCGGATCGTTGGTCCTCATCCTGGTCGCCACCGGTGTCCTGAGCGCGACGAACTGACACCTGGCCGCCGCAGCGGGCTCTACAGCCAGCCGGAGCGCTTGAAGAGCCGGTACAGCGTGGTGCAAACGGCGGCGAGCAACAGCAGCACCGCCGGATAGCCGTAGCGCCACTGCAGCTCCGGCATGTGTTCGAAGTTCATGCCATAGATCCCGGCCACCACGGTCGGGACGGCCGCGATGGCCACCCATGCCGAGATCCGGCGCATATCCTCGTTCTGCCGGACCGACACCTGAGCGAGGTTGGCCTGGAGGATTGCTGTCAGCAAGCTGTCGGCGGACTCGGTCAGGTCGGCCGCCCGCCGCACATGGTCGGCGACGTCACGAAAGAACGGAATGGCGGCCGCGTCGATCTGCGGAAGCTCACCCGACGCGAGCTCGAAGGTTGGCTCGATCAGCGGCACCACCGACCGCCGAACCCGGCCCACCCGCCGCTTCAGCTTGTAGATCTCCCTGGCGTCATCCGTACGCACTGGTGAGAAGACCCGCGCTTCCAGGTCGTCGAGCTCGGTGTCCAGGCCGGCGACGATGTCCGAGTACGTGTCGACGACCGCGTCGGCGATCGCGTAGAGCACGCCGGCCTGGCCCGCGGCGAGCACTTTGTGTTGGCTGGTCTCGAGCCGGTGACGGACGTCCGACAGCGGGTTCGGTGTCCCATGCCTTACGGTGACGACGAACGCCGGACCGAGGAAGACCATGATCTCGCCGATCACCAACTCAGCTCCGGGGCCGAGGGTCTTCAGGACCAGGAACAGCGTCTCGCCGTAGACCTCGAGCTTCGGCCGCTGGTGGGCCTCGAGCGCGTCCTCCACCGCCAGTGGGTGCAGATCGAACTCGCTCGCCACTCGCGCGAGCTCGTCATGGCTGGGCTCGTACAGTCCGATCCAGACGAACTCACCTGGATGCTGCCTAGCGTGCTTGATCTCATCCTCGAACCGGTCCGTCTCGATCTCCATACGGCGGCCGTCGTGGTAGATGGCACAGTCCACGATCACGAGACGATTGTGGCCCACGCCAGCCATCGATGTGCTCCGGGCCGGATCGTGCCGCGCACCTGCAGTCCGTCGGGGTGGGGCCAGCGCGCCGCCGCTGCATAGGCTGGTGCAGTGCCCACGATGATCCTCGTCCGCCATGGGAGGACTTCGATCAACGCGAATGGAGGGTTGGCCGGACGTACTCCAGGCATCGGACTCGACGACCTCGGGCGGACACAGGCGAAGCAGCTGGGTGAGCGACTGGCTGCACTTCCGTACTCACGCGTCGTCACCAGTCCATTGCAGCGCTGCATGGAGACCGCCGAGGCCGTTGTCGCCGCTCGGCCGGGCGCTGTGATCGTGCCCGACGATCGGCTGATCGAGTGCGGTTACGGCGACTGGACCGGCCGGCCCCTCAAGGAAGTGGCCAAGGAACGTCTGTGGCGGGTCGTCCAGGTGCACCCGTCAGCCGTCAGCTTTCCCGGCGAGGGCGGCGAGGCGATGCAGGACATGCAGGCCAGAGCTGTTGCCGCGGTGCGGTACTGGGATGCGAGGATCGCCCGGGAGGACGGCCCGGATGCCCTGTGGGTGGCGTGCTCGCACGGTGATGTCATCAAGGCGGTCGTGGCTGACGCCCTCGGGCTCCACCTTGATCTCTTCCAGCGCATCGTTGTGGATCCAGTCGGGGTGAGCGTGATCACTTATACCGAGCTGCGTCCCTTCGTGCTACGGCTCAACGACACCGGCTCGCTGGAGGGGCTCCTAGCGAAACGGCGCCGGGGCCGCGGGCGGCGCCGGGTCGGCGACGCCACAGTGGGCGGCGGCGCCGGCGCCTCATAGTCTCTATTTGCACCCAGCAAACGCTGCCGCCCTGAATCTGATCAGATATCAGCCAGGAGAACTGGGAACGGATAGCCAAACACCGCACCGCGCATCCACGGAGGACCAGCGTGTCGCGTGAGATCTACAGTTATGACCCGCCTGAGCGGTTCATCGCGGGGACAGTGGGCGAGCCTGGGCAGCGCACCTTCTTCCTCCAGGCCGCCGCCCGGAGTGGCCGGACCACCAGTGTGGCTCTGGAGAAGGAGCAGGTCGCCGTACTCGCGGAGCGCATGGAGGAACTGCTTGACGAGGTGCTCCGGCGTACCGGTGGTACTGCACAGGTGCCCGCCGTCGCACCCGTGGACCTCGTTGATGAGGATCCCCTGTCACAGCCAATCGAGGAGGAGTTCCGGGTCGGTGCGTTGACGCTGGCCTGGGACGGCGATACCGAGCGGGTGGTCATCGAGGCCCACGCTCGCGCGGAGACCGAGGAGGAGCAGGTCGAAGCCCTTGACGAGGAGGCCGACGAAGGACCGCCCCTGCTGCGGGTGCGTATCACCGGCGCCATGGCACGAGCCTTCGCGAAGCGGGCGCAGCTGGTGGTGTCGGCCGGACGCCCGCCGTGCCCCTTCTGCGGTCTCCCGGTCGACGCCGATGGGCATCTGTGTCCCCGGATGAACGGTCACCGCCCGGCTGATCCGACCGCCTGACGGGCGGATGACTACGCCAGTGGAACCAGTGGAGCAGAATGGCTCGGAACTTGTCGCGTTCGATCCTGGGGCTGCGCTCCGGCTTCTGACGGAAGGCGAGCTCGAGATCGTCGGCCGGCTGGTTGAAGCGTCCAACGCCACCCTCTACTGCAGGGTGAGATTCGGCGAGAAGCAGGCCGCCTGCGTCTATAAGCCGGTCGCCGGCGAACGGCCACTCTGGGATTTCCCCGATGGGACGCTGGCGGGTCGCGAGGTCGCCGCCTACGCCGTATCGGAGGCCGGCGAATGGGGAACGGTCCCGCCCACCGTGCTGAGGGATGGCCCGTTCGGGCCCGGGATGTGCCAGCTGTGGATCGATGTCGACGAATCCGTGGACGTCGTGGCGATGCTGCGCGGCAGCGATCCGCGGCTGCGGCCGATCGCGCTCCTTGACGCGGTGGTCAACAACGCCGATCGCAAGGGTGGCCACCTGCTCCCTACCGAGACCGGGCGCATCTTCGCCGTCGATCATGGCGTGTGCTTCGCGGCAACGGACAAGCTGCGCACACTGCTCTGGAACTGGGCCGGTGAGCCGCTCGCGGGGGAGGAGTACGCCCTCCTGCGCAGGCTGCGTTCCGATCTGGACGACGGGCTTGGCGTCGCGCTAGAGGATCTGCTCACCCCTGAGGAGATCAAGGCCACCGCAGCTCGAGTGGACCGGCTGCTAGCCAGCGGTACCCTGCCGGTTCCGACGGACGACTGGCCTGCCGTCCCCTGGCCGCCGTTCTAGCGCCCTACGCTCAAGGGCTATCCATCACTGCTCACGGCTGATTCTGACGAGCCGCGAGTGGCGATCTGTGGGGACTGTCTGCTCCCGATCTGGTGGTGATCAAGATCCGCAGTCGCCCCCAAGCCGATGGTGTAATCTACCGCTTGCTCTGGCCTCCCGGCGGCCGGGCCGCCCGTCGTTAAGCCTGGAGTTGCCCCGTGCGGAACGGTGTTCCTCGCACGCCGCGAGCCGCTCTCACGGTTGCGGGCGGCTATCCGCAGACCAGCGCGCTCGGCGGCGTGGTTCTTCCATGGATCGTCACCCTGACGTTCTTCCTCTGCCTGGCCTGCCTGACCGCGGTGACGTTCGGACGAGGCCATGACAGCTCAGTTGGGCAGGCGGTGTTGCGCTCGCAGAAGCAGGTGGCCGCCGACCTTGCGTACCAGGTCCGCACGTCGCTATCGCAGGAACTCACAGATCTCGCAAACACGGGCCAGGCGGTGTCAGGACAGGCGTCGGCCCGTAACGCCACCCCCACGGCGATCCTCGGGTTGGTCGGGGCCGCCCATCCCGAATGGCGCGGGCTCGCGCTGCTGGACCAGCGCTCGGGCAGGCTGCTCGCGACCCGTGGGGAGCCGGTGCCGGTCGCTGCGCTAGGCAAAGAGCCGATCGCCCGGCCGACCTCCATGCTGGCCTATGACCCGGCAGGCCAATCCGAGGTGATCCTCGCCGCACCGATGCCGATCGACGACCAGGATCACAGTGTCCTCGCGGCGGCCGCCCGGCCACGGTTACCGGGCGGCTTCGACTCGGCCGTCACCCTTGTGGATGAGAGTGGGGCACCGGTCGTCGCGTCCGGCTCGGCCGATGTCGAAGGAAGGCTGGCCCAGGCGGTCTCGCGAGCGGTCCGTGATGCCTCGCATCGGTCCGGCAGCGTTGCGGCCATCGTCCTGAGCGCGAGGCGGCACGTCATCGGGTATGCCAGGGTTTCCGGCGAGGGTCTGAACGATCTCCCCCTTTACGCCGTCAGCATCCGACCGGTGGTATCCGCGCCTCCCGCCCACCCGGGCCGGGGATTCGGCGTGGCCGCCGGGGTAGCGCTTGCCTACCTCGCGTTAGCGGCCTTCGCCGCGCATGCGTACGCCCTCGTCGGCCCGGTCCGCCGAATCGAACGGGAGGCGGCCAGGCTGGCTACGGGAGATACCGATGCCGCTATCGGGAGGCCGAGATCCGCGGAGCCGGGCCGGCTGGCCACAGCCCTGGAGGCGATCCGGCGCGAGTTGATCGGCCGTCCTGTTCGCGATCAAGGCCGCTCACCGCTGGCCGGCGCCTTCACCGCTCGCGGCACGCTGATCATCACCGCATTGCTCATCCTTGCATGGTCGATGGCGGTACCCGTCATCAGCCGGTCGATGCGCCCGGAACGGGTCCCAGCCGAGGTCATCGACGACCAGCGGGGCCGCATCACGGTACTGGCCGACACCGTCGCGCGCGGGATCAACGACGCGACAGCCTCACTCGAGCGGCTCGCTCGCGACGTGCGTGCCTCGGTGCCACGAGGCGACCTGCGGCGCCTGCTCGCAGGTGCGAAGGACACAGACGGGAGGTTCCGCTCGATTTACGTCCTGGAGCCGGACGGGAAGGTCAGAGCCCGTGCTGGGACGAAGCCCAGGCGCCCGTCGGGACCGCTGCCCACGGTCACCGGGGTGAGTCAGGCAAACATCTCCGGGCCGGTCCCCATCGTCGTCGCCTACGCGCCGGCGGCCAACGGCCTCGTCATCGCCGGCGAGCTCGACCCTCGCTACCTCGACGATCGACTCGATCGGCCCGGACTCGGGACGGTCTGGATCGTTGATCCCGAACGCCGGATCATCAGCTCAGATGACGGCTTTCATGCCTTCGGTCGGCTGACCGACGGTGCCGTCGACCGAGCCGTCGACCGCGCCCTCACCGGGGTGCACACGTCGCGCGTCTACCGGGACCCCGGTCCGGCGACGATTGTGGCGGCCGCACAGCTCGGCCCCGTCGGTCCTGCGGGAATGCTCGGCTGGACCGTCGTCTCGAAGATGCCGGCAGATCAGCTTCCACTCCCGGTATATGTGGTACGCCGCTACGCGACCGTCGTCGGGCTCCTAGCCGTCGCCGGCGTCTGGCTGTGCTATGGATGGCTCTACCTCTTCGGTATCCGCCCATTGCGAGTTCTTGTTCGAGACGCCGAACGCATTGCCTGGCCGGGAGATCGGGGCATGGTGATCTATCCCAGAGTGCATAACGAGATCGGCTCGATCGCGAGAAACCTCGAGGTTCTCCGGCTCCGGCTCCTTGGGATACGGAGCGGCGCTCTGAGGCCCTCATTGAGCGGACGCGACGCTCAGCTCGCGGAAACACAGCTGATCCCGACGATTCCAGCCGCACGGCCGGTTGCGCTGGTGTCGGGCCGAAGATCCGGGTCAGGCAGCGGCTCATGATCTTCCTTTACTGCGTCTTCACGATGGCGCTGTCTGTGTTGCTCGCCGCCGGGATCCTCGAGCAGCGCCGACACGAGGCAAACCTCGACCAGATCGCGATTCGTGTCCTCGTCAACGGGATTCGCGGAAAGAGTTCGATAACCCGCTTGTGCGCGGGCGCGCTTCGTGGTGGTGGGCTGGTGACCGTCGCCAAGACGACCGGCACCGCTGCGCGCTTCATCCATCCCGACGCCACCGAGGAACCCGTCCACCGCAAATTCGAGATCCCGAACATCGCTGAACAGATCGGCATAGTTAGGCGGGCAGCTGCCTACCAGCCAGATGCACTGGTGATGGAGTGCATGGCGGTGATGCCGGCCCTGCAGGAGATCAATCAGACCAAGCTCATCCAATCGACGATCGGCATTCTCAGCAACGTTCGGGAGGACCATCTCGCGGAGATGGGGCCCACTCTCGATGACGTCGCCCGCTCACTGTCCCGGGCGATGCCGGCAGGCGGGATCTGTATCACGGCCGAGCGCGACCGGCGGCACATCCTTCAGCACGAGGCAAACAAACGGAACTGTCTGCTGGTCAGCGTTGATCCGGACCGCGTCACAGACGAGGAGCTGAGCCAGTTCCAATACTTCACGTTTCGGGAGAACGTGGCGCTAGCACTGGCCGTGGCGGGCGTGCTGGGGATCGATCGGCGGTCAGCGCTTCGTGGCATGTGGACCGCCCCCCCAGATCCCGGAGTTCTCAGCGTGACGACCTACACAATTGACGACCGCACCATTCGGTTTGCCAATGTCTTTGCAGCGAACGACCCCGAGTCCACGCTCATGAACATCGAGCAGTTGATCCGCCGGGGTGCCGTCAGCCCACCGCTGTCGATCGTGATCAATTGCCGGCCGGACCGCGTGGAACGAAACGGCCAAATGGGCGGGATCGTCAACAGACTCCCTGCCGCCACGGTGTACCTCATCGGTCATCCGACCAAGAGCGCACTCGACGGCATCGCTGATGGCTGGCCGGGCCGGGTTGTCGATCTCGGAGGCAACCGGTCGCCGAGGGAGATCCTCGAGATATTGATCGCGGACTCCGGACCCGACGCATCGCTCGTCGCGATCGGCAACATCCATGGACAGGGCGAGCTCCTCCTGGAGCAGCTGGCGAGACTTCCGCTTGCGCAGCGCCCGCTCCCTCCGATATCTCGAAGGGGCACGCATCCCCGTCGGCGTACGTTGGCCGACGGCCGCCACGCGCAGGCCATCCCACTAGGAGGAGCGCCGCATCAGCGCCCGGCTCATGAGCGCCCCACAGGCCGGCACAGGATGGGACGACTCAGGTGACTGCCGAACTCACCCCGGAAATCGCAGCGCTGTCCCTGGCCATCGGGCTGCTGTTCTCGCTTGTTTGCTATCTGATCACCAATCTGTCACCCGGTGGAATGATCACCCCTGGTTGGCTCGCACTGACCCTTGCTCAGGAGCCTCGGCGCGCTGCGATCGTCGTCTGCGTCACGGCGCTGACATTTCTGGGCACCGTGGGTCTGCAGAAGGTCGTGATCCTCTATGGCAAGCGTCTTTTCGCCGCAGTCGTGTTGGTGGCGGTGTTTCTGCAGACGACTCTCTTTTTCTTCATCCAGACACAGTCGCCATTCTTGTTCGCCCACCAGACATTGGGGTTCATCGTTCCTGGCCTGATCGCCTACCAGCTCGTGCGCCAGCCGATTGCCCCAACCTTGATATCCACCGCGACGGTCACGTTGCTCAACTACGTTGTCCTCACTAGTGGGCTCCTGCTTGGGCTCATGCCCACGCTGTGATCGGTAGTTCTGAGATGACCATGCGCTCTGGGAACGACCGCGTGCTCGGCCGGCCAGACGAGCCACGTGAACACCAGACACGTCCTGCCAGCCGGCTTTCCCGTGCGCTCCCTGTGGAGCATGCACGTACACGTTCGTTCAGGAATGACTCGGTGGTTCGAGGTGAGCTGTTTGTCGGCGCCGTGGCAACGACGCTCACCGTCATCCTCGCGCTCGTGTTCCTGCGGGGTGGAGACGACGTCCGCGACGCCCGGAACCCGGCGCAGAGCAGTGGTCAGCGCCACGCGGCGAGCGGAGAACACGTCTACACCTTCGACCGGGTCGCAGCGCCCGATCGGACGGTGGTCCGAGGGACCGGCGGTGCGATCGTCGCCACGTTCACTGATGGAGCGAGAACCGTGTCCTTGACCGGGCCGGAGCGAACATTCTCCGAACCGTCCACGACCTCGGCGAGGGTGCGGACGACCGCATGGGTCCGCCTCGCTCCCAGACTGTGGCGTGCGGGCGCGGAACACGCGGCGTGGTTTGAGCCGTGGTTCCTGAAGGCGCTTCGTGATCGCTCGCCTGACGTGCTTGCGATCACGATGCAGTATCTGCATGGGAAGCCCGCGCTGACAAAGGACGGCGTTCGGTACGCCGGCGATGCGTCGTTCGGCCCCATCGATCCGAACATCCCCTATGGCGACACCGATTTCCGGCTGGAGCAATCCGACTTCTATGACTTTCTCGGCATCTCCTGGCGCTTCGACGACGGCGTGACTGAGCAGTCGGAAGGAAAGCGCTATGGCGCCGTTGACTGCTCCGGCTATATCCGACTCGTCTATGGCTACCGTCTCGGCTACCCGCTGCGCGGCGATAACGAGGACGGAACCCAGCTGCCTCGCCGTGCCTTCGCGATGGCCAGCGTAGGGCCCGGAGTTGTCGTGATCCCCAACAAGGGCAGGAGGCCGGCCGATATCGGTGTACTCCAGCCCGGTGATCTCGTCTTCTTCGACATCGATCGCAGAGATGGGCCGCGGATCGATCACAGCGGGATCTACCTCGGGCTCGACACCGACGGTCATCCCAGATTCATCTCCAGCCGAGAACAAGCGGACGGACCCACGTTTGGGGATCTCGGAGGGAAGGCCGTACTCGATGGGGATGACTTCTATGCACGGCTGTTCCGGACCGCCAAGCGGCTCTGAGCGGAACCTCTGCTGTGACCGCGCCCGCCCAACTTCGTCGCTGTATCGCAGCAGCGGCTCTCGCTCTGCTCGTCGCCGGATGTACAACCAGTCGAGGAGCAAGCGGCCAGGACAGCTCTGGACAGTCGCAGCGCAACGGGGTCGAGTCCGACCGCAGCCAGTTCAGCGTCGTAGCGACCGGCGACGTGCTGATCCATCCGCCCCTGATCGACCAAGCCCGTAGGGACGGATCGGCCAGGTCTCCCGACTTCCAGCCGATGCTCGCCGCAATCAAGCCCGTGATATCGGCTGCCGACCTGGCCATCTGCCACATCGAGGCGCCCTTCGCCGCGGCCCGCGGGCCGTTCGAGGGGTTCCCGACCTTCAGCATGCCGCCGCAAGTTGTCTCGGCCCTGACAGCAATCGGTTATGACGAGTGTTCAACCGCTTCGAATCACAGCATGGACCAGGGGTCACGCGGCTTGACCCGTACGCTTGCCGCGCTCGACGCCGATCACATCGGCCACGCAGGCACTGCAGCCACCCCCGCAGCGGCGTCCCGCCCGCAGATCCTCGATGTTCACGGCATTCGGGTCGGTCACCTCTCGTACACGTATGGCCTCAACGGTGGCACACCGCCGCCGGACGGAACATGGATGGTCAACGTGATCGACGACGGCCGCGCCATCGTGTCTGCGGCTCATGAGCTTCGCAGGCGCGGCGCCGATGTCGTCATCCTGAGCCTGCATTGGGGTATCGAATACCAGCACGTCCCGACACCGAAGCAGCGGGCGATCGCAAAACAGCTCCTTGCGTCCCCGGACATCGATCTAATCATCGGCCATCATGCGCACGTGGTTCAGCCCTTCGAGCGCATCAGAGGAAAGTGGGTCGTGTACGGATTAGGAAACCTGATCGCCCGGCACCAGAGACCACGTGGCGTTTCCGAGGAGGGGATCATCGCCCGGTTCACGTTTGACAAAGCAGATGGTCATTGGCGCGTGACGACGGCCGAATGGGTGCCGATCCTCGTCGATCTGGGACCGCCGATCAGGTTGGTGGAGCTGCCGCAGGCGCTCAAGAAGCAGGATCTCGACCCCGCCAAGCGAGCCCGCTACCAGGCGGCCGTGGCCCGGACCAGAGCGATCGTCGAGAGCAGGGGAGCAGCATCGGACGGCCTATCCATGGGCGGCTAGCAGCGCGGGCTGATCCCTGAACTGGCGGTAGCGGTCCATATCATCGGTAGGTCGGTACCGTCGACGAGGAGAGGAGGCCGGGAGAGCGCACCTGGCGGTGCGGCCCCTCTCGCTCGCCCATGGAGTCCTGGCCTGCACCGCATTTGCCCGTCCTCCCCGGCAGGGGGAACGCCCTCCGGGTCCACGACACAGCATCGGGCTCCGTCCTCGAGACCGCACCCGGTGAGACAGCCGGACTTTACGTCTGCGGGATCACTCCCTATGACGCGACCCATCTCGGCCACGCCGCGACGTATGTGGCATTCGACGTCCTCCAACGGGTGTGGCGAGACGCCGGGCACGCTGTCCGCTACGTACAAAACGTCACCGATGTCGATGATCCGTTGCTCGAACGGGCGAGAGCGACCGGCGAGGACTGGCGGCAGCTCGCCGAACGCGAGATCAACCTCTTCCGGGAGGACATGATCGCGTTGCGGGTGCTGCCGCCTATCCACTACATCGGTGCCGTCGAGGCGATGCAGGACGTCATCGCCTTGATCGAGCAGCTGCGTGGGAGAGGGGCGGCGTACGAAGTTGACGGCGATCTCTACTTCCCGGCCAGCGCGGACCCGGCATTCGGATCCATCGCCCACCTCACCAGCGACGAGATGATCGCACTGTCCAGAGAGCGCGGCGGTGACCCGGATCGACCGGGCAAGAAGGATCCTGTCGACTGCCTGCTCTGGCAATCGCCGCGCCAGGGGGATCCGGCCTGGCCATCGCCATTCGGTCCCGGACGGCCGGGCTGGCATGTCGAATGTGCGGCCATCGCATTGCGCTATCTCGGCATGGGCTTCGACATCCAGGGCGGCGGAACCGACCTGATCTTTCCGCATCATGAGTTTGGTGCCTCCGAGGGCCAGGTCGCGACGGGTAGCGCGCCCTACGCGATGGCGTACGTCCACGCAGGCATGGTCGGCTTGGGCGGCGAGAAGATGTCGAAGTCCAAGGGCAACCTCATCTTCGTTTCTCGGCTCCGGCATGACGGAGTCGACCCGATGGCGCTCCGGCTCGCCCTGCTCGCCCACCACTACCGCACGGACTGGGAATGGACCGACGGCGCCATCGCCGAGTCTGTGGAGCGACTCGGGCGCTGGCGCGCCGCGGTCTCCCGTCCAGACGGTCATGACGCTGAGCCGGTCCTCGCTGCCGTCAGGGAGCGGCTGTCCGACGACCTTGATTGCCCTGGCGCGCTCGCGGCGGTCGATGCATGGGCGGATGCCCAGCTCACCGGCGGAGGCGGGGGGACAGACGCAGGGGCACCGGGCGTGGTCTCCCGAGCGGTCGATGCCCTGCTGGGCGTCGCCCTCTAGTGTGCTCGGGACACTAGGCGGACGCGGAGCTCAGTCCTGGGGGTTGGTGTCCGCGGGCCCTGAGCCGCCGTGGTCCTGCTGCCGGCGGAGATAGCGCTCGAACTCGCGAGCGATGAACTCACCGGTGGCCTCAGGCAGATCGGCCGTGTCCTTGGACTCCTCGAGCTGACGCACGTATTCGCCGATCTCCTCGTCTTTCGCCGCGAGCTCGTCAGCGCCCTGCTGCCAGATCCTGGCCTCCTCCGGAAGGTCGCCGAGCGGCACCGCGATATCCAGCATGTCCTCGATCCGCCGGAGCAGCGCTACCGCGGCCTTCGGGCAGGGCACAGACGCGACATAGTGCGGTACGGCCGCCCAGAACGACACAGCCGGCAGCCCAGCTGTAGCGCAGGCGTCCTGCAAGACCCCGACGATCCCGGTGGGGCCTTCATAGGACGACTGTTCCAACCCGAGCCGCTCCGCCAGTTCATGATCGAGGACCGAGCCGCTCACAGGCACCGGCCGGGTATGCGGCGCCTCCGCGAGCAATGCTCCGAGTGTGATCACCATTTCCACACCGAGCCGCTTGCCATAGTCGATCAGCTCGGTGGAGTATGCCCGCCAGCGGATGTTGGGCTCGATGCCCCGGACGAGGAGGATGTCCCGGTGGTGGCCCGGCGGGCGCGCGGTCGACAGCCGCGTCGTCGGCCAGATGATCGCGCGCTGTTCGTCCTCGAGCACAACGTGCGGGCGGTTGACCTGAAAGTCGTAGTAGTCCTCCGGGTCGAGCGACGCGATTTCGGTCGAGTCCCAGATGGATTCGAGATGATCGAGCGCGCCACTGGCGGCCGAGCCTGCGTCGTTCCAGCCCTCGAAGGCAGCGATCATGATCGGCTCGACCAGACGCGGGACCGCCTCCGGCTCGTTCAATCTGCTCTCCTCGGGCGCTCGTGGGCAAGATCCGTCGGCGGATCTCCGGTCCACCTCACCCTATGTCGGCGCAACCGGTGAGGGTCGGCCGCGGTCCGGCAAACATCGCGCATGCCGACCGGAAACGCTGGACCGACCGGTGCCTGCCATGGCGGGTTCCCGACCGGCGCTGTCTGCCGGCAGCCCTGCCGGGGATGCGGGCGGGGCAGCTGAGCCTGGGCGGCACATCTCGCGCAGGCTCTAGGCTCGACGGCATGAGCGCGACGACAGCGAGCCTACGGAGAGCCCTCAGCGAACGCGTACTGATCGCCGATGGCGCGATGGGGACCATGCTGCAGGCTCACGAGCCGACGCTCGACGACTTCGCCGGCCTCGAGGGATGTAACGAGATCCTCAATGAGACCAGGCCCGAGATCGTGGCGTCCGTACATGATGCCTACCTCGCGGTCGGCGTCGATTGTGTGGAGACCAATACGTTCGGCGCTAACTATGGCAACTTCGCCGAGTACGACATCGTGCCGCGCATCCGCGACTTGTCGGAGAAGGGCGCCCGCATCGCGCGGGAGGTCGCGGACGGCTGGTCCTCGTCCGAGCGTCCTCGCTGGGTGATCGGATCGGTCGGTCCCGGAACCAAGCTGCCCAGCCTCGGTCATGCGCCCTACTCCGTGCTGCGAGACGCCTACGAAGAGGAGTGCGCCGGCCTGATTGCCGGCGGTGCCCACGTTTTGCTCGTAGAGACCTCACAAGATCTGTTGCAGGCAAAGGCGGCGATCGTCGGTGCCAAGCGTGCCGTCGCTTCGGCCGGCGTCGACGTACCCGTCTGGGCACAGGTCACCGTCGAGACGACCGGCACCATGCTGCTCGGCACCGAGATCACTGCGGCGCTCACGGCGTTGGAGCCGCTTGGCATCGAGATGATTGGACTCAACTGTGCAACGGGCCCCGCCGAGATGAGCGAGCATCTGCGCCAGCTCTCTAAGCAGGCACGGATCGGCTTGTCCTGCATGCCGAACGCCGGGCTGCCGATCCTGACCGCGGACGGCGCCCAATACCCGCTCACCCCCGCCGAGCTCGCCACTGCGCACGACACCTTCACCAGAGAGTTCGGGCTGAGCGTGGTCGGCGGCTGCTGCGGTACGACGCCTGAGCACCTGCGCGCGGTCGTGGAGCGCGTACATGGACGATCGCCCGCGACGCGTGAGCCGAGACCAGAACCCGGCGCGGCCAGCCTGTATCAGCATGTGCCGTTCCGCCAGGACACCGCATATCTGTCCATCGGCGAGCGCACCAACGCCAACGGCTCCAAGGCCTTCCGCGAGGCCATGCTCGACGGCAGGTTCGAGGACTGCGTGGAGATCGCCCGCAGCCAAACCAGGGACGGCGCGCACCTGCTCGACCTGTGCATTGACTACGTCGGCCGGGATGGATCCGCCGACATGAGGGAGCTCGCCAGCCGCCTCGCCACGGCATCGACATTGCCGATCGTGCTCGACTCGACCGAGCCCGAGATAATCGAGACGGGCCTTGAGCTGCTCGCCGGGCGGTGTTTGGTCAACTCCGTGAACTACGAGGACGGCGACGGTGAGGGGTCGCGAATTCAGCGGCTCATGCCGATCGTGAAGGAACACGGCGCCGCGGTCGTCGCGCTCACGATCGACGAGGAGGGCCAGGCCCGAACCGCGGACTGGAAGGTGCGCGTCGCCGAGCGACTGATCCGCGACCTCACCGAGAAGTGGGGCATGCGCATCGACGACATCGTGCTGGATTGTCTGACCTTCCCCATCGCGACCGGCCAAGAGGAGACCCGCCGCGACGGGCTCGAGACGATCGAGGCGATCAGGGAGGTCAAGCTGCGCTGGCCGCAGGTGCAGACGACGCTCGGCGTGTCCAATGTCTCCTTCGGCCTCAACCCGGCCGCGAGGATGGTCCTCAACTCCGTGTTTCTCCACGAATGTGTCGAGGCAGGTCTCGACTCCGCGATCGTGCATGCAGCAAAGATCCTGCCGATGTCGCGGATCCCCGACGAGCAACGTCAGGTCGCGCTCGATCTGGTCTATGACCGGCGCCGGGACGGCTATGACCCGCTGCAGCGGATGCTCGAGCTCTTCGAGGGCGTCGACGCTCGCAGCAGCGCGCAGTCGAGGGCTGAGGAGCTCGCCGCGCTGCCGCTGGACGAGCGCCTGCAGCGGCGCATCGTCGACGGCGAGCGCAACGGCCTGGAGGCCGACCTCGACGAGGCGCTCGAGAGCAGGTCGGCCTTGGACATCGTCAACGAGACCCTGCTGTCGGGCATGAAGACGGTCGGCGACCTCTTCGGCTCTGGCCAGATGCAGCTGCCGTTCGTCCTGCAGTCTGCTGAGGTCATGAAGGCCGCCGTCGCCTATCTCGAGCCGCACATGGAGAAGTCGGACACCAGCGGCAAGGGAACGATCGTGCTCGCCACCGTGAAAGGTGACGTCCACGACATCGGCAAAAACCTGGTCGACATCATCCTGACGAACAACGGCTACACAGTGGTCAACCTCGGAATCAAGCAGCCGGTGGCAACGATCCTGGACGCGGCGACGGAACACACGGCCGACGTCATCGGCATGTCCGGCCTGCTGGTGAAGTCCACCGTCGTCATGAAGGACAACCTGCTGGAGATGAACAGCCGGGGAGTCGCCAAACGCTGGCCCGTGCTCCTCGGCGGCGCGGCGCTGACGAGGGCATACGTGGAGCAGGACCTGAACTCCGTCTTCCAAGGCGAGGTCCGCTACGCAAGGGATGCCTTCGAGGGGCTGCGGCTGATGGACACAATCATGGCCGTGAAGCGCGGCGAGGACGGCGCGGTCCTTCCGGCCCCGCGCGAGCGGCGGGTGAAACCGGCAGCCGCCGTCCTGCGCGAGACGCCTCCCGACCAGATGCCCGCGCGGTCCGACGTGGCGGCCGACAACCCCGTGCCGACACCGCCGTTCTGGGGGACCCGCGTTGTCAAGGGCATTGCGCTGGCCGATTACGCGGCCTTCCTCGACGAGCGCGCGACATTCCTCGGCCAGTGGGGCCTGCGCCCAACCCGCGGCGCAGAGGGGCCCGGCTACGAGGAACTTGTTGAGACCGAAGGACGGCCGCGGCTGCGGATGTGGCTCGACCGTCTGCACACGGACGGCCTCCTCGAGGCTGCGGTGGTCTATGGCTACTTCCCGTGCGTGAGCAAAGGCGACGATCTCATCGTGCTGTACGGGGAGGAAGAGCCGAACGTGGCCAACGGGCAACACGCGGTGAGCCGTTCCCGAGATGCTGACCAGGGTCCCGCCGCACGAATCGGCGCCGGCGTCCATGCCGAGCGGCTGCGCTTTACCTTCCCTCGTCAGCGGCGGGACCGCCATCTGTGCTTGTCCGACTTCTTCCGGTCGGCGGAGTCCGGCGAGACGGACGTTGTGGCCTTCCAGCTCGTCACGGTGGGCTCTCGGATTTCGGATGCGACCGGGAAGCTGTTCGCCGCGAATTCCTACCGCGACTATCTCGAGTTGCACGGACTGTCCGTGCAACTGACCGAGGCACTTGCCGAGTTCTGGCACGCCAGGGTCAGGGAAGAGCTGGGCTTCGGGATGGAGGATCCCGCGGAGCTCGACGAGGTGCTGCGGCTCGGCTACCGCGGGGCGCGCTACTCCTTTGGCTATCCCGCCTGTCCCAATCTCGAAGACCGGGCGAAGCTCGTCGAGCTGCTCCGTCCCGAGCGGATCGGCGTGACGCTGTCCGAGGAGTTCCAGCTGCACCCCGAGCAGTCGACCGACGCCATCGTCGTACACCACCCAGAAGCCAAGTACTTCAACGCCTGACCCACCCCCGCCCGCCCTTTCGCATGAAGGGCACCCTCACCCCATAGGTCCGCGTGAAGGTGCCCCTCACGTCCCGGCTTTTCGATTGAAGGGCACCTCCATGCCGCAGCTCCAGGCCGTCCTCTTCGACATGGACGGACTCCTCGTCGACACCGAGCCTCTGTGGTTCGACGTTGAGCTCGAAGTTATGGCGAAGCTGGGTGGGGAGTGGACGCCGGCCGACCAGATCGCCGTGCTTGGAAGTCCCTCCGCTGCGGCGGCGCGTTACATGATCCAGCGGTCCGGGGCGGACGCCGATCCGGCGCAGGTGGGCCGATGGATGGACGAGGGCATCGTGCGCCGGGTTCGCGAGCAGGTCATCATCCTCCCGGGCGCGCTTGACCTTCTCGACGACCTCCACGCGGCGGGTGTGCCCTGCGGCCTGGTGTCGGCATCGGTACGCCAGATGGTGGACGCCGTGCTCGCCCGGGTCGGCGCCAGTCATTTTGCCGTGACGATTTCCGGTGACGACGTCTCGCGGAACAAGCCCGATCCCGAGCCCTATCTGAAGGCGATCGTGGCGCTCGGCGCCGACGCCAACCGCTGCGTTGTCCTCGAGGACTCACCGAACGGAGTGGCCGCTGGCCTGGCGGCGGGCTGCCGAGTGGTGGCTGTCCCGCACGCCGCGACCATCCAGCCCGCGGGAAGGTTGCAAGTCGTCCAGTCACTGGCCCAGGTCAGTGCGGCAAGCCTCGAGGCCTTCGTCGTCGGTAGCTGACCACCGCGGCGGCGAGCCCGCTGCGCTGCAGCAGGACGAGGATTGGGCTGGGGCCTGAGCCTGGGGCGGATGGGGGCTGGCACTGAACTGGGGCTGGGCCTGGCTCGACGTAAAGCTGAGGCCCACGCCCCACAGGGAGGGCATGGGCCTCAGCGTCCCCGAGCTCGCTGGCCTACTCGGTTGTGATCGCCTCGATCACGTCGAGCCTCGACGCCCGGCGGGCGGGCCAGATTGCCGCGAGCACCCCGATGATGACCGCCACCAAGACGAAGGTGACCAAGGACCCGTACCACGGCGAAGCCCAGGGGACCGAGATCTTGTCCACTCCTTCGTCCGCGAGCCCCGCGAGCAGGGCGAGTCCCAGGATCACGCCGAGCGCCATGCCGAGCACGGCACCGAAGACGGAGATCACCACCGACTCGATCCGGATCATCCGGCGCAACTGCCTACGGCCCAGGCCGACCGCACGTAGCAAGCCGACCTCGCGAGTCCGTTCGTACACCGACAGGGCCAGGGTGTTCACGATGCCAATGGCAGCGATGATGATCGCCAGCGCCAGCAGCGCGTACATCACATAGAGCAGCTGGTCGAGATTGCCGCTGATCTGGTCCTTGAACTCCTGTTGGTTCTGCAGCTCCACATTCGGGTACGGCTTGACCGCCGCGTCGAGCGCCGGCCTGACGTTGGCACCCGGGGCGGTCTTGACGTAGAGGAAACCGTCCCGCTGGTCACCGCTGAGCTGCTTCACCAGAGAGGTCGGCAGCATGTAGCCGCTCTCGAACGGCACATGCTTGAAGATCCCGGCGACCCTGGCCTGCTGCGACCCTGCCTGCATCTGCACCGTCACCGGATCGCCGATAGCGAGCTTCTCGCTCTTCGCTACGTTGTCGTCGATGAGCAGGCCATCGCCCTGGAGGCCGTCGGCCGAGCCCTCCTTGAAGGTCAGGTTGAGCACGGCGTCGAGCGTTCCCGGGTCGAACCCACTGACCTGAACGTCCTTGCCGTCCACCTTCGCCTGGCGATATTGCTCGCGGGCGACGAGATCGACGCCCTGAACCCCGGCGAGCGAGTCGGCGATGTGCGGGCTGAACGCGGCGAAGTTGCTGCTCTGGACGGTGTATCCGGCCTTGATGGATTCGTCGACCAGCGCATCGGTTGACTTCTTTGCCGAAGCGCCAAGCGTGGCGAGCGCGGCGACCAGCGCGAGCCCGATCATCAGAGCGGATGCCGTCACCGAGGTCCGCCGCGGGTTGCGCAGCGCGTTCTCCCTGGCCAGCTTGCCCACCGGGCCGTACGCCTTGGCGAACGGGGTACCGAGTGCGCCGACGACACGCCGAGCGATGAGTGGGGTCAGCAGGATCACACCGATCATGACCAACAGAACCCCGAGGCCGACAGCCTGGATCTTGCTCCCGGCTAGGCCCAGGCCCAGCGCGGTCGCCCCGACGGCGGTGAGCGTTGAACCCATGATCAGCCTCAGCCGCAGCGACGACTCGGGCAGGGCAACGTCGTCGCGGAGGGCGGCAACCGGAGGGATCTTGGCCGCACGCCGCGCAGGGAAGTACGCGGCGGTCATTGTCACGAGGATCCCGACGACGTAGGCGACGATCGCGGTCCGCGGCTCAAAGACGAGCTTGGCGCCGGTGAGTTCCAGCCCGAGCTGCCCGAAGAGCGCCTTGAGCAACAGCGCGAGCCCGAAGCCGAGGCCGATCCCGACGGTGGATCCGACCAAGCCGACGACGAACGCCTCGCCGAGGACCGAGCGGGTCACCTGCCGTCGACTCGCTCCAACCGCGCGCAGCAGCGCCAGTTCGCGGGTTCGCTGGGCCACCAGCATCGAGAACGTATTGAGGATGAGGAAGACCCCGACGAAGAGCGCGATAGCCGCAAAGACCAACAGGAAGGTATTGATGAATGACAGGCCCTGACGGATGTCGGCCGAGGCATCAGCCGCCGTTTGCGCGGCAGTCTTGACATCGTATTCAGTCCCTACGGCCTGCTTGACCCGCCCGGCCAGCGCAGCATTGCTGACTCCCGGCTCCCCGGTGACCTCAACCGCGGAGAACAGGCCGGGACCGGTGAGGAGACGCTGAGCGGTCTGGTCGTCGAATACGGCGACAGTCGCACCGCCGATGCCTTGCGAGCCCTTGTAGTCGAAAACACCCACGAGCGTGGCGTCGAGATGCGGTGTGTCCTTACTCGGAGTGATAAGGGACAGGTGATCCCCTACCTTGAGCTTCTCGTTCTTCGCGGTGATGGCATCGACGACCACCTGGTCGGCGGCCGCCGGCGGCTTGCCTTCGACGATGCGTACGCTGCCGCTTTCGGTGCTGCCGGGATCGGCCCAGCTCGCGCCGAAATGAGGTGCCCCGGGAGCACCGAGGACGCCGTCGCCGCTCTTGTTCACGATGTCGACGCCGTCGACGAAGATCGAGCCTTCAGCCTTCGCCACGCCGGGCACTTTCTTTACCGCGTCGACCACGCTGGCAGGCAGTGTGCTCGGTGACGCATTCTCACCGCTGTCGAACTCGCTGTGTTTCATCACCGTCACGTCGCTGCTGACAGCGGCGAAGAACTTGTCGAAGGTACGGCCGAGTGTGTCGGTAAAGATGAGGGTGCCGGCGACGAACGCCACGCCGAGCACGATGGCGACGGCGGTGAGCGCCATTCGGATCTTGTGCGCGAACAAGCTGCGCAGTGTCGTTCTCAGCATGTCTGTGAACCCGCCCCTCAGCTGCGCCGGCCGTGCGCCTCGAACTGCTTGATGCGGTCGAGGACGCGGTCGGCGGTCGGGTCGAGCATCTCGTCGACGATGCGACCATCGGCGAGGAACAGCACGCGGTCGGCATAGGCCGCCGCGACCGGATCATGGGTGACCATGACGACCGTCTGGCCCATCTCTCGCACCGAACGGCGCAGGAATCCAAGGATCTCGGCACTAGCGCGAGAGTCCAGGTTGCCGGTCGGCTCGTCCGCGAAGATGATGGCCGGACGGCTCGCGAGTGCCCGCGCGGAGGCCACCCGCTGCTGCTGGCCGCCGGAGAGTTCGTTCGGACGGTGACGAAGCCGGTCCCGCAAGCCGACAGTGTCGATCACCGTGTCCAGCCACTCAATGTCGGGCTTGCGGCCGCCGATATCCATCGGCAGCGTGATGTTCTCAATTGCGGACAGCGTCGGTACAAGGTTGTACGCCTGGAAGATGAAGCCAAGCTTGTCCCGCCGCAGCCTGGTCAGGTCGCCGTCGCCCAACCGGGTGATCTCCACGTCGCCGATGTAGACCTCGCCGGCCGTTGCGTCGTCGAGGGCAGCCATCAGGTGCAGCAGTGTCGACTTGCCCGAGCCTGACGGGCCCATGATCGCCGTGAGCTGGCCGCGGTAGAAGTCGACGCTCACGTCATCGAGCGCAACCACGCGGGTGTCGCCCTTGCCATAGTGCTTGCTCAATCCCACTGCCCGAGCTGCCACGCCATCCGGCTCGGCGCCCGTGCGGTGCTGTGCAACTGTCGGTGATGTCATGATCACAAGCCTAGGAGTCGATTGCCGTGGTCGGTTCCGCTCTGTGGGCGGTCTTCGGCGTCGGTCCCTGGTACCAGCGGGGCGACTCCCTCCTTCCGGAGAAGGAGGGAGAGGCTCTGATTCCGATAACGCGGCGCCCTTGCGCGTCCGGGTCCTCTGCCATCGAGTGACCTCGCTCCACGACGCTAGGCAATGGAGTGGGTCATCGACACCGGGGAACCACCCCGATTTCAGGTCGGGGTAGCCCCCCACCTCCACCCATTACGATCCCGGGCATCCGAGCGTGCCGACCCGCGCGCTAACCGCCAATGACCCCCCGCTGTGGATCCGGAGGCCTGCACATGCGCGTACTCATCTCCGCCGACATGGAAGGCGCGTCTGGCGTCACGTGGCCGGGCGACGTCGAGCCCGGCACTGAGCAATGGCAGCGCTTCAGGAGGATGCTGACCAGCGACGTCAATGCTGCCATCGCGGGCCTGCGGGCGGGCGGCGCGAGCGATGTGCTCGTCAACGAGGCACACGACACGATGCGAAACATCCTCGTGGAGGATCTCGACACCATGGCGCGGATGCTCACCGGCCGCCACAAGCGCCTCGGCATGATGGAAGGCATCGACCGCGATGTCGACGCCGTGGCATTCGTCGGCTACCACGCAGCCGCCGGCCGCAACGGCGTCCTCGCCCACACCTACATGGGCAACTCGCTCACCGGCTTCTGGATTGACGGCGAGCTGGCCAGCGAGGGGCTGCTCAATGCCCTCGTTGCGGCCGAGTACGGCGTGCCCGTCATTCTCGTCACCGGAGATGATCAGACCTGCGCCGACGCCAAGACCTATGCGCCAGCCGCACGCGTGGTGGCGGTCAAGGAGTGCATCTCGCGTTATGCGGCGATCTGCTCTCCGCCGGCGGTGACCGCGGCGTGGATTATGGAGGCAGCGACAGAGGCCATGCAGCTGGCCGGCCGCCGGCCTGAGCAGCCGATCCGCGAGCACCGCTTCGAGATCGAGTTCGATGCATCCCACCTCGCTTTGGCCACCTCGAACATTCCGACCGTCGAGGAGATGGCGGAGTGCAGGGTTGCGTTCAGCGCGCCGTCGATGCGCGATGGCATGCGCTGCTTCCGGGCGGTCGCCGCCGTCGCCGCGGCCGCCCGCGAGGAGATCTTCGGCTGACCACATGGCGATGCCACGTGGTCAAGCTCGGAGTCGAGGGCCGGCGACCGATCGAGCGGTGGTCCATGACGTCGCCCGGGTGATGGTCAGAGCATTCCCGGGGTGACCAGGCCTGACTCGTAGGCGTAGACCGCGGCCTGGACTCGGTCCCGCAGTCGCAGCTTCGTCAGAAGGTGACCCACGTGAGTCTTCACCGTGGTCTCGCTCACGACCAGCTCATCCGCGATCTCGGCGTTGGACAGACCTCGGGCGACCAGCCGCAGCACGTCCAGCTCGCGCGCGGTCAGGTCACGAAGAGCTTTGGGCGTGGGGGCGTCGGCCGAAGGCAGGCGGGAGGCGAAGCGGTCGAGCAGGCGGCGGGTGACGCTCGGCGCAACGATCGCATCGCCACGGGCCACGATCCTGATGGCGTTAACCAGCTCGTCGGGCGGAGCGTCCTTGAGCAGGAAGCCGCTCGCTCCCGCACGAAGCCCCTCGACGACGTACTCGTCGAGGTCGAAGGTCGTCAGGATGAGCACCCTTGGCCCGGCGGGGTAGGTGCTTGGCCACCCGGCGGCCGCTGCGATCCTGCGCGTCGCCTCGATGCCGTCCATACGAGGCATCCGGACGTCCATAAGAACCACGTCTGGCTGCAGTGCGCGGACCTCGTCAACGGCCTTCGCCCCATCTCCCGCCTCGCCGACAACGGAGATGTCGCCCTCTGAGTCCAGGATCATCCGAAAGCCCGTACGCAACAGCGGCTGGTCGTCGACGAGCAGAACCCTGATCATCCACTCACCTGTTCGATCGGGATGCGGGCACGAACCTCATAGCCGCCACCGCGGCGGGGCCCTGCGAAGAGAGCACCACCGTAAAGCTCGACGCGCTCGCGCATGCCCAGCAAACCGTGACCCACCGGCCGGACGCCATTGCGCTCCCTCCCGAGATCGGCAGCGAGCCCCCGACCCGAGTCGGTGACCTGGACGACAAGATCTTGCGGCCCGTACCGGAGCAGGACGCCCGCTTCTGCCGGGCCGGCGTGTTTTAGCGTGTTGGTGAGAGCCTCCTGGACAACGCGGTACGCCGTGAGTTCCACGCCCGGTGAGAGGGCAGGGCCCCCGCCCCCCTCGACAGTGAGCGTGACAGGAAGACCTGCTTGAGTCATCTGGTCCACGAGCCCAGGGAGGTCGGCGATTGCTGGCTGCGGCATGAGCCCGGAAGCGTGCGCACGCAGCTGGCCGTCTGGACCTTCTCCCGCCCGCTCCGCATTGATCTCACGGAGTACGCCGACCATGCGCCGCATCTCGCTCAAAGCCGCGCGGCCTACCTCCTCCACTGAGGTCAGCGCCTCACGGCTTCGATCAGAATCTCGGTCGAGCTGTCGCAGGGCGGCGCTGGCCTGCACGGTCATCACGCTCACGTGGTGCGCGACGACATCGTGCAGTTCCCGAGCTATTCGCGCGCGCTCCTCGTAGACGACATCGCGCAGCTCAGCCTCGCGCAAGTGTTCGACCTGGGTCGCGCGCTCTTCGAGCGAGTGAATGTACGCCCGCCGCAGGCCCACATTGCGGCCTATCGCCCAGCTCCCGCCAATGACGACCAGCCCACCCGCGAAGTCGCCGACTTTTCCGTCCTTGGCGATCGCTGCCGCCGAGTAGGTCAGAACGGCCGTGGCTAGCACGAGGACCCCACGCCAGCCAGGACGTCTGCTGCCCACTGTGTAGGCCATGATCAGAATGGCAAGGAAGTCCGCCGCCGTCGACATGAACCCGAGCTGGTAATAGGCGATGTCGGCGGCGATGATGACCGCGAGGACCGCGAAGGGAGCCCGGCGCCGCCAGGTCACAGCGACGGTCATGATCAGAATGAGAGCGAATCCGAGGACGCCAGGTTCCTTGTCATGACCTGCCGGCCGAGCGGATTCGGGCGCGCCGATGACCGTCAGGACGGCCAAGAGAAGCAGCACCCCGCCCAACAGAGCGTCGGCGACTTGCGGGTGCCGCTTGAACCATGCGATCAGGCGGCGGGCAGTATCAACGGTAGCCCGCACAACCTTCGATGGATGTCCTGGTCGCACCACGTTCCAACGGTACGGCTCGGCAGCAGCCGCACCCTCCTGCTTGACGCCGACCCTGGCTCTCCTGCTTGAGTACGAGACGCCCAACAGGCGTCTGCCGGGTCCTGCCGGCGGCTGGCTGCGTTCTCGCCCGCCCGCGTAGCTCCACGACGGGGGCTCGCTGCGGCCTTGCCATCCATCCAGCAGTCCTCCGGCATCCGCGCAGTGTCAGGCTCTGCCGGGTCCTGCCGGCGGCTGGCTGCGTTCTCGCCCGCCCGCGTGGCTCCACGACGGGGGCTCGCTGCGGCCTTGCCATCCATCCAGCAGTCCTCCGGCACCAGCGCGGTGTCAGCGTGTGCCGGGAGAGATCTCTTTGACCGAACAGCTAGACGTCGTCGAAGTGAGTTTGCCGCGGCGTCGGGGCGTCAACCGTGGTCAGGTCGTCGCCAAGAACATCCCGGCCTGGTTGGAGCCGCAGCGTGGGGAGCGGCGGTGGCGTCCCCCCGAATGCCGGGCACCGCACCTTGTGATCACACCACTCGCAGAGCTTGCTCGGGCTTGCCCGCCAGTCGCCCGTCTCTACGGCGCGAGTGATCGCCTCCCAAAGGGCTCTGACCTTGCGCTCGGTTGCGCGTAGGTCGGCCTCGTCCGGCTCGTAACGCAACACCTCGCCCGAACCGAGATAGACGAGTTGGAGCAGCCGCGGCACGACGCCACGTAGCCGCCACAAGACCAGGGCGTAGAACCGCATCTGGAACAGCGCCTTGGCCTCGTAGCCGGCGCCCGGCGCCCGGCCGGTCTTGTAGTCGACGACCCGCATCGCACCGCCGTCGGCGACATCGAGACGATCGACATAACCGCGCAGCAGCAGCCCAGAGTCGAGCGCGGTCTCGACATAGAGCTCTCGTTCGCGCGGTTCTAGGCGACGTGGGTCCTCCAAGGTGAAATAGCGACCCACCAACTCGGCGGCGCTCGACAGCCATTCCGCAAGAGCAGACCCGTCAGCGTCGTCGGCGAACAACGCGGCAAGGTCAGGCTCGGCGGCGAGCAGACGTTCCCACGCCGGCCTCACCAGCACACCTGCACGTTCGGGCGTTCGGTCCAATGCGGGCAGATCGAACAGCTCCTCGAGCACCGCATGGACCACTGTGCCCCGAGTAGCGGCCAGGCCTGGCCGCTCCGGCAGCCGATCAATGACCCGGAACCGATAGAGCAGCGGACACGTCATGAAGTCACTTGCACGGGAAGGTGACAGGGCCCCGAGGACGCCGTCCTCAGGTGACGACTCGGTGTGGTCGTGGCCTGCATAGCTCGGTGCTACGTCGGCGGCCGCGGCCCTTGGTGGGGCGGCGCCGCCGCGCAGGGTGGCAATGCTCCCGCCGGCCCCGGACGAGAGGGAACTGCTTGAGACACCTGCTGGAGCGTGCCGATCCATGCTGCCTCCTCCCGGCCTTCGTTCTGCCGACAGCGACGACCATACGGGAGCGCGCAGACAGATTCCGGCAGGCACGCACGCGACCTAGGACGGCTGTCCCGCATAGCATCAAAGGGTGAGCGGTGACCGAGGCACGCCGGCTGGGCGCACGACCGCCGAGGAGCAGCCGCCGAGCCAACCCCCGCCCGGGCTGTCGTTGGGCCGTCCGTTCGGCATTCCTGTCTTCATTACGCCGAGCTCGATCGGTCTGGCGATCCTCATCATGATCGGATTCGCCCCGACCGTCAGGGACCGCCTACCTGATGCTGGCGGAGGCGTGCTTTATGTGGTGACCGCCAGCTTCGCGATCCTCCTCCTTGCATCTGTCCTGCTGCATGAGCTGGCGCACTCGGTGGTCGCAAAACTCTTCGGCCTGCCCGTGCGGCGGATCGTCCTCCAGCTGCTCGGCGGCGCTTCCGAGCTGGAGCGCGAGCCTGAGACGCCGTGGCGCGAGTTCGCGGTGGCCGTCGTCGGACCGTTGGTTTCCTTGCTTCTCGGAATAGGCGCGTTGATCGGCTACCGGGGCACAGACCCGGACACCAAGGAAGGCCTGATTATCGCCGCCTTTGCCGCATCGAACATCCTGGTCGGCGTCTTCAACCTGCTCCCCGGGCTGCCGCTCGACGGCGGCCGTGTGCTGCGCGCTCTGGTTTGGGCCGTCACTGGCCGACCGAATCTCGGCACAATCGCAGCTGCGTGGGGTGGGCGTGTCGTCGCTCTCCTGGTCATCGCGTCGCCGTTCGTCTTCGCGCAGATCCAGAACAGAGAGATCGACCTCGTCAACGTCCTGTGGGCAGCACTTCTCGCCTCGTTCATCTGGACTGCCGCGACGGCCTCGCTGGCCCATCAGCGACTGCGCGAGCGGCTGCCATCGCTTCAGGCCCGGAGCCTGACGCGTCGGGCGATTCCGGTGACCGGGGACCTGCCGTTGTCCGAGGCCCTGCGTCGAGCCAGGGAGGCCGGTGCGGGCGGACTCGTGATCGTCGACGGCGGCGGCGCGCCCTCTGGGCTCGTCAACGAGGCATCGGTGAGCGCAACGCCGGAACATCGCCGGCCATGGGTTTCAGTGGCCTCGGTCGCTCGCTCCATCGAGCCGGGCCTCGTCCTCTCCGCCGAACTCAGCGGCGAAGACCTGGTACGCGCGATGCAGGCGACGCCTGCCAGTGAATACCTCGTCCTCGAACAGGGTGGCGACATCTTCGGAGTTCTTGCGACCAAGGACGTCGAGCGAGCCTTCGCACACGCTGGCTGAGTCCCTCGGCGGGCCTGGACCGCCGCTGCCGTACGCTTGCCGCCCATGGCGGGCGCTGATCGGATCCCAGCGCGGGGCGATGCGCCGACCGCCGGCTCAGTGCCCACCGGTGTGGCGGTCCGGCGCGGCCCGTTCCAGGCCGGCGAGCAGGTCCAGCTCACCGACCCCAAGGGACGGCATCACACGATCACCCTGACGCCAGGAAAGGCCTTCCACACCCACCGCGGGTCCTTCGAGCACGACCAGCTCATCGGTTCTCCGGAAGGGTCGGTCGTCCGCACCACTGGGGGCGTTGACTATCTCGCGTTGCGCCCACTGCTTGCCGACTTTGTCTTGGCGATGCCCCGAGGTGCCGCGGTCGTCTATCCCAAGGACGCAGCACAGATCGTCGGACTCGCCGATATCTTCCCTGGGGCGCGGGTGATCGAGGCCGGGGCTGGTTCCGGCGCCTTGGCCTGCTCCCTCCTGCGGGCGGTCGGCGATGAGGGTCTCGTCTCGTCCTACGAGCGGCGCGCGGACTTCGCCCAGATCGCCCGGACGAACGTGGAGCGGTTCTTCGGCGCCCCGCACCCGGCATGGCGATTGACGGTTGGCGACCTCGCAGAGTCGGTTGCGGAGGCCGAGGTCGACCGCGTGGTTCTCGACATGCTCGCGCCCTGGGAGTGCGTGCCGACGGTGGCGCGCGTGCTAGCTCCGGGCGGCGTGGTCTGCTGCTACGTCGCCACGACGACCCAGCTCGCGAAGACCGTTGAGACGCTGCGCGAGCATGGCAGCTTCACCGAACCCGCGGCCTGGGAGACCATGGTCCGCACCTGGCATGTGGAGGGCCTCGCCGTTCGTCCCGATCACCGCATGATCGGTCACACCGGCTTCCTCATCACCGCACGCCGGATGGCGCCGGGTGTCCCGCCACCGCTCCGGCGACGGCGCCCCGCCAAGGGCGCGTACGCCCCTGAGGAGACGGACGGACCGCCGCTCCAGAGCGAGGCCGCGGCGAGCGAGCAGGCGAGGGCCCGGCATGAGTCCGGCCCTCTGCCCTGATCGCCGGCGTGCACCGCAGATCACGAGCAAGGCAGGTGGATTCTCGCCCAGGACGGTCGCGGTCTCCGCGAGCCACTGGCCGCCGATGATGTTTGCACGGGGGTACCCAAAGGTAGGGTCGGGATACGACGCCGATTCGAGCGGCTCAGTCGAGGGAGGTGAGGGCCGTGCCCGCCAGTGAAGACCAGTCCCGCCGTAGCTGGCAGGGACGTCACACAGACGATCTCGCCAACCAGGTGTCCTTCCTCGAGCAGGAGGTCGCGGTCCTGCGGCGCAAGCTCGCGGAGTCGCCGCGTCAAGTGCGCGCGATGGAGGATCGTCTGGTCGAGCTCCAGGCCAATCTGTCGGCGGTGACCGCCCAGAACGAGAGGCTGGTCGCGACGCTGAAGGAGGCGCGGGATCAGATCATCGCGCTGAAGGAGGAGATCGACCGGCTGGCCCAGCCGCCAGCAGGATTCGGGATCTTCCTCGTGGCGAACGAGGACGGCACCGTCGACGTCTTCACGGGCGGCCGGAAGCTGCGTGTGACAGTTAGTCCCAACGTCGAGGTCGACAAGCTTCGCCACGGCCAGGAGGTCATGCTCAACGAGGCGCTCAACGTCGTCGAGGCGATGGGGTGGGAGCAGGTCGGCGAGGTCGTGATGCTTAAGGAGGTGCTCGCCGATGGTGACCGCGCCCTTGTCATCGGCCACACCGACGATGAGCGGATCGCGAGGATCGCGGAGCCGCTGCGAGACGCACCGCTGCGAGCCGGCGACTCGCTGCTCTTCGAGTCGCGGTCCGGCTATATCTACGAGCGGATTCCAAAGTCCGAGGTCGAAGAGCTGATCCTGGAGGAAGTGCCCGACATCGACTACCAGTCGATCGGCGGCCTGGCGGCTCAGATCGAGCAGATCCGCGACGCGATCGAGCTTCCCTATCTCCATCCCGATCTCTTCCGTGAGCACCAGCTCCGCCCACCGAAGGGTGTGCTCCTCTACGGTCCACCGGGCTGCGGCAAGACGCTGATCGCCAAAGCGGTCGCCAACTCGCTGGCCAAGAAGGTCGCGGAGGCCACCGGGCAAGGCGAGGGCAAGTCCTACTTCCTCAACATCAAAGGCCCAGAGCTGCTCAACAAGTACGTCGGCGAGACCGAGCGGCACATCCGGCTGGTCTTCCAGCGGGCACGTGAGAAGGCCAGCGAGGGCACGCCGGTGATCGTGTTCTTCGACGAGATGGACTCGCTGTTCCGTACCCGCGGGTCGGGCGTGTCCTCGGATGTGGAGAACACGATTGTGCCGCAGCTGCTCAGCGAGATCGACGGTGTCGAGGGTCTGGAAAACGTCATCGTCATCGGTGCATCCAACCGCGAAGACATGATCGATCCGGCGATCCTCCGCCCGGGGCGCCTGGACGTGAAGATCAAGATCGAACGGCCGGACGCCGAGGCTGCCCGCGACATCTTCTCGAAGTACGTCACAGTCGAGCTACCGCTGCACGCCGACGACCTCGCAGAGAACGGTGGCGCGCGCGACGGCACCGTCCACGCCATGATCCAGCGCACTGTGGAGCGGATGTACTCCGAAATCGAGGAGAACCGGTTCCTCGAGGTCACCTACGCCAACGGTGACAAGGAGGTCCTCTACTTCAAGGACTTCAACTCCGGGGCGATGATCCAGAACATCGTCGACCGGGCCAAGAAGATGGCCATCAAGGACTTCCTCGAGGTCCACCAAAAGGGGCTGCGCATCTCGCACCTGCTCGCCGCATGCGTCGACGAGTTCAAGGAGAACGAGGATCTGCCCAACACCACCAACCCCGACGACTGGGCCCGCATCTCCGGCAAGAAGGGCGAGCGCATCGTCTACATCCGCACCCTCATCAGCGGCAAGCAAGGAGTCGAGGCCGGCCGGTCCATCGACACGGTCGCGAACACCGGTCAATACCTCTAACAGAGCGTTCGTCCAGGCGCCGCGCCCTCCGGATCACCGAGGGCGCGGCGCTTCCACGTGTTGGTACTCCGGAGCTGTCACTGCCCCACATGCGGAGGCCATGATTGGCAGGTGGACCCGCTTGGCACGATCCTGTCGATATGGGCACATCCCGACGATGAGACATATCTCGCCGGAGCGCTCATGGCCCGCACGGTCGCTCTGGGTAGCCGGGTTGTCTGCGTGACAGCCACCCGAGGGGAGCTGGGCTCGCCTGACCCGCAGCGTTGGCCGCCGGGTGCGCCACTTGCCGCCGTCCGCACCGAGGAACTGGCTGCTGCGCTGGGCGAGCTTGGCGTACGCGAGCACATCTGGCTGGACTACCCGGACGGTGGCTGCGGTGAGGTGAACGAGGACGAGGCGGCGGGCCGACTTGCCGAGATCATGGAGGAGGTTCGCCCGGATACTGTCTTGACCTTCGGCCCCGATGGCATGACGGGACACGTCGACCACAAGGCGGTGAGCCGCTGGACAACCGCGGCGGTAAGCCGTGGCCGGCTCTCCCCAGCTGTGCTCCACTTTGCGACCAACACGCCGGCGCACGCGGCCGTCCTGCGCCAGTCTCTCGACGACTTCGCGGTAATGATGGATGACGGTGACCTGCCGGTGACCTCGCCCGCCGACCTGTCGGTCTATCTGTCCGTTGCGGGCGACCTTCTCTCCCGGAAGGTTCGCGCGCTCCTCCATCAGCAGAGCCAGACCGCGCCCCTCATCCGAGGCCTGGGGGAGCAGCGCTTTCGCGATGTCGTCGCCGAAGAGGCATTTCGTCCGGCTGGATCCGACGGGTCCTGACCAGACACGGGGTCGTCAGCGCGCGAGCCGGTAGAGGATGGGCATGGAGCCGGTCTTGTTGGTCTCGAGGTTGGCGAGCACATAGCTGCGGAAGCTCGGCTTGCTGAACTGGTGAAAGGCAAATCGCGGAGCGCCGTACTCCCAGCGGGCGTGGTTGATGAACGCGTAATCGTCCTTGTTGATCGGCTCGAGCAAGGTTGAGTTGTCCAGGCCCGTCTCAACCGAGTACCAGCCAGCGAGGTAGTCCCACAGCTCGAGGGCGACCTCCGAGTCTTCGGCCACGAAGTAATTGAAGAGGAACAAGCCGTCCGTGGTCTTGTCCACATCCCCCATCCGCTTGACGCACCTTGCGGTCATGACGTGCAGCTCCTCGGCCTCGGACTCGAGTGCTTGCCGCAGAAGCGTGTACGGCTCTGCGCCCTCCGCCTCACCGATGGCATCAGGCGAGTTTGTTTCGACGAGCACGACGACGTCGTAGCGGGCGGGACGACGTGCGTGCTCCTTGGCGTATCCGCTGGGAGGAGGAGTCACGATGGCGCGATAGACGGTGGCCTTCTCGACCGCCTCGAGGCCCTCGAGTTGCCGGCTCAACCTCGCTAGGTGGGTGAGCAGGGCCGTCTTCTGGGAGCTCCGGCCCGGAAAGGGGACGCGCCCTCTGGGCGGATCCACCATCGCAGACAGCTGGACGTAGCCGTACGGTGCAGGGTCGATCAGCGTGACCGGTGGAAACTTCGGCTGCGGATTGACGATCTCCAGTTCCATGATCGACTCCTTGGCCCTGTTTGCGGCGGCGGAGCGCGCATTCCCCTTCTTCCTCGCCGATAACCATCGGCGGCGGAGACTAGCCGCAGGCGTCACGATTCCGGATATGGGCACCCATGAAGGCTCCCCTTGTCCCCATCAGGAACTAGGCTCGAACGAGGCCAAGTCGCCGGCGGCGCCCGGAATGAGGGGTTACGCGGCCCGGCGGCAGCCTCGTGAGCGCGCGGCGAGGAGCGGACATGACTGTATGGCGGGTGATGGGGACCGAGACCGAGTACGGCATCGCCGTACCCGGCCACCCGTCGGCAAATGCCATGCTCACCTCATCCCAGGTGGTGAATGCCTACGCGGCAGTGACCGCGCGGACTCGGCGTGCGCGCTGGGATTTCGAGGAAGAGAATCCGCTGCGTGACGCGCGGGGCTTCGACCTTGCCAGGGAGCTCGCCGACGCCAGTCAGCTCACCGACGAGGACGTCGGCCTGGCAAACGTGATTCTGACCAATGGTGCCCGGCTCTATGTCGACCATGCGCATCCGGAGTATTCGACTCCGGAATGCACCAATCCGCGAGACGCGGTCATCTGGGACAAGGCCGGTGAGCGGATCATGGAGATCGCGGCCTACCATGCCGCTTCCATCCCCGGTGCCCAGCCGATCCAGCTTTACAAGAACAACACCGACAACAAGGGCGCTTCTTACGGGTGCCACGAGAACTACCTGATGGCGAGGGCAACGCCATTCGCCGACATCGTGCGCAACCTGACGCCGTTCTTCGTCTGCCGGCAGGTGATAGCCGGCGCTGGGCGGGTCGGACTGGGCCAGGACGGCCGGGAGCACGGTTTCCAAATCAGCCAGCGTGCCGACTTCTTCGAGGTCGAGGTCGGGCTGGAGACCACGCTCAAGCGGCCGATCATCAATACCCGCGACGAGCCCCACGCCGACGCGGAGAAATATCGCCGCCTGCACGTGATCATCGGCGATGCCAACTTGTCGGAGATCTCGACCTACCTCAAGCTGGGCACGACTGCGCTGGTTCTCGCGATGATCGAGGAGCGCTTCATCTCGATCGACCTCTCGGTCGAGAACCCGGTCCGTGCCCTGCATGCGGTGTCCCACGATCCGACCCTGCAGGCGGTTGTGCCCCTGCGCTCGGGCCGCAAGCTCACCGCCGTGCAGCTCCAGATGGAATATCTCGAGCAGGCGCGCAAGTACGTAGAGGACCGATTCGGGACGGACGTCGACGACGTGACGGCCGATGTCCTCGACCGATGGGAATCCGTGCTGACCCGACTCGAGCACGACCCCATGAGCCTGTCCGCGGAGCTGGACTGGGTAGCGAAGCTGTCCATCCTGGAGGGCTATCGCAGCCGGGACGGCCTGGACTGGGACGCACCGCGGCTGCACCTCGTCGACCTGCAATACGCCGACGTACGCAGCGACAAAGGGCTGTACAACCGGCTGGCCGACCGCGACCGGATACAGCGGCTCATCGATCCGCCGCGGGTGGACAAGGCCGTCCACGAACCTCCGGAGGACACCCGTGCCTACTTCCGGGGCAACTGTCTTGCGCGCTACGCCGACGAGGTCGCCGCTGCCTCCTGGGATTCAGTGATCTTTGATCTGCCGGGGTACGACTCGCTGCAACGTGTCCCTACGATGGAGCCGCTGCGAGGGACCAAGGCACACGTGGGCGACCTGCTTAATCGGTGCAAGACCGCCACCGAGCTTGTCACCGCACTGACCGGCGGCTGAGGACCGGCGCAGACTCCGGCCCACTCCCCATGGCATGACGTGGCGATTCACCTCACCCCGCCGTGTCGTGGCTGGGGTCGGCGGGTAATGATCACAGGCAAGATGTCCGGTCTGCCTTGTAGGGTCGAGGCATCCGGATATCCGGACAGGGGACGACCCCTCGGACCTAGAGGAGGCTGGTGATGGCCACCAAAGACACCGGCGGGCAGAAGCGCGCGACCCAGCGGTCCGACGAGGTCGACGAGGCTGAGGCCGAGGCTGCTGCCGACGTCAAGGAACGGCAAGAAAAGATCTCAGACGACGTCGACTCGATTCTGGACGAGATAGACGAGGTGCTTGAGGAGAATGCTGAGGAGTTCGTCCGCGGATTCGTCCAAAAGGGCGGCGAGTAGCCCGCGGAGTCACCGCAGACCTGGCGACCGCGCGGGGCAGGATCACGATCACGAGACGGGTAAGGTTCGAGGCGTTCTTTTGGTTCACGGATGAGGAGACCGCCGGCGGGCTTCGGCAGGTGCCGACAGGCCTGAGAGCGGCTTATCTGGAGGGTGCGGCGTGACGAGTGCGGATGGCGCGGGGCGGCTGCCGGCGGCGTTCATGACACCGGGAACGCCGTCGTTCTCGGACTTCTTGGGCTCCTACGCCCCTGACCTGCTACCAGGACGCCGCACCCCGCCGAGCGAGCAGATCGAAGCGCCGCACGGCACCACCATCGTGGCTGTCACCTTCCCGGGCGGTGTTGTCATGGCGGGTGACCGGCGGGCAACCATGGGCAATGTCATTGCCCAACGCGACATCGAAAAGGTCTATCCAGCTGACGAATACTCCTGCGTCGGCATTGCCGGAGCCGCCGGGGTCGCGGTGGAGTTGGTTCGCCTGTTCCAGGTTGAGCTCGAACACTACGAGAAGATCGAGGGCACCGTCCTCTCACTGGACGGCAAGGCCAACCGGCTCGCCATGATGATTCGCGGCAACCTCGCCATGGCCATACAAGGTCTCGCGGTGGTGCCCCTGTTCGCCGGCTACGACCTGGAGACCGGCGAGGGCCGGATCTTCAGCTACGACATCACCGGCGGCCGCTACGAGGAGCACGCCTTCCACTCGGTGGGATCAGGCTCACCCTTCGCCCGTGGCGCACTCAAGAAACTGTTCCGCGATGACTTGCAGGAAGTCGATGCGGTGACCGCCTGCGTGCAGGCGCTTTACGACGCGGCCGACGACGACTCCGCCACCGGGGGACCGGACCTGAGCCGGCGAATCTACCCGGTCGTGTCGGCGGTGACGGCAGCCGGCTTCCGCCGGATGCCCGATGACGAGGTCGGAGCCATCGTGGACGCTGTCATAGCCGGCCGGATGGCCCACCCGAACGGGCCACAGGCGCCCCTGCGGTGATGCACACTCACTCGAGCCCAGCTGAGGGGGACACTCGATGACGACGCCGTTCTACGTCCCGCAAGAACAGGTGATGAAGGACAAGGCGGAGTATGCGCGCAAGGGCATTGCGCGGGGCCGCAGCGTTGTCGTCCTCCAGTACGTTGACGGGGTCCTCTTCGTCGCCGAGAACCTCTCCCGCGCGCTGCACAAGATCAGCGAGATCTATGACCGGATCGCCTTCGCCGCGGTCGGCAAATACAACGAGTTCGAGAATCTCAGGCAGGCAGGCATCAGGCTGGCCGACACTCGCGGCTACCTCTACGACCGGCGGGACGTGACGGGCAGGGGGCTGGCCAATGCATACGCACAGACCCTCGGCACCATCTTTACCGAGAGCAGTAAACCCTTCGAGGTCGAGATTGTCGTCGCCGAGGTCGGCGACGAGGCAGAAAGCGATCAGATCTACCGGCTCACCTACGACGGCTCAGTGTCTGACGAGCACGGCTTCGTCGCTATGGGAGGCCAGGCCGAGCAGATCTCCACTGCTCTCGAGGAGCACTATTCCGATGGGCAGCCGCTCGGTGACATGCTGCGGCTGGCCGTCGACGTCCTCAGCACCCACGGCGGGCAGCCGGGAAGCCCGCAGCGACAGCTCGAGGCGAATCAGCTCGAGGTGGCTGTCCTCGACCGGACCCGGCCACTGCGGAAGTTCCGGCGACTCGTCGGCCCGGCACTCGAGCAGATCATGACGCCTGCGCAGCAGCCACAGGGGTAGCGCTCCTCCCTTCCGATCCGCTCGACGCTTCGCATCCGTTCCTCGGTCAGCACGATTCCTGTGCCACCCGACGTGAGCGAACAGAGGAACACGGCTAACGGAGGAACAAGACCGGGCGAAGTAGCTCTAATCGACTCGTCAGATGGGCGTTGGCCCTGTTCGTCTGTTCATACGCCTGACCTCAGACCAGCCGGGGGCGCCGGCGAGTGCCCCGAATCGATCGCTTTATGCATGTGCGCGGGCTGGTAGCCAACGGTCGGCACCATGAGCTCTACCTGTCCAATGTCCGGGAGACCGATCCGGCCAAGATGCGAACGATCCTGCGGCAGCCGGTGCGCGCAACCTAAAGGACCAAGTGGTCCAGGACGGCGCCGACGCGCTGGTTCGTGCACTCCGTTCGCCGCGGGTGGCGGTGGACGTCATGGTTCTCGATCAGGCGGGGCGGACGATTGAGTCCGCGGCTCGACGTCCCAGCCCAGGAGCACATCGTCATCGGCGAGGCAAACTGCGCGGTTGGTGAGCCGTACGCCTTCGGCGACTAGGCCGATTCCCAGGTCTCCCACGGCCTCGACCCCTGTGCCGATGACGGTCGGGGAGATCGACACGACCAGTCGGTCCACCTGCCCGGCGGCGAGGAGCGAGGTGATGACGCGGCGGCCGCCCTCCACCATGAGCGACTTCACGCCCGACCGACGCAGGTGGGCGAGGACGGCTGCCAGGTCCACACCTTCCTGCCCGGGCGTCACCTCATGGACCGTGACTCCGGCCGCCTGCAACTGTTCCTTCCGCGTGGGATCAGCTGCGGATGTGGTGAACACCACCGTGGTTGCAATGTCGCCGGCCACTTTGGCGGTTGGCACCATGCTGAGCGTCGAGTCGAGAACGACGCGAATCGGGTTGGCGCCCGGGACGAGCCGCACGGTGAGCTCCGGGTCGTCTTGCCGAACTGTGCCCGAGCCTACGAGCACCGCGTCGCAGGCGGCCCGCAGGGCGTGCGAGATTCGCCGCTCGGTCTCCCCACTGATCCATTTCGAGTCACCGGTTCGGGTCGCGATCCGACCGTCGATCGTTTGGGCGTACTTCACCAGCACGTACGGCCGCTCGTCGCGCGGGCGAATATCACCGAGCAAGACGGTGGCCGCCTCGAACACGCGGGTGCGGAACTCCCCGTACGCCGTGGCGATCAGGACGGACCCGACCTCGACGGGTGCCCGCGTAGGCTCGCCATAGCCAGATGGAAGCACCATGGCCCTGGGTTACCACACCGTGGCCGCCACGGAAACACGGCGGGTAAGGAGTGACGTGCGCGCGCGTGCCGTGCAGTTCACCGCTCCTCGCCGGATCGACCTCGTGTCGGTCGATCTTCCAGAGCGCACGTCATCCACCGAGCTGATGGTGCGGAGCGTGTACTCCGGCCTTAGCGCCGGCACCGAGATGCTGGCCTACCGTGGTGAGCTGGCCGCGGACACCAGCCTCGACGAGAGCCTGCTTGGGTTGTCGGGCACCTTCGAATACCCGTTTCAGTACGGCTACAGCTGCGTTGGCTGGGTCGAGGAGGGTACGGCGACGGTCCCGGCTGGTTCCCTGGTGTTCGCCTTCCACCCACACCAGGACCGGTTTGTCGTCGCTGACCGGGACGCGGTGATGCTCGGTGCCCACACCGACCCACGACTGGCGACACTGTTCCCGCTGGTAGAGACCGCCCTCCAGCTGACCCTCGATGCTGGCCCTGTGCTTGACGAGACAGTGGTCGTTACTGGGCTCGGCGCGGTCGGGCTGCTCACCGCCCTGTTACTGCGCCACACCGGCGCTCTGGTGCTCGCCGCGGAGCCCCAAGAGTGGCGGCGGGAGATCGCGGACGCGCTGGGCATCACCGCCGTCTCGCCCGAGCACCTGCCCGGGGTGGTGGCCGAAGCGACTGCCGGGCACGGGACGCCAATCCTGGTGGAGCTGTCCGGCGCCCCGGCGGCGCTGGAGGAGGGGCTGGCGCTGCTCGCGCATGAAGGGACCGCGCTGGTCGGCTCCTGGTACGGCACCAAGCGGGTCTCGCTGCCGCTGGGCGCAGAGTTCCACCGCCGCCGCCTGACGATCCGCAGCAGCCAGGTGTCCTCGATCCCCGCGGCGCTCGGCAGCCGCTGGGACGTAGGACGCCGGAGGGCGACCGCGCGCAGGCTGCTCGCGGAACTGCCGCTGCATGTCCTGGCCACGAGCGAGTTCCCGATCGCTGATGCGGCCGCCGCCTATGCGGCCGTCGACCGCGGCGAACCGGGGTTGCTCCACGCTGCGCTGCGTTATGAATAGGTGACCATATGTATGAGACAGGAACGGCCATTGAGGTGCGGGCATTTCACGTGATGCCCGATATGCCGCCACCTGAAGGCGAGCGGCACGCCCACGACTACCGACTGGATGTCGTGGCCCGCCGCGATGGCCTCGACGAGCGTGGCATGGTCGTTGACCTCGATGCGCTCGACGGCGGGTTGCGGGAGATTGCCGACTCCATCGACGGCGGGGATCTCGACCAGGTCGTTGCGCGGGAGACGGGCGCGCAAGCTGTGACGGTCGAGGTTTTCGCGCGGTGGGTCCACGACCGGCTGACGCGACTGCTAGGGCCGTTGCCAGGCCTTACCCTGGCCGTGCGCGTGTGGGAGTCCCCGGTCGCCTTCGGCGGTTATGCCGCCGCGCTGCCCGACCCAGCGAGCTCGGAATAGACGGCAAGGCAACGTTCCGCCGTCCTCGTCCAGGTAAACCGCTCCATGACGAGGGCGCGAGCGGCCTGACCCATCCGTCGAGCCACCACCGAGTCTTCCAGCAGCTGGCGCAGGCGGTCCCGGAGCTCGTCCTCGTCACCAGGAGTGACGAGGAACCCCGTTTCGCCGTCCCTGATGATCTCCGGCAGTCCACCCGTTCGGCTTGCCACCACGGGCGTACCGCTCGCCATGGCCTCCAACACGGAGAGCCCCAGGAGCTCGGTGACCGGCACTCGCGCTCCATAGCAGGTTCGCTCGACGGTCGGCAGTGCGAACACTGCCGCCCGACGGTACAGCGCCGCCACGTCAGCCTCCGGGACGGCGCCGAGGAAACGTACGTCGCATCCGGCGGCTAGCCGTCGCAGCAGCTGTGGATAGTCACGTTCGGGCAGGCGACGGTTGTGGCCGGTCGTGCCAGCGATAAGCAGCGGTACCCCCGGCGGCAGGGCTCGCAGCAGATGGTCGATCCCCTTGTGCGGCGTGATCCGGCCGAGGTAGAGAACGCCGTCGCGCTGCCCATCCGGCTCGGGCACGAAGCGCGTCGGATCCGCGCCGCCGTAGATGACCCGGGTCCGGGCTGGCGGTGCGTGGAGGACCTGGGCGGAGTACCTCGAGACGGTGAGGAAACGCTCAACCAGGCTGGGCAGGAGCCCACCCCACCCACCCCCGCCAAGCCCGTGATCGGTGGTTACGCGGTGTTGCCCGGTCAGCGCGGCTGTCAGCATCGCCATCCGGCTCGGCGCACTCCGCAGGTGATGAGTATGTACGAGGTCGGCGTGGCCCAATGACCAGGCCAGCTGCGGTGCTACCGGATGCACCGGGTGTCCTCGGACATGGCCCAACCGGCGAAGCATCCGGATCCGCAGCCCGTTCGGCTCCCGCCAGGTCCGGGGCGAAGGTCCGAACGTCACCAGCATGCAGTCCACGTACCGCGCCAGGGCTCGGGCAAGCTCGAGCGGGTAACGTTCTCCACCTCCGAACAGCCCGCTGGTACCAAACGGCGTCGGGACGACATGGATGACTCGCACGTCCTCAACGTTTCCCTCGTAACGTTGGGCAACCCACAGACGATGACCGGCGGCTATCTGTATCACCGGCGGATTGCTGCGCTGGCGCCGGCGTGTGGTGCCCGAGTGGAATTCGTCTCCTTTCCGGCCTGGCCTTTCCCGCTTCCCACGCTGGCCGGTCCCGCCGTGCTCCGGGCGGTGGCCCGGCGCCGGCCCGATGTCCTGCTTCTGGACAGCATCGCCGCCGCCTTCGTCGGGCCGTGGCGTGCGCGCCGTAGGTCGCCCGTCCCGCTGGTGGGGATGGTGCACCAGCCCCCGGGCGGCATCGACCATGGTCCGGCCCGTACCCGCGTGCAGGCAGTCCTTGATCGCCGTGTCCACCGTCAGGCCGCCCGGCTGCTCGTTGCCAGCGCCTCACTCGCGGAGGAGATGGGCGCTTGTGGCGTTCCCGAGGAGCTGCTCCGGGTCATCCCGCCGGGAAGGGACGTCGCCTCAAACATCGTCCTGCCGCTCGCTGACCTCCGAGCCGGGCGGAAGGCAGCCGTCTTGGCCGTGGGAAACTGGGTGGCGCGCAAGGGGCTGCTCGATCTGCTTGATGCGGTCGCAGCGCTGCCGCCAGATTCGGTCACGCTGCATCTTGTGGGGGATACGCAGACCGATCCCGGCTATGCCGCGCGCGTGCGAGCCCGGATTACGGCTCCGGATCTCGTCGGCCGGGTGGTCGTACACGGACCACGGTCCGTCAACGAGGTGGCCGGGTTCTATCAGGCGGCGGACGTGTTCGCCCTGACCAGCGTGCGGGAGCCGTACGGCACGGTCTACGGCGAGGCGATGGCGGCTGGGCTGCCCGTCGTGGGATGGGACACCGGTAACCTGCCCTACCTGGCCCGCGATGGCGTCGAAGGGCGCGTGATAGCACGGGGTGACCGTGCAGCGCTCACCGCCGCGCTCGGGTCGCTGGCAGAGGATGAGCCGTTGCGCCGTCGACTCGCGGGGGCGGCTCGCCGGCGTGCCGCCACGTTTCCCACCTGGCAGGAGACAGCGAAGCAGCTCTTCGCCGAGTTGCGCGTGATCGTGCGAGAGGCGACAGCGTGACCTTTCTGGCGGTACTTTTCGACGCTGGCGACACGCTGATCCGGCTCTCCGGCGGGGGCGAGCAGCTGTTGCACCGCGCCGCCGCGACACTGCGCCACGACAGCCTCGACACGGAGGATGCGGCGCGTGCCTGGCAGCGAGTGCTGGCCCAAGCCAGCACACCAGCGGAGCTGGCCAAGGGCCGTGACCTGTCCCCGGCACGGCATCGCGAGGTGTGGACGGCGCTCTATGTCGAGGCAGGATGTGATCGTCTGGCCCCCGGGTTGAGCGACGCGCTGTACGCCCAAACGGTCAACGTGCGGTCGTGGGAGGTCTTCCCCGACACGCTGCCCACACTGAGGGCGCTGCGCGACCTCGGCGTGCGGATAGGTATCGTCAGCGACACTGGATTCGATCTGCGGCCGGTGTTCGACGCGCTCGGGCTCACCCCCTTCCTGGACACGGTGGTCCTGTCCTTTGAGTGCGGGGTTTGCAAGCCCGATCCATCAGCGTTCCTCACCGCCTGCCATCGGCTGGGGGTCGGTCCCGCCAACACCCTCATGGTGGGAGACAGCCCACTCACCGACGCCGGGGCGGTGGCAGCCGGACTCAGCGTGCTCCTGCTGCCGCGGTCAGCTCCTTCGGGGCAACGCGGCCTGCGCCACGTCTTGTCGCTGGTGCAGGCGTCCAACCCATAGGGGTACCGGATCGTGAGCCGGAGATCGGCCGATGTCCGGGCAGGGCGCTCACTTGGTCGGGCCGTTGCCTACTCCGTAGGCCGCGCGGTAGCCCGCGGGGGACAGACCGGTGGCTCCGATTCGGATCGCGATGGCCGTTCCGGCACGGAAGTTGTCCGATCGGACTCTCCCGATGCAGCTACTCAGCGCCGTACGTTCCTCGATCTGGGCCGCCGAAGTCGTTCCGCGAAGTGGCGACCCGGGTCGCCGAGCTGGCCGGCGTACCGGCTCCGCGGCTGTCCGCGATGCCCTACCCGGTGCTATGGCTTGGCGGGCTGTTCAACCCGATGGCACGCGCGGCGCGGGAGACCCGGTACTAGTTCCGGAAGCCATTCGTGCTGGACTCCACAGCCGCCACGGTGGCGTTCGGTATCAGTCCGACACCGCTGGACGCCGCGCTGCACGAGACGATCGCCGACATGCGCTCCCGGTCATGACGGCGCGTGCGCCGGCCGAAGCGGGAGGCACCAGGATGCGGGGAGTGTTGGCGACCGACCTCGGCCTTCGCTGAAGTCGCATGAGAACGCCGAACGGACAGTCGTCGACGCGACCGAGGTGCGCCCCGGCGCCGCCCAAGGCAGCGTCCGGTTCATGGCTGACAGGAACACGAATCGAGTTCCTGTGCTCCCACAGGCCATCAACCCACAATTTTCGCGCCCGTGCGCAGGTGCCCGCCTCCGGCTCGCCGGTGTTTCCGCTGGCCTGCTGGGCGCTAGGCCAGCCTGGCCGGGCCGGTACTGGCGGGCTGGCTGGTGCGGTTGAACTGCTGGTCTGCCGCCCAGACGGCGATCTGGGTGCGCGACCTGAATCCGAGCTTGGCGAGGATGTTGGCGACGTGCCGGGCGGCCGTGGCGGGGCTGATATACAGCTCCTCGGCGATGGCCTTGTTGCTGCGGCCGCTGGCGACTAGGGCGGCGACCTGGCGCTCCCGTGGCGTGAGCGCGCCGGGCAGGGCGGCCGGTTCTGTGGGTCCGACTGCGGCTCCGGGGAGGGTGCCTCTGCTGCTCATAGCCGTCGCCTGTGGCGGGTCCAGCGCCAGTCCGACCGCCGCCTCACTGCTCATCGCCAGGCTGCGCGCCCACAGCCGGGCGATGGCCGCCTCCCCGCCTAGGTGGCGGGCAGCAGCCAGGTATTTCTGCGCCCGCGCGCCGGGCAGCGCAGGCAGGCCAGCAGTCTCCCGCAGCGTGCTCGCGGCGGCGGCCAGCTGCACCGCCAGCTCCGGCCGGCCTTCCTGAACGGCCAGGGCGGCGAATGCCTCGAGGCCCCGGGCCACACCGATGCGGGTACCGGTGGCATGGCTCAGCCGGAGGCTCTCGGCGAGGTGCTCCCTTGCCTGCCCGATGGCGCCCAGGTCCATGGCTACCCGCCCGAGTCCAGCGAGACACCGGGCGATTTCCGGCCGCGCATCTATCTCCCGCAGGATGGCCAGCGCCTCCAGGTAACGGGGACGGGCGTAGCCAGGTTCGCCGCGGAGCCGGGCCAGGTCACCAAGGCCGAGCAGGGCACGGGCGGCGCCCCACTGCTGGTCGATGCCGCGCATGATGCTGAGCGAGCCCTCCGCGAGCTCCTGCGCGTCTGCCAGCCTGCCCTGCTCTGCCGCCAGCGCCGCGCGGATGCCGAGTGCGTATCCCTCGTTCCACCGGTCGCCGCCCGCCTGCGCTACGGCGAGGGCTTCGCCCGCGCGGGCGGCCGCGTCGGCTGCCCGCCCCGTGTGCAGTGCGATCTCGCTGAGCAGGTTGAGCGCTGCGGCCGTCCAGAAGCCGTCGCCGGCGGCGCGGGCGAGGGCCAGCCCTTCCCCGGCCCAGGCCCCGGCCGCGGCCGGGTCGCTGGAGAGGGCGAGCTGCGCACGTCCCACCAAGGCGGCGCCGCGGACCGTGGCGGGCACACCCGGCGCATCGAGTGCCAGGAAGGAGTCCAGCCATTCGCCGCCCTCGGCGAAGACACCCCGGACGATCCAGCATGGCCGAACCCCGGTGCAGATCCGCAGCCCTGCCTCCGCATCCGCGTCCGTCAGGCACCAGCTCAGCACCTGCCACACATTCTCCCGGTCGGTGTCGTAGCGGCGGAAGACGTCCACCCGAACCGGCCAGGGGGCCGGGATCTGCGCCATCCCGATCGCGTGGTTGCGCTCCGCCACCTCCAGCGTGTAGTCGCGGAGCCGACGCTGGAAGGCGGCGGCCTCGCCGGCGTCAGCCAGTTGCGCCGCAGCGTATTCGCGGATGGTGTCGAGCAGCCGGTAGCGAGCCTGGCCGAGCGCCTCCGGCTCAACCGTCACCAGCGACTTGTCCACCAGCGCGGCGATCAGGTCAAGCATGTCCTGAGCCGGGATCTGGCGGTCGGAGCAGACATGCTCGGCCATCTCCAGCGACCAGCCGGCGAAGACCGACAGGCGCCGCAGCAGCACCTGCTCCCTGGGGGTCAGCAGGCCGTAGCTCCAGTCGATGGCAGCGCGCAGGGTGCGGTGCCGGGGTGGGCCCGTCCGGCCCCCGGTCGTGAGCAGGCCGAAGCGATCAGCCAACCGGGCCGTGATCTGCTCAATCGACAGCACCCGCACCCGGGCGGCTGCCAGTTCGATCGCCAATGGGATGCCGTCGAGCGCACGGCAGAGCGCGATCACGGCTGCGGCGTTGTCCGGGCCGACGGTGAAGCCGGGCAGGGAGGCAGCAGCCCGCTCGGCGAACAGCCTGACCGCCTCGTAGCTGCTTGGGCCGTCGAGGGTGGCCGATGCGCCAGCGGGCGGGAAGGACAGCGGCGGCACCTGCCAGACCGTCTCGGCGGCCACCCGCAGCGGCTCCCGGCTCGTAGCTATCAGCCGGGAGCCGGGCGAGCTGGCCACCAGGCGCTGGCAGAGCCGGGCGCAGGCGTCGATCAGATGCTCACAGTTGTCCAGGGCCAGCAGCAGCCGCCGCGGCCGCAGCGCGTCCGCGAGAGTCTCCAGCAGCGGGCGCGCGGGTTCTTCGCTCACGCCAATGACCGAGGCCACCCGGGAAACGACGAGATCGGGTTGCCGCAGATCGCCCAATTCGACGTACCATGCGCCATCGGGAAAGCTATCCGCGACCTCGCCAATGAGCCGCAGCGCCAGCCTCGTCTTCCCGATCCCGCCTGTTCCGCACAGTGTCAGCGCGCGGGTGGTGCCGACCAGCTCGCGCAGTTCGCCGAGTTCCCGCTCCCGGCCGATGAAGCTGTTCGGTTCCTGAGGTAAATCGGCGCGGATCTCTATTACCTCTTCCGCCTCTCGTTCCTCAGCAGTCTTAGTCCGCTACTGGTACTTCTAGCCACCATAGCGCCGACACCATGGCGGCACCGGCCGCGCCCGGATACATAGCCGTCTACACAGTTCTGACGATGCGCACTCGGCGCTGCCCGCCTAGCCTCCTGACATCAGCCGGCCACTACCGGACGGTCGCGCACGCGACCGTGGCCGGGGACGGCTGGTCGTGCCGGCATCGGCCGCCGGGGGCCTGCTATCTGGGGGACGAGGCGGACTGAGACTACTGCAGATGCGCTCATTCCGTCGCGACAGCGAGGGCTCCAGCGGCCGGTCCCGGGCTTGCCGCCTGAGGCCCACGAGCCGCGTGAATGGTATTAGTCCCCGCAACGCCGCCGGTCCGCTAACGTGTGAGACACGATGGCCTCGACTCCTTTCCCCCAAGGGATCGAGGCCATCTCCTTGCGGCGCCCTGGGTTGTGGCCAGGGGCCAGTTGCATGCCTTGGAGAGATCCGGCTCTACGTTCTCCGGCGGGGCTCCTAGAAGTCCGATGGGAAGGCCGTCGTGCTCGCGGGCGAGCCGACCCGTACCGTGCGGTCCCCGCGACCCTGCGGTCCCTCGCCGGGGGAGATCCGGCGAGGACGCTGTTGCCGTCGCGAGGACATGGTACCATATTCGGTACGACTTGGCACGGACGGACACGATGACGGCGATCACCGCGAGCGAGGCGCGCAAGCGCCTCTTCCCATTGATCGAGCAGGTCAACGATGACCACACGCCGGTAGAGATCGTCTCGAAACACGGCAATGCGGTGCTGGTCTCGAAGGAAGATTGGGATTCGATCGAGGAGACGGCATACCTCCTGCGGTCGCCGGCGAACGCGGCCTGGCTGGTCGCGGGCTTGGCCGAGGCGCGTGGGGGAGAGGGGATCGAGCGCGAACTCGATCGGTCGTGAAGATCATATTCGTTTCGACCGGGTGGCGAGACTACCTCTACTGGCAGAACACCGATCGTGCGATTCTGAAGAAGATCGATCGACTGATCGATGACATCACTCGAGACCCGTTCACTGGGGTCGGCAAGCCGGAGCCACTGCGCTACAGCCTTGCCGGGGCGTGGTCGCGTCGGATCACCGACGAGCATCGCCTCGTCTATGTGATCGGTGTTGATACCGATGGCAAGGAGACGGTGACGATCATCGGCTGCCGCCACCACTACGACAGCTGACGAGGGCGCGGCGTTCAAGACGGGCTCCAGCTGACCGGGTCTCCAGTGTCACCAGGATGCTCACTCTCCCCACCAGCAAAGGATCTTCGGGCTGGAACACGAGCGCTCGCCCGCGACGCGGGCTTGGCTTCAATGTTCGAGGGACATCGATGCCCAGTCGCGCCATGGCCGAGGAGCCCAGTGCGCCGTAGGTTGGAAGAGCGCCGGAAGGCAGCGGGAGTGTCCGGAGCGACCGAGCCGGGGAGTGGGCCAGGGATGGACAGAAGGATCTTCGGCCTGGAGAACGAGTATGGCGTGACGTGTACGTTCCGAGGCCAGCGCCGACTTTCCCCCGATGAGGTGGCGCGGTATCTGTTTCGGCGCGTCGTCTCATGGGGGCGCAGCAGCAACGTCTTCTTGCGGAACGGCGCGAGGCTCTACCTCGACGTGGGCAGCCACCCCGAGTACGCGACTCCAGAGTGCGACTCGCTGATCGATCTGGTTGTCCATGACAAGGCCGGGGAGCGGATCCTCGAGGGCCTGCTTGTCGACGCGGAGCGGCGGCTCCGAGAGGAAGGCATCGCCGGCGACGTCTACCTGTTCAAGAACAACACCGACTCGGCGGGAAACTCCTACGGCTGCCACGAAAACTACCTAGTGGCACGGCACGGGGAGTTCGCGCGGCTGGCCGATGTCCTTATCCCGTTCCTCGTCACCAGGCAGCTCATCTGCGGCGCGGGCAAGGTGCTGCAAACGCCTCGGGGGGCGGTCTACTGCGTGAGCCAGCGGGCGGAGCACATCTGGGAGGGTGTGTCCTCGGCCACGACCCGATCCCGGCCGATCATCAACACAAGGGACGAGCCGCACGCGGACGCGGAGCGCTACCGGCGGCTCCACGTGATCGTCGGCGACTCGAACATGAGCGAGACGACCACCCTGCTGAAGGTCGGCGCGACCGATCTCGTGCTCCGGATGGTCGAGGCCGGCGTCGTTCTCCGCGACCTCACCCTGGAGAACCCGATCCGCGCGATCCGGGAGGTCAGCCACGACATGACCGGGCGACGCAGGGTGCGGCTCGCCAATGGCAGGGACGCGAGCGCGCTCGACATCCAGGGCGAGTATCTCGGTAAGGCGAGAGATTTCGCCGCCAAGCGCGGCCTGGACGACGGCATCGTCAAGCACGTGCTCGACCTGTGGGAGCGCACCCTCGACGCGGTTTCATCAGGCGACCTGGACGCGGTCGACCAGGAGATCGACTGGGTCATCAAGTACAAGCTGATCGAGCGTTACCGCGCCAAGCACCAGATCCCGCTCTCGTCGCCGCGGATCGCGCAACTCGACCTTGCCTATCACGACATCAACCGGCACCGCGGTCTCTACTACCTGCTCGAGCGGCGGGGTGCTGCCGAACGCGTCGCCCGTGATCTCGACGTTTTCGAGGCGAAGTCCGTCCCCCCACAGACCACCCGGGCCCGGCTGCGTGGCGAGTTCATCCGTCGTGCGCAGGAACGCCGGCGTGACTTCACCGTCGATTGGGTGCACCTCAAGCTGAACGATCAAGCGCAGCGCACGGTCCTGTGCAAGGACCCGTTCCGTGCCGTCGACGACCGGGTCGAGAAGCTCATCGCCAGCATGTAGCCACACCTGGCGATTCCGGGTCGGCGACTCCGTCCAGGTAAGCTGGCCGCCTCGCGCGGCTGGAGCGACCCTGCCCGCCGCCGTCCCAGTGCCGCATCTCCCGATCAGGAAGTACGAAATCACCGTGCGCCGTCTGTTCCCGCTCGTCGCCGCCGCCCTCCTCGCCGCCTCGCTCGCTGCGTGTGGAGGAGGCGAGGACGCCACCTCATTGCCCACCGTCACCGGCAAGAGCGGTGAGAAGCCGACGGTGACGGCGCCCGACCGGGACCCGAGCAAGACCCTTGTGTCCAACGTGATCACCGCGGGCGATGGTGCGAAGGTGGCCAAAGGCGACCTTGTAGTTGTCAACTACCTCGGACAGCTGTGGCGGGACAACAAGGCGTTCGACACCTCTTACGGACGGGCACCGGTGAGCTTCCGGCTCGGCAAGGATCCGATCATCACCGGCTGGGTCGACGGTCTCGTTGGTAAGAACGTGGGCAGCCGGGTCCTGCTGGTCATACCGCCGGACAAGGGGTTTGGAACCAAAGGCCTGCCGGACGCCGGCATCAAGCCCGACGACACGCTGGTCTTCGTCGTCGACGTGCTCGGGTCCTATGCGCCCACGTCGAGCCTGAACGCAGCGGTCGCATCGGGCGGTGGCGGCGCTCTGCCGGCGGTAAGTGGCGCGGGGGACAAGAAGCCGACGATCACGATCCCGACCACGGCGAAGCCGCCCGCCAAAACCACCGTCCGGACTGTGATCGAGGGCGACGGTGCCACTGTCGCGAAGGGCGACCTGGTTGTCGTCAAATACGTCGGCCTGAGCTGGAGCACGGGCAAGGAGTTCGACTCCTCATGGAAACGCAACGAGCCGGCCTCCTTCACCCTCGATGACTCCAAGGTCATCAAGGGCTGGGTCGAAGGGTTGACGGGTGTGAAGACCGGCAGCCGGGTTCTGCTGGTGATCCCGCCGGATTCCGGATACGGCAAGGCGGGCCGCCCAGAAGGTGGGATCAAGAAGAACGAGACGCTGGTCTTCGCGGTGGACGTGCTCGGCGCCTTCTGATCTCTCCCGGTGCCTCACCCATTCGTCGGCTGGCTCGTTCGAGTCGTGAGCAGGCGGGTCGCGTGGCGGGCCGCTGCAGCCACACCGAGGAAATAGGCGGTGTCCTCTTCGAGGCCGCGGCCCATCGTGGACAGGCGCACCGGCGACTGGCTGAGTATACCGAGCAGCTCCTCGGTCGGCTCGACGACCAGGCGGTGGCGGCCGGCCAGCGTCTCCGCCGCCCGCCGTACCCCTCCACCGAATTCGCCGGGCAGCTGCGGCACGACCAGGTCAGCCGACGCCAAGGCGACCCGTCCGTAGGCGGTGAGGCTGTGATGGGAGACACCACGGTGCCGGTCTCTCGGGTCGGCTTCCGAGATCCGCAGCGAGGCCACCGGTCGGCCGCCGAGCACCGCGGCCGCGTTGACCGCCTCACCCGATTGGACCCCGGAGAATCCCCACCGTGTTCCGGTGCCGAGATTTCCTGGCCCCTGGGTCACGACCGCGAGATCCGCATCGAGCGCATGCCTAGCCGCCAGCAACCCGGTGTGCAGCGTCACCGCCTCCAGATCACCGCCGTACGCCTGGCCGACCGTGACCGTTCCTGCGAGGTGGTTGTGCGCGGCCAGCGCGGCCACGGTCCGCGAGAACCAGAGCGGAAGCGCGCCGCCGTCGGTCATGACGTACGCGATTCGGGTCTCGGCGCGGCATGCCAGCACAGTGGTGGTGATCGCCGGCAAGGCCGAGTGCAGATCTGCGATGACAACGGGCATACCGTCGATGGAATCCGCGTCGCTGAGCAGATCGTGATGCGCGGAGCCTTGCTCATCGGCGCCGGCCACGGTCACCTGCATTGGCGCATAGCGGTCCTTGACGAGATGCCCAGGGCCCGTGGGATCGGGCGGCAATCGGTCAGGAATAGCCACGATCATGGCGTAGCCGCCCGTGCCGAGTCCCATTGCGAGCGCGGTGGTGTTCAGCAGGACCATGTCGCCCGGCCGCGGTCGCCCGACCAGTTCGGGGTAAGCAAGCGCTCGAACGGTGAGGCCGTCTTCGCTGCCGGCTGCACGGGTGGCAGCCTCCGTTGGATCACCGGGCGCCGGCTCGTCGATCGCCACCTGTACCTCGAGCGCGCCAGTCCACTCCCGGCCGAGTGCGACCACCCGGCCGCGCCGCCAACGGATCACCGCAGGAGGCTACCGCGGGTGTTGCTCGGCGCTGCTCGAGTCGGCGCTGACGATCTTGCCGGGAAGCCCTCGTCCGGCTCGGCTGTTGAAGCCAACAGCGCCGGGCAGCGAACCCGGTGATGCGGTACGGTCGGCCGGGATGGACACCGCGGGGAAGGTGGTGACGGTGGCATGTCGGCGCGCAAAACAGAGCGGCTCCTCAACCTCGTCATCTGCCTGCTGGCGACCAGCCGCTACCTGACAAAGGCGCAGATCAGACGCTCAGTGCCGCAATATGCGGACTGCGAGAGCGACGAGGCCTTCGAGCGTATGTTCGAGCGCGACAAGGACGAGCTCCGCGAGATGGGCGTACCGCTGGAGACCGGAAGCCTGCAGCCCTGGCCCGACGACGACTTCGGCTATCGGATCGACCGCAACCGCTACGCGCTGCCTGAGGTCAGCTTCGCCCCGGATGAGATGGCCGTGCTCGGTCTTGCGGCCCGCGTCTGGCAGCAGGCGAGCGTCGCGCACGCCGCTTCCTACGCGCTGCTCAAGCTGAAGGCGAGCGGCGTGGAGCCGGATGAGTCCTCGCTCGTCGGCATCGAGCCGCAGGTGCGAGCCGCTGAGCCTGCCTTCCAGCCGCTGTGGCAGGCGTTGTGCGTCCGACAGCCCGTCGCATTCCCCTATCGGCGCAGTGGCGCCGATCACGCGACCGATCGGCATGTCGAGCCGTGGGGGATCGTGTCCAGGCACGGCCGCTGGTATCTCGTCGGGCACGACCGGGATCGGGACGCTACCCGGGTGTTCAGGCTAAGCCGGATCGTGGGCGCCGTTCGCCGCGACGGCGAGCCAGGAACCGTCGAGGTGCCTGACGGCACCGACATCCGTAAACAGGTCATGACCTTCGAGCCAGAAGCGCCGCAGGGCATCGCCACGGTTTTGGTCCGCAGCGGGGCAGGCCACGGCCTGCGACGGCGCGCCCTCACGGTGGAACCCGCAGGGAAGACCGGACCGGAGGACGACTGGGACGTGCTCACTGTGCGGTTCTGGGATGAAGAGTCCTTTGCCGAGGAACTCGCGCAATATGGCGACCGGGTCGTTGTGGTCGAGCCGATCTCCGTTCGCCACGCTGTCGTCCGCCGGCTGCGAGACGTCGTCGCCGCCCATAATGGGCCCGGTGACGCAGCGGACGCCGACGACGAAGAGCCTGGTCTGTCGATCAACCCTCAGAGGTCACATCACTCGCACGGAAGTCACCGCGCGATGGCAACCGGTTCGGCCGGGGATGCCGAATCGACAGCGGAGGTGACGGTCTGGTGACCGGTGCCACCGCCCGCCTGTCCCGACTCCTCGCCTTGGTGCCATATCTCCTTGCCCGTCAGGGCGTTCCCATCGGCGACGCGGCCCGCGAGTTTGGAATCAGCGAACGTCAGCTCGTCAAGGATCTCGAGCTGCTCTTTGTCTGTGGCCTGCCAGGGCATCTTCCTGACGACCTCATCGAGGCCGACTGGGAGAGCGGTCACGTCTACGTCTCGAACGCCGATGCCATCGCCCGCCCGCTGCGGCTGGGCGTTGACGAGGCGGTCGCGCTGCTCGTCGGACTGCGTACCCTCGCGGAGCTCCCCGGGCTGCACGACCGGGATGCGCTCGAGCGAGCGATCGCGAAGCTCGAGCGCGCGGCGGGCGACGCCGCCGCTCCGGGTGGCCAGGTCGCGGTCGAGGTCGACGGCCATGGTCGCGGGGCGATCCTCGCCCTATGGCACCAGGCGCTTGCGCTCGGACGCAGGTTGCACCTGCGCTATCACGTACCGGCCAGGGACGAGACGACCGAGCGCGATGTCGACCCGATGCGCGTTGTAGTGGTCGACGGCCGGCCCTACCTCGAGGCCTGGTGCCGTCGGGCCGAGGGCGTGCGCCTGTTCCGGCTCGATCGAGTTGTCGACGCCACGTTGCTCGATATCCCCGCGGCAGTCCCGGAGGACGCGCGCCCCCGCGACTTCGACGAGGGCGTCTTCCAGCCGTCGCCGGATGATCTCTTGGTGACGGTCGACCTGCGCCCTGCTGGTCACTGGGTGGCGGAGTATTACCCCTGCGAGAGCATCGAAGAGCTCGAGGATGAGGCACTCCGGATTACGCTGCGGACCGCGGATACGCGCTGGGTCGAGCGGCTGCTGCTCCGCCTCGGCGGCTCCGGACAGGTCGTCGAACCTGCTGACCTCGCCGAACGCGTCCGTAACAAGGCCGTGGCCGCACTCGCAGCGTACGACGCGGCCTAACGGTCGTGCCTCGTCAACGCAGCGCGAGCGACTCGTCGGATACCCTCAGGCACATGATCTGGGCGATCGTGTACGGCGGGCTCGCAGTCGCCACCGTGGCGGTCGTGGCGGTCCCAGCGGTGCGGATCGCCAAGCAGGCGAAGGGCCTGGCCAACGTCCTGGCGGCATCGGGGACCAGGATCGAAGAGGCACTCGCGGACATCGAGCGGGCTAGAGGTGACGCCGACTCGAGGCGCTGACCCATCCGCGGGCGATCCCGCACTCGTCAACGCGCCCCCCGCGGGTGGAGGATGGTGACGACACGGACGTACCATCCAGGAGGTCCAGGCAATTTCGCCCGGTCCTCGAGGCGCACCCGCGCACACGCCCTCTAAGAGGTCCTGATGTTTCGAAACTTCGGCACCGGCGAGATCATCCTCATCCTGGTCGTAGTCATGCTCCTGTTCGGGGCCAAGCGGATGCCGGATGCTGCTCGTTCCCTCGGCCGGTCCATGCGGATCTTCAAGTCCGAGACCAAGGCGCTGCGCGACGATGACGAGCCACCGCGTACCGGGACCGTCGTTCAGGAGCCGCGGCAGATCGACGCGCAGGCACCGGATGCCACCCAGGTTCGACCCGCCTCAGAGACTGAGCGCACCGAGCGCTGAGCGCCGCATCGTCTGAGATAGCGACAGCCCACCGACGCCGATGAGCGGCATCATCCCCACGCGCCGCGGTGCCTCCGCCGAGCGCGCGGACGACGAGGGGCGGATGCCCCTGATCGAACACCTCCGTGAGCTGCGCAACCGGCTTGTTAAGTCGGTGATCGCGATCACCGTCGGCACCGTCATCGGTTTCATCTTCTACGATCAGATCTTCGACTTCCTCAAGGCACCCGCCTGCGACATCAAGGCGAACATCACCCCGATCCATTCCGGCCCGTGCGGCGTCCTCACGGTCAGCGGCCTGCTCAACCCGTTCTCGCTACAGCTCAAGGTTTCGCTGATCGCCGGGCTGATCATCGCCAGCCCGGTCTGGCTCTACCAGCTTTGGGCGTTCGTTGCGCCCGGCCTGCATCGGCGCGAGAAGCGGTGGAGCATCGCGTTTGTGGCAGCGGGCGTCCCGCTGTTCCTCGCCGGCGCAGCAGCGGTCTATTGGATCATGCCGAAGGCGGTCGGGATCCTGCTGTCTTTCACCCCTGCCGATGTAGCAAACAACGTCTTCCTGACCGAATACCTCGACTTCGTGCTGCGGATGATCGTGGTCTTTGGGATAGCCTTCGAGCTCCCCCTGCTCCTTGCCGTCCTCAGCGTCGCGGGCCTGGTGGACGCTCCCCGGCTGCGCTCGTGGTGGCGGGTAGCGGTCTTCATCATCTTCGTCTTCGCGGCGATCGCCACTCCGACCGGCGACCCGCTCACGATGACGACGCTCGCCGCGCCCATGGTTCTTCTCTACTTCGGTTCCGTCGGTTTCGCGATGATCATCGATCGCCGCCGTGCCAGAGCCGGCTTCCCTGAGGACTGGTCAGACGACGAGGCGTCGCCACTCGACACGCGGACCGAACCGGTCGACGGCGCGTCTCCGATCGACCCGGACGTCTAGCCGATACTCGGCTACGGTGCGGTCAAGCGTCGCCGTTGGTGAACCGGAGCCCGTTGTGTCTCGCGATATCGCCTTACTCGTCAATCCCGCCTCAGGACGAGGTCGCGCTCCAGCGCTGGCGGGCGAGTTGGCGACTGCCCTGGCGGCCGTCGGGGACGAGGTTCGGACGATTGCTGGTACGAGTGCCGAGGAGTCGGCACAGCTCGCCCGAGAGGCGGTCGCAGATGGTGCAGACGTCCTTGTCGCCGCAGGCGGCGACGGTCTGGTCCACCTTGCATTGCAGGCCGTCGTGGGTTCCGGCACGACACTCGGCATCGTGCCGGCAGGCAGCGGCAACGACATCGCGCGCGCGGTGGGCGTGCCGTTCACCGATCCCGCGCAGGCGATCGACGCGATCGCAAACGGTACCGTGCGACCGGTAGATGCCCTGCGGGTGACAACCGCGGACAACAAGGTCACGTGGGTGGGAACAATCCTCGCGGTCGGCTTCGATGCCCGGGTCAATATGCGGTCCGACCGGCTCCGGCGGCTGCCTGGCCAACTCCGGTACAACACCGCAGTCTTCGCCGAGCTGGCGTCCTTCCGCCCGCTCTCGTACACCATGGGCACCGACGGGGACCAGCAGGCTCTCGATGCCATGCTGATCGCGATCGGCAACGGGCCGTGGTACGGCCGCGGGCTCAAGATGTGTCCTGCGGCGTCTCTGACGGACGGGGAGCTTGACCTGACGATCGTCCACCCGGTCTCCAAACTGACCCTGATCCGGATCTTCCCGAAGGTCTATACCGGCGAGCACGTCAAGCATCCACAGGTCGAGGTTCGCAGGGCCAGGAAGGTGCTGATCGACTCGTCCGGCGTGATCGCCTACGGCGACGGGGAGCGGGTCGGCCCGCTGCCGGCAACATGTGAGGCGGTGCAGGGGGCTGTGTCGGTCCTCGCGCCCTAGTGTCCGACACAGGACACTCGCCCTTCACCGACGATCGCCGCAGCGAGCGGGCCGCGGAAGTCTGCGGCTAGCCTGGCCGTATGCCGTCACCTGCCGAGCAGTACACGGCTGCCCGCCGCCGGCAGGCCGAGTCACGCTCCGCCCTCGTGTCCTTCCGCGAGCTCTACGCGTTTGGCCTGGACCCGTTCCAGGAGCAGGCGTGCAAAGCCCTGGAAGCCGATCAGGGCGTCCTCGTCGCGGCTCCGACGGGCGCAGGCAAGACGGTCGTGGGGGAGTTCGCGGTCCATCTCGCGCTCAGCCGTGGCCAGAAGTGCTTCTACACCACCCCCATCAAGGCTCTCTCCAACCAGAAGTATGCGGACCTGCTCAGCCGCTACGGAACGGACAGTGTTGGACTGCTGACCGGGGACAACAGCATCAACGGGGAGGCACCGGTTGTCGTGATGACAACCGAGGTTCTCCGCAACATGCTGTACGCCGGCTCGCCCACCTTGGCTGGACTCGGCTATGTCGTGATGGACGAGGTCCACTACCTCTCGGATCGATTCCGCGGCGGCGTCTGGGAGGAAGTGATCATTCACCTGCCGGATTCGGTCTCGCTGGTCTCGCTGTCTGCGACGGTCTCGAATGCCGAGGAGTTCGGCGACTGGCTAGTGACCGTCCGGGGAGACACGACGGTCATCGTGGAGGAGCACCGACCGGTCCCGCTTTGGCAGCACTTGCTCGTCGGTCGACGTTTGTTCGATCTCTTCGCGGAGCGTCGCGCCGGCTCCGGAGAGACAGCTGCCGCCAGCCGCGAGGTCAACCCCGAGCTGGTCCGCTTGATCCGTGGCGAGGAGCAGCGTGCGACCCGGCCGTACGACACCAGGAGCCGCGGTCGCGGTCGGCCACCGCGTGTGTCACGCTGGCGCGTCCCGAGCCGCCCCGATGTCATCGACATCTTGGACAGCCAGGGCTTGCTTCCGGCGATCACCTTTATCTTCAGCCGGGCGGGCTGCGAGGCCGCGGTCAGTCAGTGCGTGTACGCGGGGATGCGTCTCAACTCCCCGTCCGAACGCGTCGAGGTCAGGGAGTATGTCGAGGAACGATGCGCCGTGATCCCGGACGAGGACCTCGAGGTCCTCGGCTACCACGAGTGGCTCGACGCGTTGGAGCGGGGCATCGCCGCTCACCATGCCGGCATGCTGCCCACCTTCAAGGAGGTCGTCGAAGAGCTGTTTGTACGTGGGCTGATCAAGGCCGTGTTCGCTACAGAGACTCTGGCGCTCGGCATCAACATGCCGGCGCGTTCAGTCGTCCTCGAGCGGCTGGTCAAGTGGAACGGCGAAACACACGCAGATGTGACCCCAGGGGAGTACACCCAGCTCACGGGGCGTGCCGGACGGCGCGGCATCGACGTCGAGGGCCACGCGGTGATGTTGTGGCAGCCAGGTATCGACCCGACCGCTGTCGCGGGCCTCGCGTCGACGCGGACCTACCCGCTGCGATCGTCGTTCCGCCCCTCGTACAACATGGCGGTGAATCTCGTCGGCCAGGTCGGTCGAGCTACCGCGCGCGAACTCCTCGAGACCTCCTTCGCCCAGTTCCAGGCCGACCGTGCGGTCGTGGGTCTCGCGCGCCAGGTGCAGCGCAATGAGGAGGCGCTGGCCGGCTACGGGGAGGCGGCGACCTGTGATCGCGGGGATTTCATGGAGTATGCCGCCTTGCGGCGGGAGCTGTCCGACCGCGAGGCCGACCTTGCCAGACGTAGTAAGACGGCGACGCGGGCGGCAGTGATCCAGTCTCTCGAGCGGCTGCGGCCCGGCGATGTGATCCGAGTGCCGGCAGGCCGCAGGGCTGGGCTCGCCGTGACACTGGATCCCGGTTTCTCCGCCGGCAGGGAAGATCCGCGTCCGACGGTCCTCACCGCGGAGCGGCAGGTAGTCAAGCTCTCGCTGGTCGACTTCCCCGCGCCGGTCGAAGCGCTGGACCGAATGCGCATCCCGCGTAGCTTCAATCCGCGATCGGCGCAGTCGCGGCGTGACCTGACCTCTTCGCTGCGGAACCTGGCGGCAGAAAAGGGGCTGAGCCCGGGCCAGGCCGCCCGCTCGCAACGGCGCGTCGGGCCCGGTGATGACGCCGAGATCACCCGGCTGCGCGATGAGATCCGCCGCCACCCCTGCCACAGCTGCCCTGACCGGGAGGACCACGCCCGGTGGGCGGAGCGGTATTTCCGCCTGCAAAGGGAGACCGCCGGACTGCAGCGGCGGGTGGAGGGACGTACCAACACGATCGCCCGTACATTCGACCGGGTGTGTGCGCTGCTCGAGTCTCTCGGCTACCTCGCCGACGGGGACGTCACGAACGAGGGCAGGCGGCTCGCGCGGCTCTACACCGAGCTCGACCTCCTCACCGCCGAGTGTCTGCGCGCTGGCCAGTGGGACGACCTTTCTGTCGCAGAACTCGCTGCCGTCGTCTCCGCATTGGTCTATGAGGCCCGCCAACCAGACGAGGTCGCCCCGCCGCGACTGCCCGGCGGCGCGGCGAGGGATGCGCTCGGCGCGATGGTGAAGCTGTGGGCCGAGCTCGACGCGCTGGAGAAGGAGCACCGGCTGGACTTCCTCCGCGAACCGGATCTCGGCTTCGCCTGGGCGGCATACCGGTGGGCATCAGGTCAGAGCCTCGACGCGGTCCTCACTGGCAGTGATCTCTCTGCCGGAGATTTCGTCCGCTGGGTCCGGCAGCTCATCGACCTGCTCGGTCAGATCGCTGACGCCGCCGGCGCGGCAGATGCGGCCTCGCCGATCGCCGGCAACGCGCGGGCCGCCGTCGATGCACTCCGCCGAGGGGTGGTCGCCTACTCGTCGGTCGGCTGACGATCAGGTTCGGTTGGTCCAGCGTCGCCCTAGGAGGATCTTGCAACCTGGACGTTACCGATCACCAAGTGCGTTGAGCAGGCGGTTGAGCGGACTGTCGAGGTTCCAGCGATCAGCGAGAGCCACCAGAGCGACCGGATCGGCAGGTTCGGTCGGGCGTGTGCTGTCGAACTGCGGAAGCGCGATGTCGGTGACCACCCGGACGACCGATGGTGCCACGGCCAAATAATCTCGTGCGTCGGCCAGGCGGCGGTGCATGCCGGGTGCGAGCCCCGACTGCGGGTCGTCGAGCGCAGCGAGCAAGTTCTCGATCGAACCGTAACCGGCGATCAGCGACGCGGCGCTCTTCTCGCCGATCCCTGCGACCCCGGGCAGGCCGTCACTGGGATCCCCGCGCAGCGTCGCGAAGTCGGCATAGGCGCGTCCGGGGATTCCGTACTTCTTCTCGATGAAGGCCTCATCGACGATCTCGAGGTTGCGTACGCCTCGCCCGGTGTAGAGCACCCGGACCTCGCGGGCGTTGTCGACGACCTGGAAGAGATCGCGATCGCCGGTCACGACGTCCGTCGGCATGCTCGCGTGCGCGGACAAGGTGCCGAGAACGTCATCAGCCTCGTAGCCCGGCGCACCGACCGCCGCGATGCCGAGCGCGGCCAGGACGGCCTCGATGATCGGGATCTGCGGCTCGAGAGTGTCGGGGACGATCTCGAGGTGACCGTCGGGCGCGAGGCGGTGCGCCTTGTAGGACGGGACGGCAGCCACCCGGAAGGCCGGCCGCCAGTCGGCGTCCATGCATGCCACCAGGTCCGTCGGCCGCTGGCGCGCCACCAGGTAGGCGACCATGTCGAGGAAGCCACGCACAGCGTTGACCGGGGTGCCGTCAGGCGCTGTCGTCGTCTCAGGAACGCCGAAGAACGCACGGAAATAGAGCGAGGCGGCGTCAAGCAGCATCAGGCGCGATCCCACGCCCGGCATTCTCCACCACGGCGGCGACAGCCTGCTGGCGGCCGCTAACCTGGCGCTCGTGACCGCCCACCTTCATGACCGGTTGGCTCGTGCGCAGAAGGCCGCCGCCGAGTCCGGACTCGATGCCCTGCTGATCGCGCCAAGCACCGATCTGCGCTACCTCATCGGCTATGGTGCGATGCCGCTGGAGCGCCTGACCTGCCTCGTGGTGCCAGCGGCAGGCGACCCCGTGCTGTTCGTACCCCAACTGGAGAAGCCTGCCGCAGAGGCGTCTGCGGTGGGCCAGCTGGGCTTGGACATCAAGGCCTGGGGTGAAACCGAGGATCCGTACGCGCTGGTCGCAGAGGCGATTCCCACCGCCAGGGCAGTCGCAGTGGACAACCACATGTGGGCCGAAAAGGTTCTGGGGTTCCGCCGTGCGCTGCCCGCGGCGGACCAGCGGCTGGCCGGTGACATCTTGCGTGAGCTGCGGATGCGCAAGAGTCCAGAGGAGATCGAGGAGCTGCGGCGCGCCGGGCAGGCGATCGACCGCGTCCATGAGCAGATGGGCGACTGGCTGCGGGCCGGCCGCAGCGAGCGCGACGTGGGCAAGGACATCGCCGACGCGATCATCGCCGAGGGTCATGTGCGCGTCGACTTCGTCATCGTCGGGTCGGGCCCGAACGGCGCCAGCCCGCACCACGACACATCCGACCGGGTGATCCAGCCCGGCGACCCGGTCGTGGTCGACATCGGGGGCACCACCGAGGCCGGTTACTGCTCGGATGAGACGCGCACGTATGCCGTCGGCGAGCCCCCCGATGACTTCCTCGCGTACTACGAGGTCCTCCTCGCCGCTCAGGTCGCCGCCTGCGACGCGGTCCAGCCCGGGATGGCGTGCGAGGCCGTCGACGCTGCCGCCAGAGACGTCATCGCGGGCGCCGGCTACGGCGAATACTTCGTCCACCGCACCGGCCACGGCATCGGCCTCGACGTTCACGAGGATCCCTATATCGTGGCGGGGAACGACCTCCCGTTGGAGCCGGGGATGACGTTCTCCATCGAACCGGGCATATACCTGCCCCGGCGGCACGGAGCCCGGATCGAAGACATCGTGGCGTGTACGGAGACCGGCGTCGAACGGCTCAACCTGCGGCCACGAGAACTCACTGTCCTGCCGGCCTGACCAGCAGGCGCAACCCCGGGACCAACCGTGACCCGATCCGCCGTCGATCGCGAGCTACCGACCGCCGAGGCCGTGGAGCTGCTCAAGCTGGCACACGAGCTGGCTTCCGCTGAGTTGGCGCCGCGAGCGGCAGGAGACGAGGAGGCGCACCGCTTCCCGCGCGACGCCTTCGTGACGCTAGGCAGGGCCGGCCTTCTCGGGCTGCCTTATCCCGAGGAGTACGGCGGCGGCGCACAGCCGTACGAGGTTTACCTCCAGGTCGTCGAGGAGCTGGCGTCGGCCTGGCTGACGGTCGGCCTCGGCGTGAGCGTTCACACACTGGCGGCCTATCCTCTGGCGGCGCATGGGACCGAAGAGCAAAAGCGCCGCTGGCTCCCGGATGTTGTCGGTGGCGAGCTACTCGGTGCTTATTGTCTGTCCGAGCCACACTCGGGCTCCGACGCCGGGGCGATGACGACGCGGGCGATCAAGGAGGGGGACGACTATGTCGTACGGGGCACGAAGGCATGGATCAGCCATGGCGGTCAGGCGGACTTCTACGCGTTGATGGCACGGACGTCTGACGACGGCTCGCGCGGCATCACGTGCTTCCTGGTCCCCGGCGATACACCCGGGCTTGCCGCGGCGCCGCCGGAGCGAAAAATGGGCCTGTCCGCGTCACCCACCACGCAGGTCATGTTCGACGGTGCGCGGATTCCCGCGACCCGACGCATCGGCGCCGAGGGCCAGGGCTTCCCGATCGCGCTCGCCGCGCTCGATGGCGGTCGGTTGGGGATCGCGGCGTGCGCGGTGGGACTATCGCAGGCTGCTCTGGACACAGCCGTCGACTGGGCACGCCAGCGGCGGCAGTTTGGCCGGCCGATCATGGACTTCGAAGGTCTCCAGTTCATGCTTGCGGACATGGCGACGGCCGTGACCGCCGGGCGCGCTCTCTATCTCGCCGCCGCGCGACGGCGCGACGCCGGCCGGCCGTACCGGGCCCAAGCAGCGATGGCGAAGCTGTTCTGCACCGACATGGCGATGAAGGTCACCACCGATGCCGTCCAGGTGCTCGGCGGGTACGGCTATGTCGCGGAATATCCGGTCGAGCGTTATTTCCGAGAGGCCAAGGTCCTGCAGATTGTCGAGGGGACCAACCAGATCCAGCGCCTGGTCATCGGCCGCGATCTTGCCGTCGGCTGAGCCGGCGCCCACTCTGATGACGGGCACCTTGTTCCAATCCCGCAGGGCATGAGGCGCGACTGCGCAATGATCCGCTTGTGCGGGATCGAACGGCTACCGTACGAGCGTGGAAGACCTCGACCGGCAGATCATCACGCTGCTCAGCCACGATGGGCGGATGAGCTATACGGATCTCGGCAAGGCCACCGGCCTGTCGACCTCCGCGGTGCATCAGCGTGTCCGCCGGCTCGAGCAGCGCGGCGTGATCAAGGGCTACGCGGCCGTGGTGGACGCTGAGGCGATCGGGCTCCCGCTCACGGCCTTCATCTCGGTGAAGCCGCTGGAGGCGAGCGCCCCTGACGACACTGCGGACCGGCTCGCCGACCTGTCGGAGATCGAGGCCTGCCACAGCGTCGCCGGGGAGGAGAACTACATCCTCAAGGTGCGCGTCGGATCACCTGGCGACCTCGAGACACTCATCGGCGTGATCCGCGCTAAGGCGGGGGTCTCCACCCGGACGACGGTGGTGCTGAGTACGCCGTTTGAGTCGCGTCCACCTGCTGTTTAGCTTGATCGGCCGGCCGCGGCGACTCTCCGTATTGATCACGATTGGGTCACGCATAGCACCCGCAATGGGCATCCACCCCGGGCATCAGTGACACACTGAGCGAAACAGAAGAGCCCGCCTGGGGATACGCCGTTGGCGACGATTTCCAGTCGGACTCGCAGATGGTGCAACGTCGGCTGACCGCGATCCGTCGTGCTGGGCTCTGGGCAGGTCCGCTCTGGCCGGTGTCCCGCTGGCTCTGCATAACGGCGACGCCCCGTTCGACGGGTCCGGCCAGCTCTGTCGCTTGGAGCGCTCGCGTGGCAGAAGTCGTACTCTCCCATGTCGGCAAGGTCTATCCCGACGGCACCCGCGCGGTGCGAGATCTCAACCTGGACATCGACGACAAGGAGTTCCTTGTCCTCGTCGGTCCATCTGGCTGTGGGAAGACCACGGCCCTCCGCATGGTCGCGGGCCTCGAGGACATCAGCGAGGGCGAAGTCCGCATCGGCGACCGGGTCGTCAACAGGGTCCCGGCCCGCGATCGCGACGTCGCAATGGTGTTCCAGAGCTATGCGCTCTATCCGCATCTCTCGGTGCGGGACAACATCGGCTTCGGCCTTCAGCTGCGCAAGCTGCCCAAGAACGAGATCAACCGCCGGGTCGACGACGCCGCGCGGATCCTCGGACTCGAGGACTACCTCAACCGCAAGCCGCGCAATCTGTCCGGCGGTCAGCGGCAGCGAGTCGCCATGGGTCGCGCGATCGTCAGGGAGCCGCAGGCGTTCTTGATGGACGAGCCGCTGTCCAACCTCGATGCGAAGCTTCGGGTGCAGATGCGCGCCGAGATCGCGCGCATCCAGCGTGACCTGGGCGTCACCACTATCTACGTCACCCACGACCAGACCGAGGCGATGACACTCGGCGATCGGGTGGCTGTCATGAAGAAGGGTGAGCTCCAGCAGGTGGCAGAGCCGCAGGTTCTCTATGACCACCCGAACAATCTCTTCGTCGCGGGCTTTATCGGCTCTCCGGCGATGAACCTCCTGCAGGGCACCCTCATCGGTGGCGAGGATGGCGACCTCGAGCTGGACCTGGGCAGCCAGAAGCTCCAGATCGGCCGGGAGGTGCTCAACCAGCGGCCGGCGCTGCGGGACTACCTCGGTCGGCAGGTGGTCGTGGGAATTAGGCCAGAGGACATGGAGGACGCGGCCCTCGTCACGGACGAGGCAGGCAGCCGGCTCCAGTCGACGGCCGACCTGGTCGAGGCCATGGGGTCCGACGTGCTCGTCCACTTCGTCGTCGATGCGCCGCAGGTCGTGACCGACGACACCAAAGAACTCGCCCGCGACGTAGGGACCGACGTCCTCGGACTCGAGGAGAAGGCGCAGACCGACATGGTCGCCAGGTTCAGCCCGCGGACGAGGGTGAGGGTCGGCGAGCCGGTGACCGTGCACATTTCCACCGACCGACTGCACTACTTCGACCCGGAGACTGGACTGTCGATTTGGGGGGAGTAGGAGGCGATGTCTCGTCTCCACTCTGCAAGAAATCTCACATGTAAGAGAGGACACCGCGCATGAGGCGCATAACACGTACGCTTCCCATCCTGCTCGCCCTCGCTCTCGGAGCAGCCGCGTGCGGCGGGGACGACGACAATGGTGGCGGCGGCAGCACCACCCAGGCCCAGAACCTCAAGGGCCAGAAGATCGAGGTCGCTGCGGTGTGGACCGGCACTGAGCAACAGAACTTCCAGAAGGTGCTCGACGCGTTCACCCAGAAGACCGGGGCAACCGTGACGTACACGCCCACCGGCGACAACGTCAGCACGTATCTCGGTTCCAAGATCGAGGGTGGCGCTCCGCCCGACGTCGCGTTGCTCCCGCAGCAGGGCGTCCTGGTCCAGTTCGCCAACCAGGGCTCGCTGAAGAAGCCCAACGCGGACGTCAACGCGGCGGTCGACGCCAACTTCTCACCGATCTGGAAGACGCTTGCTAGCGTCAACGGCACGCTCTACGGCGTCTACTACAAGGTCGCCAACAAGTCGACCGTGTGGTATCGCCAGCAGGCGTTCCAGGACGCGGGCATCAGTAACCCACCGAAGTCCTGGGATGAATTCGTCACTGACGCGAAGACGATCTCGGACTCTGGTGTCACGCCGGTGTCGGTGGGCGGCGCCGACGGCTGGACGCTAACCGACTGGTTCGAGAACGTTTACCTCAGCCAGGCCGGCCCGGACAAGTACGACCAGCTGTCCAAGCACGAGATCCCGTGGACCGACCCGTCGGTGACCAAGGCGCTAGAGACGCTTGGCCAACTGTGGGGCGACCAGAAGCTGCTCGCCGGCGGCTCGTCCGGTTCTCTGCAGACCGACTTCCCGACCTCGGTGACGAACGTCTTCGGTGACAAGTCGAAGGCGGCCATGGTCTACGAGGGTGACTTCGTCGCCGGCGTCATCACCGACAGCACGAAGTCGAAGGTCGGCCAGGACGCATTGATGTTCCCGTTCCCGGCGGCCGGAGCGCAGGCCCCAGTGGTCGGCGGCGGCGACGTGGCGGTTCTCCTCAAGGACAACCCGGCATCGCAGGCATTCCTGGCCTACCTCGCCTCACCTGAGGCGGCGGCGGTCTGGGCCGCGCTGGGAGGGTACACCTCGGCGAACAAGAACCTTGACCCATCGAAGTACCCAGACGACATCTCCAAATCCATAGGCGCAGCGGTCGTCGGCGCGGGTGACACCGTTCGCTTTGACATGTCCGACCTGGCTCCCGCTGCGTTCGGCGGCACGGTCGGCAAGGGGGAATGGAAGGACCTGCAGGACTTCCTGAAGAAACCCAGCAATGTCCAAGGGACCGCTGCCCAGCTCGAGAAGGACGCCAAGGCGGCGTTCAAGTAAGCAATGGCTGACAAGGAGACCACGGCACCGGCGGCGGGGGACGAGAGTTCCCCGCCCGCCGGTACCGCCGTAGGCACCCCCGCTGCCGCCGGGCCGATTGACGACACCGGCACGCCGCCGGAGGGCGAGCGGCGCGGCAGGACCCGGATTACAGAGCGAGTCATCAGCTGGCCCGGACTGTTCTTCCTGCTGCCCGCCCTGCTCCTGCTCGGCGTGCTGGTGGTCTGGCCGATCATCTACACCGTCTACCGCAGCTTCTACGGCCAGCAAATCGCAGACTTCGTCGGCCTGGGCAACTACAAGGACATGTTCACCGACAAGTCCACCTTCACCGCGATCAAGAACAACGTGATCTGGGTGGCTGTGGCGCCGGTGTTCGTGGTGTCCCTCGGACTGATCTTCGCGGTCCTCACCGAGCGAATCCGTTGGGCCACCGCATTCAAGACACTCGTCTTCATGCCGATGGCGATCTCCTTCCTCGCCGTCGGTGTCATCTTCCGCTTCGTCTACGACGAGGATCCGAACATCGGCGTGCTCAACGCAGCGCTCGTCGGCATCCACGACATCTTCAAGTCGCCGTCGGACTTCACTGGCGCCCGTCCCCGAGACCCACAGGCGCTCGTCAACCAGGGTGGGTCCTTCACGACGTCCGCCACGGTCTCACCCGGCCAGCCCGCGCAGCTACCGCTGGTGGGGCTGCCGCAGAACAAGATCCCCAGCAATGCGGCACCTGCCGCGACGTCGGTCAGCGGCTCCGGCCTGCGCGGTGTGGTGTGGCTCGACTTCGCTCCAGGTGGCGGCGGGCAGCCAAACGCGGTGGATCCCAAGGAGAAGGGTCTGCCGGGTATGAAGGTCGAAGCCCTGCAGAACGGCAAGGTGGTGGGGTCGACCAAGGCCGAAGACGATGGCTCGTTCGTCTTCAACGACCTGACGTCCGGTTCCTACAATCTGCGGCTGCCCAAGTCCAACTTTGCCGCGCCCTTCAACGGCGTCACCTGGCTTGGCCCAACGCTGGTGACCTGGTCGATTATCGCCTCCTATGTCTGGATGTGGGCTGGCTTCGCGATGGTGCTGATCGGCGCCGGGCTCGCCGCCATTCCCAGGGAGGCGCTCGAGGCGGCCAGGGTGGACGGTGCGACCGAATTCCAGGTTTTCCGGCGAGTGACCATGCCATTGCTCGCGCCCGTCCTCATCGTGGTGCTCGTGACGCTCGTCATCAACGTCCTGAAGATCTTCGACCTCGTCTACATCATCGCGCCGGGCTCGACCCAGCCAGACGCGAACGTGCTCGCGCTCCAGATGTACTTGACGTCCTTCGGCGGCGGGAACAACCAGGGCCTCGGCAGCGCGATCGCGGTCTTCCTCTTCGTTCTCGTCGTACCCGCGATGATCTTCAACATCCGTAGGTTCCGCCAGGAGCAGCAATGACCGCAGTCGCCGTCGAGCAGCCGACGATGAGCGCCGAAGGCGCACCGAGGCGCAGCGTCGCGTCCAGGATCGTCAACCGCCTGGGCACCGGCCTCGTCCTGGTGATCCTCACCGTGATCGGGTTGATCTGGCTGGTGCCGACCTTCGGTTTGTTGGTCGCTTCACTACGGCCGGAGTCGGAGAACGTCTCCAGTGGCTGGTGGACGGTCTTCACGGACCCGTCGCAGCTCACCTTCCAGAACTACCGGAACCTGTTCAACAACAACACCATCGTCGACGCGTTCTTCAACACGATCTACATCACCGTGCCGGCGACTCTCCTGGTCGTCCTCGTCGCATCCCTCGCCGGATATGCCTTCGCCTGGCTTGACTTCCCCGGTCGGGACTGGCTGTTCATCATCGTCGTTGGCCTGCTCGTCGTACCCGTCCAAGTGGGACTGATCCCGATCGCGCGGCTCTATGCCGACCTGGGGATTTTCGGCTCGATCGCTGGTGTCGTCCTCTATCACGTGGCATTCGGACTACCTTTTGCGATCTTCCTGCTCCGAAATTACTTCGCGGGCATACCTCGTGATCTGCTGGAGGCGGCCCGAATGGACGGCGGCACCGAGTTTACGATCTTCCGCAGGGTGATCCTGCCGCTCGGGCTGCCGGCGATCGCGTCACTGACGATCTTCCAGTTTCTCTGGGTCTGGAACGACCTGCTGGTGGCGCTGATCTTCGCCGACCGCAACTCTCAGCCGCTCACGGTTGCGTTGCAACAGCAGGTACGTCAGTTCGGAAGCAATTTCGACGTCCTGGCACCCGGGGCCTTCGTGTCGCTGATTATTCCTCTCATCGTGTTCTTCTCCTTCCAGCGCTACTTCGTCCAAGGAGTGCTCGCAGGATCAGTCAAGTAGCGATCACACCTCCGACTGGATCAGTCGTGCGTACGCCCGCCCCGCAGATTCAGCGATCTGCCAGGGCGGGCGTACGCATGCCTGATCGAGGAGCTAGGGAGGGGAGCGGCGCGGGAGCGAGCGGGCGCTAGACGTTCACAGCCGCGTGCTGGGCGGCGGCAGCGGCCCGGGAGGCAGCGGCGCGCTCTTCGGCGGCGGCAAGATGATCGCCGCCGTGCTCGCGCCACCAGGCCTGCCCCTCGGCGGGCAGGGTGTAGATCGGGTCGTAGTACTCATAGGTCCGCTGAGTTGCTGTGTCGTCGTCCTGCTCGATGCCGGTGCGGTAGTTCTTGGTCCAGTAGCTGATGCCGCGCACGGTGTCGTACTCCTGAACCTGGTGCACCCACCGCTTGCCCACGTAGGGGACATCGCAGACGATCCGCGGCGTAGCGAAGCCAGGCAGGTAGCCGAGGATGCCGTGTTGCAGATGCTGCGCCTCGCGGACCGAGAGCCGCCAGTGCTCACTGAACGGGATCATGTCGCACATGTAGAAGTAGTACGGCATGATCGATGCGCCGTCGAGCAGCGCGAAAGACAGGTCGAGCAGAGCGGATTCGGAGTCGTTCACACCGCGCATGAGTACGCCCTGGTTGCGTACGTCGCGGATCCCGGTCTGCAGCATCGTCTGGGCAGCGCGAGCGACCAGCGGCGTCACCGACTGTGCAGAGTTGACGTGGGTGTGGATGGCGATGGACACACCCCGTGAGCGGGCCTTCGTCGATAGCCGGGTCATACCGTCGACGACATCGGTTTGCAGCCAATGTTGAGGCAAACCCATCAGGGCCTTGGTCGCGAGCCTGATGTCGCGGATGTTGTCGACGTCGAGCAGCCCGTCGACGTACGACTCGAGACGAGGCCACGGCAGGTTGGCGACGTCACCGCCGGACACGACCACGTCCCGCACGCCCGGGTTGGCCCGCAGATAGTCCAGGTGCGCCGCAAAGCGGTCGACCGGCTTCAGCGCGAGCTTGAGCTTCTCGACCTGGGGTGTCGAGTTGCCCACGAGGTCCATTCGGGTGCAATGACCGCAGTACTGCGGACAGGTCGGGAGCAGCTCGGCGAGCACCTTTGTCGGGTACCGGTGGGTCAGACCCTCTGCCGTCCACATTTCGTGCTCGTGCAGCGAATCGCGGGTGGCGTGTGGGTGGGACGGCCAGTCGGTGCGCCGGTCGGAGAAGACGGGCAGCATGTAGCGGCGGACCGGGTCGGCATACCACGCCTCAGTCCACGAGCCGGGACCTCCCGGGGCCACCCCAGACGCGATCGTGTTGACCATTTGCGGTGGCATGAGCATCGACATCGTCGCCCGTTCGGCCTGGTCCCGCTCCAGGTCGGCGAAGAAACGCTCGTCGAGCAGATCTCCGGTCACCTCGCGCAGCTGCTTGACGTTCTTCACACAGTGCGCACGCTGCCATTGAGCGGACTCCCACTCCTCCGAGGTGACGTCCCTCCACGCCGGGAAGCGGGTCCAGTCAGGTTCGACCAGCTCACGGCGCACGTAGGTGTACGGCTGGGGGACCAGCCGGGCGCGGGCCTCCGCGTCGACGTGCTGCTCGTTCACAAGCCCTCCTGAGCCCTTCGATTATGGCGTAAATGCCTGCCTACCCGTCAGACTAGGAAAGATACTTCGGCAGACTCTACGACAGACCGGAAGATTTCCGGTGTACGGTAGCGTCCGGCACGCGCTGGCGCCAAACCCGGAGTCGTCGTGTCGATCTCATATTGCGGGTGGTGTGCACGGGCGGCTCCACGCCACAGCCAAGATCGACATCGACTATCCACACTATGGAGGAAGAGTGACGGAAGAGCCGGCGCTCGCTGCCGCGAACCGCTCGGTCGGCCTGCATCGGGTGATCGAACCGGCGGGTGTGTTGCCACAGGCTGCCGACAGGCTGGACACAAACCCTCGGATCGGCACGGACGAAGTTCGGATCAGGGTCGAGCGGCTCAACCTTGACGCGGCCTCGTTTCGGCAGCTCTACGACAAGCACGACGGCGACGGCGACGCTGTCCGGGCCGAGGTGCTGGAGATCATCAAGACCCGTGGCAAGATGCACAACCCCGTCACTGGATCTGGCGGCATGCTGACCGGCGTTGTGGACGAGGTCGGTCCAGGATCACCGCTCGGCCTCAAGGTCGGTGATCACATCACCACGCTGGTGTCGCTGACGCTGACCCCGTTGGTGATCACGGATGGTCTCGAGCAGTGGGATGGGCGATCGGAGCAGGCCCCGGCGCGAGGCCACGCGATCCTCTTTGGCCGATCCATCGCTGCGGTAATCCCGGATGACCTGCCGGCTCCGCTGGCCATGGCGGTCATGGACGTCTGCGGCGCGCCCGCACTGACCGCCCGAGTAGTCGGGCAGTACGCCGACCGGGGTCGGGCGCCGTCGGTCGCGGTGATCGGCGCTGCCGGAAAGAGCGGATCGATGTCGCTTGCCGCCTCCCGCCGTGCCGGGGCCAAGGCCCTGGTGGGAGTCGTACCGGTCGAGCACGAGGCGGTCGCCCTGCGTCGCGCCGGTCTCGCCGACGAGATCATGCTGGCGGATGCGCGGAATCCGCTCGCAGTCTCGACTGCGGTGAGAACCGCGCTGGGCGGCCAGGCGGCCGACATCACGGTCGTCTGCGTTGATGTGCCGGGCTGTGAGCACGGGGCGATCTTGTCCACCGCCGATGGCGGCACCGTGATCTTCTTCTCGATGGCTACGTCGTTCTCCGCCGCCGCACTCGGGGCAGAAGGGCTCGCCGCGGACGTGACGATGCTGGTCGGGAACGGCTACCTGCCGGGACATGCGGCGTACGCACTCGACCTGCTGCGCTCCGACGCCGGTGTACGCCAACTGTTTGAGGCCCGCCTTGTCCTGTCCGAACGTGACGGCCGACCGGCGTAGTGGCAAAGCGATGCACGTGATGGGGACACTGGGCGGCGTGACGGACACCGGGACCGAAGGCGTCACGCCTCCCATCACCTTCTTGCGCGGCGGCCGGATCTATGCGCCGGGTTCCCACCTCGGCGGCGCAGCGCCCTCCGCAATGATTGTGCGAGGGGCCGTCATCGAGTTTGTCGGCTCTGAGGATGGAGCGACCGCCTTTCTGGAGCGGACGGGCCGCGCGCCTGACGAAACGGTCCGTCTCGACGGCGCTCTCGTCACCCCGGCGTTCGTGGACGCGCATGTTCACACCACCTCGACGGGCCTGGCACTGACCGGGCTCGACCTGACCGAGGTCACCTCGTTGACTGATGCGCTCGCGGCGGTCGAGGCGTACGCCAGGCGCAACCGCGGCGGCGCCGTGGTCGGCCACGGCTGGGATGAGACCCGCTGGCCGGAGGGCCGGCCGCCGAGGCGTGAAGAGCTCGATAGGGCGTCGTACGGAGGTGTCGTTTACCTCTCGCGGGTGGACGTTCATTCCGCGGCTGTATCGAGCGCACTCCTCGCCGTTGCACCAGAAATCAGGACGCGGCCGGGCTATGCGGACAGCGGCCATGTCAGCAGGGACGCCCATCACGTGGCCCGTGAGGTAGTCAGGGCGGCCCTGACCACCGGTCAGCGGCAAGCCGCCCAGCGGGCGGCGCTGCGCCGCGCCGCCGAGCTCGGTATCGGGGCGATCCACGAGCTCGCCGGGCCCGACATCTCCAGCGAGGACGACCTCCGTTCGCTACTCGAGATGGTCGCGGCGGAGCCGAGGCATCCGGAGATCATCCCCTACTGGGGCGAGCTCGGCGGGGTGGAGCGGGCGCGCGAGCTGGGTGCGCTGGGTGCCGCAGGCGACCTCTTCGCGGACGGGGCGATCGGCTCGCACACGGCCTGCCTGCGTACGGCCTACGCGGACCTGGACACCAGCGGATTTGCCTATCTCACCGCCAGCCAGGTCCGTGACCACGCCGTCGCGTGCACGCAAGCGGGTGTCCAAGCGGGCTTCCATGCGATCGGCGACGGCGCGATGGAAGCCGTCGTGCGCGGCTTCGAGGAGGCCGCGGGCATCGTCGGAACCCCAGCCATGCGGCAGGTACGCCACCGCATCGAGCATGCCGAGATGATCGAGCCGTGGATGGTGGCGACGATGGCGGGACTCGGCGTCTACGCCAGTGTGCAGCCTGCCTTTGACCGGCTCTGGGGAGGCTCGAGCGGGATGTACGCCCAGCGGCTCGGTCCGGCTCGCGCGCTCACCCTCAACCCATACGCTGCGATGCAGGCTGGGGGAGTGGCGCTCGCCCTGGGATCGGACTCACCAGTCACTCCGCTCGATCCATGGGGCACGGTACGCGCCGCGGTGTCCCACCATGTCCCCGAACAGCGGATCTCGCTGGCTGACGCGTTCGCCGCGCACACCGTCGGCGGCTGGCGGGTGGCCAGGCGGGACGCCGAAGGAGCACTGACACGTGGGGCATCGGCCACCTACGCGGTCTGGGATACCGCTTCCGCCGATGGAGCCGACCTGCCCGATCTCTCGCCCGAAGCCGACCTGCCCAGGTGTCTTCGTACGGTCGTACGTGGGCAGACGATATTCGGTAGCCCGTCGTGAAGACCGCCGTCGCCGTCACTCGACGGCCTACCCCGCAAAAGGAGCGTTCACGTGACCAGGTCCAACGCGCGAGCCTCCAGGAGAACCGCGCCCGCCGGCGGCGGCGGGAAGCTCCAGCTCGACCCCGCAACGGTGCGCCAGGCTCGAGCGCTCGCCAAGAAGGCCGGACGGCCGATCGTCAAGCTGGCGCGGACGCACACCACCGTGTCGGTCGAACGTGCCGTGCTCCGGCTCGCAGGACTGTCCGGCGCCGACGTCGAGGGCATCCCCTGGGCGAACCGGCTCGTCGATGCGGTCCACCACGATGTCGGGCTGGAGCACGGCGTCTCCTTGCCGGTGTGGGATGCGCTGCTCACCGGCGGACTCGACCTCACCACCCTCGCGCAGAAGTCGGCGGCTGGTTCCGTGTCGTTCCGCATGCCCGCCGGCCGGGACGCCACCCGCGCCGCGGCCGCAGCGCGGAAAGCCGTTGCGCGAGGACTGGCGACCATCGATAGGCGGCGGGCCGAACGAGACCGGCTCGTCGCAAAGCTCGGCGATCCCAAGCAGCGACCGTGGATCTACCTGATCGTGGCGACCGGGGACATCTACGAAGACATTCCGCAGGCCCGGGCCGCGGCTCGCGAAGGCGCAGACGTGATCGCCGTGATCCGGTCGACCGGACAGTCACTTCTGGACTACGTGCCTGAAGGCGCGACCCATGAGGGCTACGCCGGAACCTATGCGACCCAGGAGAACTTCCGGTTGATGCGCGCCGCGCTAGACGACGTGTCGAAGGAACTCGGCCGCTATGTGCGCCTGACGAACTATGCCTCCGGCCTGTGCATGCCGGAGATTGCCGCGCTCGCCGGCCTCGAACGGCTTGACATGATGTTGAACGACTCGATGTACGGGATCCTCTTCCGCGACATCAATCCGATTCGTACCTTCGTCGATCAGCGCTTCGCGCGGCAGATTCACGCCCGCGCCGGAATCATCATCAACACCGGCGAGGACAACTACCTGACGACCGCCGACGCCGTCGAGGCTGCGCACACCGTCACGGTGTCCCAGCTGCTCAACGAATACTTCGCCAAGGAAGCAGGCCTGCCGGACGCGCAGCTCGGCCTTGGTCATGCATTCGAGATCAACCCCGACCTGCCGGAGTCATTCCGGCTCGAGCTTGCCCACGCGCTGCTCGCCAGGGAGCTCTTCCCAGCGGCGCCACTCAAGTGGATGCCACCCACGAGGCACATGACAGGGGATGTGTTCCGCGGCCACCTCCTCGACGGCTTCTTCAACCTGGCCGGAGCGCTGACCGGGCAGGGGATCCTCCTCGTCGGCATGATGACCGAAGCCGTCGTGACACCGTGGCTGTCCGACCGGGACCTGGCCTTGCAAAATGTCCGCTACGTCTTGAATGCCGCGGGCAACCTGCACGAGGACTTCCGCCCGGCACCGGACGGGTTTATCGCCAAACGGGCCGCGCAGGTGCTCGACGAGGCGGTCGACCTGCTGGAGCGGATCGTCGACGACACGCTGCTCGAGGCGATCGCGGACGGCACATTCGGTCTCATGCGCCGCCCGGCGACTGCCGGCAAGGGGTACGAGGGCGTCGTCGCGCATGCGCCCGGCTACTACAACCCGGCCACCGAGCTTCTGGAGGTGAGCCAGGGATGACTGACCAGAGCGAGCGGCCGGCACCAGATATCGCCACTCCGCCGGTCGGGATCAGCAAGATCATCAGACCGTACGGCGACACGACCGGCGACGGTATGGTCCAGATCTCCTTCACCTTGCCGATCCCGCACGACAAGCGGGCGGAGGGGGCTGCGACGCAGCTCGCCGCCAAAATGGGCATGGATCCTGCGCTAGTGGTTCACGCAAAGGCGATGGGTCCGGACTTCACCTTCTTCGTCGTGTACGGCCGGGTGAACCACCTGGTCGACCTGTCGCTGGTGCGGGTGGCCGAGCGTGCGTACCCGCTGCTCTCAGCGAAGGACATCAATGCGCGGATCAAGCAGCGGCTCCGCCGCAAGCTGACCGTCGTCGGCGCCTGCATCGGCACCGATGCCCACACCGTCGGCATCGACGCGATCCTCAACATCAAGGGGTTCGCCGGCGAGAAGGGGCTCGAGTACTACCGCGAGCTGCGCGTGGTCAACCTCGGCGCCCAGGTTCCGGTTCCCGCGCTGGTGGAACGGGCGCGGTCGGAGCGTGCGGACGCCGTGCTCGTCTCCCAGGTGGTCACTCAGCGAGACGCCCACCTCCACAACACGCGCGAGATGAGCGCGGCCTTCCGTGAGGCATATCCCGCAAACAGACGCCCGCTGCTCGTCGTCGGCGGGCCTCGCTTTGACGAGGCAGCCGCCGGCGATCTTGGGGTGGACCGGATCTTCGGTAAGGGCACGACGCCAGGCGAGGTCGCCAGCTACCTCGTCCACGCACTGGTCACGGAACGTACGGCCGCATGAGCGGGCGTCCAGTGACCGGCAAACGAGACGAGGATCCTCGAACCGGACTGGCGGTCACGCACCGGCGATACATCCCTTATTCGCATGCCCACTATGGCGGCAATCTCGTTGACGGCGCATATGTGCTCGGTCTGTTCGGCGACGTCGCAACCGAGCTGTGCATCCGCACCGACGGTGACGAGGGGCTGTTCGCGTCTTATGACAACATCCAGTTTGTTGCGCCTGTTCAGGCAGGCGACGTTGTCGAGGTGACCGCGACAGTGACTCGCGTCGGCCGCCGAAGCCGAGGCGTAGCGTTCGAGGCCCGTGTCGTCTGCCGGGCACGGCCGGACAAGGCGCCCTCCGCCGCCGACGTGCTCGATCCACCGCTGATCGTCACCCGAGCAACCGGCACCATTGTCGTTCCTGCATGAGAGTCGCTTGCCGGATGCGGCTCTGTCCGGGTAGAAAGAGCGAGTCGTACTGTCGCATGGCGGAAGGGAGGTGTGTGATGTCTTGCCAGTTCATCACGCCTCCGAGGAGTCGTAGCTAGCGCACTGCGCTGGCCGCGCTCCTCGGAGCGCGCTCCAATTTTCCCCGCAGTCGATCTTCGCTGCTTAAAGCCCTCCCACCTGCGTGAACGACCTAAATCCCCGCTCGTCAGGGTGCTGATAGCGCGCCCCCAGCCAGGATTCACGTTCGCAGGCAACCCACCGCAGGACGACCGGTCCGGCCCCCGCTATGCAGCCACAGCGATCTCGGGGGCAGGCGACGGTTCTGACCGACACGGGGGTAGGACACAGGAAAGGCCCTCGCGCCCACTAGGCAACAGGCGCAGGTTCCGCAGCGAGCGGGACAGCACGTGGTCCGAAGGATCGCGACGGGCCTTTCCCGTCTCAGCGACTGATCGCCTGCACCAGCAATGTCTTCGCCGCGCCAGTCGTTGTACGGTCAGTCGTCTTCCGCAACCAAGGAGTCGTCTGTGGCCTCGCCGCTGTCGCGCGACGGTTCCGCGCGCCGCCTGCCGCGGCTCGTGGTCCCGAGCCGCGGCTCTGACGTGCTCGGGCGGTGGCCCCGGCTGCTGGCCGCGCTGGGCGCAGGCCTGGTGCTGGCGTTGTCGTTCCCGCCTTACGGGCTGTGGCCTCTTGCCTTCCCGGCGATCGCGACGCTGAGCCTGCTGGCAGACGGCGTGCGGGCACGTATGGGTGCCGCTCTAGGCATGGTCTTCGGGCTCGGTTTCTTCGCGATCCTGCTCTCCTGGATGCGCGTGATCGGCGCGGACGCCTGGGTGGCACTCACCCTCGTCGAGTCCGCCGTTCTGGCGGCACTCGGCGCTGGACTGGCGGTCACGTCGCGTCTGCGATGGTGGCCGCTCGCCCATGCTGCGCTCTGGGTGGGTGCGGAAATGCTCCGTGCCCGGCTGCCCTTCGGCGGCTTCCCATGGGGGCGGCTCGCCTTCGGCCAAGCCCACACGCCTCTCACCCCATTCGCGGCAATCGGCGGCGCACCGCTGGTGACATTCCTGACCGCGCTCGCCGGGACCCTTCTCGCGTACGCGGTCACGACTGTCTACACCACCCGCCGTCCGGAACGGCTCCTCTCAGTGGGTGTCGCGGTCGCCGGCGTTGGCGCGATCGTCGCCCTGGGATTCGCCGTACCGCTTCCCACGAGCGGGGACCGCAGCGTGACCGTCGCACTCGTCCAAGGCAACGTGCCAAGGCTCGGGCTTGACTTCCAGGGCCAGCGGATGGCGGTGGTCCGCAACCACGTCGCCGCCACCCTCGACCTCGCCAGGCGCATCGAGGCTGGCGAGCTTCCACGGCCAGATCTCGTGATCTGGCCGGAGAACGCGACAGACATCGACCCATACCGCGATCCTGAGGTCCGCAGCCTGATCGACGGCGCGGTGCGTGCAGTCGGCGTACCGACGCTTGTCGGGGCAGTGGTGGATAGCGGACCACAGGGCAGGCCGCAGAATATGGGCATTGTGTGGGATCCGGTGACCGGACCGGGAGAGACGTACATCAAGCGGCATCTGGTTCCGTTCGGCGAATACGTTCCGCTGCGGTCCTTGCTGGAGAACGGGATCAGCCGGTTTGACCGGATACCGAGGGACTTCTCGCCCGGCGACCGGGTGGGTGTCTTGACGGTGGGAGCGGCGAGGCTGGGTGACGTGATTTGTTTCGAGGTGGCATATGACGATGTCGTGCGAGATACGGTCAAGCACGGTGCGCAGGCGATCGTGGTCCAGACCAACAACGCCACCTATGGGCACACCGGGCAGACCGAGCAGCAACTCGCGATCTCGCGGCTGCGCGCGGTGGAGCACGGCCGGTCCATGCTCATTGCTGCGACCAGCGGAATCAGCGCGCTGATCAGCCCGAACGGCTCGATTGTGGAGCGTTCGAAGGAATTCACCCGGGACCTGATCGTTGCGCCCGCACCACTGCGAGGCGGATACACATTCGCCGACCGTGTTGGCGATGTGCCGGAGTGGGTGCTGGCCGGGGTGGGGCTTGTCGCGTTGGCTCTGGCGATCGCCGGTAGCCGACGCAAAACGGCACCGGCGGCGCCGGATAGCGTTGTGCAGCCGGTCGCTCAGGTACACGAAAGTACGACGTCGGAGGCATCGTGACGGATCGGGTGCTGGTTGTTGTCCCGACGTACAACGAAGCTCAGAACATCGAGCGGATCGTCGGCCGGATTCGCGCTGCCGTCCCGTCGGTCGATGTCCTGATTGTGGACGACGCCAGTCCAGACGGGACGGGGCGGCTTGCCGATCGCCTCGCCGCCGAGGATGCCCAAGTCCATGTGCTCCACCGGGATGGCAAGAAGGGCCTTGGTGCCGCGTACATCACTGGTTTCCGCTGGGGGCTCGAGCGAGATTACGACGTCTTCGTCGAGATGGACGCCGATGGCTCGCACCGGCCGGAGGAACTGCCTCGGCTGCTGGAGGCGCTGTGGGGCGAATCTCACGCCGCAGACACATCCGGCGCGGACCTCGTCCTCGGCTCGCGCTGGGTACCGGGGGGCGAGGTCATCAACTGGCCGGCCTCACGCAAGATCCTCTCTCGCGGGGGCAACACCTACGCGCGAATAGTCCTGGGCCTTCCGCTGCATGACGCGACCGGCGGCTTCCGCGCCTTTCGCCGGAAAGTGCTCGAGTCGATCGGATTGGACGACGTCGCTTCGCAGGGCTACTGCTTCCAGGTTGACCTGGCATGGCGCGCGCTGCAGACGGGCTTTCGCGTCGTCGAGGTGCCGATCACCTTCGTTGAACGGGAGTACGGCGCCAGCAAGATGAACCGGTCCATCGTGACCGAGGCGCTCTGGCGCATCACTGTGTGGGGGGTACAGCACCGGGTTCGCCCGCAGCGTAGTCACGGCGGCGGGGGGAACAGCCCGCGGTAGCGGGGCGTTGCCACGGTTATACGCGCCGCACCCTGCGGCGTCCGCGCTGTGAGCCAGCTAGAGAGGCGCTGAGCAGAGTTGCCGCTGATCCTGCTATCGATCTTGTTTCTTGTTGTGCCCATCCTGGAGATTTTCGTGATCATCCAGGTCGGTCAGGCCATCGGTGCGTGGCCGACGGTGCTCTTGCTCCTTTTCGAGAGCGCGCTCGGCGCATGGATCATCCGGCATGAAGGCAGGCGCGCCTGGCGGTCTCTACGTGGAGCGTTTGAGAGCGGACGGCTTCCCAGCAAGGAGCTGGCCGACGCCGGGCTCGTCCTCGTTGGCGGCACGCTCCTGCTGACCCCTGGATTCATCACCGACGTCTTCGGTTTCTTCTTCGTGCTGCCCTTCACCCGGCCGCTGGCACGGCGGATGCTCTCCGCATATGTGGCCTATCGTGCGCGGCGCGGAACCGGACGGGTTCGGGTGATCCGCGTCGGGGGGCCGACGTTCTCGGCCGGGGAGGGTCCGCGGTACACGCGTGGTCCCGCGGCCACGGAGCCCCGGCTCATCCGGGGCGAGGTGCTCGACGACTAGCCGCAATCTGGCCGCTGACCCCTAGCCCGACGCGAAATCTGCAAACGCAACGAAGCGGACGCGGGCCCTGGATTGGCGTCTTGGTTGCCGTATCCGCCTTGCCGGCCATCCCCACCGCCAAGGATCGCCGACCTTCCCCCTCGGCTCGCCCTTCGCGAGTGAACGACTCGATCCACCGGCGGGCAGCCGGCGTGAAGTCATTGCGTGCGAGTCAGAAGTCGGGCAGAAGTGGCCAAACTCCGACATCCTTGGGTTTCAGGCGGGGTTAATCGGACATCCGACGTGAATGGATCAGGCACACCGGGAATCTCGTAGGTGGCTAAAGCGTTTTTGACTGTGACGGCAGGAAAGTGTGCTGGCCGGGGGACGACCCCGGCAAACCCTGAAACTGACGAAGACCATTGCGCAGGAGGCTCTGGGCTATGAGTGAGCGTGCGCTGCGCGGGTCCCGCCTCGGGGCCACCAGCTACGAGACCGACGACGGCGTCGAGGTGGCGCCGCGGCAGATGGTCGCGTACAACTGCCCCAGAGGCCATCGCTTTGAGGTCCCGTTTTCGGTTGAGGCAGAGATTCCTTCTGTGTGGGAGTGCCGGACCTGCGGCCAAACCGCGATCCGCGTCGACGGCAGTGTGCCGGACGAAAAGCCGGTGAAGCCGGCGCGTACCCACTGGGACATGCTGCTTGAGCGTCGCAGCCGTGAAGAGCTCGAGGAGATCCTCGCCGAGCGCCTCGCGGTCCTACGGGCTGGCGGGATCCGCCCGGTCCAGCACCGCAAAAGCGCGTGATGCTCCGTCGGATCACTGACCTCGAGAACTGACCATCAAGCGAGAACCGACGAACCACCAGAACTGAATAGATCTAAGGCCCCGAGCCACGTCGTGTCCCCCCGGCGGCGTGGCTCGGTTATTTCCGATCTTCGAGCCCACCGAGGCACCGCAGATATCGGCATGCGGTATCGGGAGCGGTTAGGAAAGCGCGGCGATGATCAGGTCGGTGACCTCGGCGGCGCGCTCGAGGTTCGGCAAGTGCCAGGCCCATGGCAGTTCGATCAGGCGTGCGTTCGGCATGACTTCCCAGAGGTACCTGGCGATCTGAAGGAAGCGATCCATGTCGTAGCCGCCGCCGACCACCAGTGTTGGAGCCTCGATCCCTGCCGGATCGAGCGACACCTCCTCCGGCTCCGGTGGTTCAGCAGCGCTGTCGGCGGCTAGCTGGACCTCAAAAGCGTGGCGCTGAGCGTCGCTGACCAGCTCACGCGCCTCCTGCGGGGCATCTCGGCTCAGCCACGTTCGTACATTGAGCTCGGTTGCGCCCGCGATGTTACCCGCTTCGAGGAGTCGGTCTTCCTCCGTCCCGAAGATGGTCGATGACTGGGTCTCGGGGTACTCCCGCAGGGCGGGACAGAGTAGGACCAACCGGTCGAGACGCTCCGGATAGCGGGTAGCGAACTCCATTGCTACGCGACCGCCGAACGAGGAACCGACCAGATGGGTCCGCTCGATGCCAAGAGCATCGAGCACCGTTGCGACATCGCCGGCGTCCGAGTATGGCCCCGGAGGTAGGGGAGTGCGGCCGAAGCCACGCAGGTCAAGGCGGACAACTGTGAACGACTCGGCGAGCGGAACCCACTGTGGGTCCCACATCCGGGAGTCACACACGCCGGAGTGCAACAGAGTTACTGCGGCACCCGTACCGGCCCGCTCGTTGTAAATGTCAGCGGTCATGTGGCGACCAGATCCTTCTGAGGCTGGCTGTAAGCCCGCCTCGGAGCTGCTATGCGCTGCACAGAGATTTCACCTCGAGCCTGGTGCTATGGCGCCATTCCGGTAGTCGGCAAGCCAAAGGCGGCAACCCACTGTCGCCGGCGGCCTGCGTGATCCGCAGACTAACCCGAGCCAGTGAGCCTGCCGCCTAGTGTGCCGAGTCAGAAATTCGGTGCCTAGATTCGTGGCCAGGTGGATGCATCGCAAGGCCGAGGAGGAGGCCGCTAGCGGCGCTAACGGCGACGACGAGAACGCCGCGAGGCGCCGCCTGGGCGCGGAGATAGGAAGCGAATTTGTGGCGAGGGACACGAGCCGAGAACAGCCGATCAGGCGTTGGCGACGATCGACTCGGCGAGGCGATGTGTGGGAATCACCCGGCCGGCGGCCACCTCGCAGCGATCAGGCGTGCCAACCGTGTCGAGCACATGTTGCACAAGGGCGGTGAAGCCGCGCCGCTCGATCACCGTATCCCAGGACGGAAAGGTGACCAGCCTGCGACCATCTGGCCCGTCGAAGATGGCGCGGTCGAGGTCGACGACCTCTGCGGAGCGACCGTCGGCATGAAGCGCGAGCCGCTCGAGATCGGCGCCTACCGAGCGGATCATCGAGAAGGAAGCGGATGTCACCGGGGTGTGAAACGCGCCCGCGGCGAGCCGAAACCCTGCCGTCTGGTCAGTCCGCAGGTCGGCCGGGGATGCCGTGACCTGGTCACCGAGCAGCCACAGCAGGGTATCGACCACGTGGATCAGGTCGTCAAAGACGGCCTTCCGAGCCGTCTGGCGCGGGGCAACGGCGCGGTGCTTCTCCATGCTGGCGAGTCGCAGGTCGCCGTGGGCTGTCACCCAATCCCTGGCCCGCACGTACATCGGCGCGAACCGGCGGTTGAAACCGACGGCAAGCAGCAGGCCGTTGGCGGCCGCCCTGGACGCCATCTCCTCACAATCGGCGATGTCGTACGCGAGCGGCTTATCGACATAGACGGCGGTGTTCGCTGCCAGGCAGGCCTTAACGACCTCCGGGTGGGCGATGGTGGGGGCATGGACAAAGACGAGATCCGGCTTCCGTGCAAGAAGATCGCCTAAGTTCGTGAAGACGTCATCGATGCGGTACGCGCGGCCGGCCCGCGTGACCGTCGCGGTCGACCGGCTCATCAGCCCAACGATCTCCACATCCTGACGGTTGCACAGCAATGGCAGGTAGACCCGGTGGGCGATGCTGCCGAGACCGACGATCCCGATGCGCATGGCGACCAAGGTACGAGACTTGCCGCCCGGATCTCATAGAGTCAGCGCCGTGAGACCGATTGATGAGCTTGCTGACAGGTACGTCGACGAGTGGGTGCGCCTGAGCCCGATCACCGCGACTTATGTCGGCATCCCTGGCCATGACCACGCTATCGATGATCTTTCGCCGGCGGGGTTCGCCGAACGCGCAGAGTTGACCCGGCGCACGCTCGCGGCGGTGGAAGCCGCCGATCCGGTCGACGAGCGGGAGCGGGTGGCCAAGGACGCCATGGTCGAACGGCTCGCTCTGGAGCTCGCGAGGTACGACGCGGGGGAGACGACGAGCGCCCTGAACGTCATCGACAGTCCGCTGCACGAGGTTCGCCAAGTCCTCGATCTCATGCCGACCGACGGGGACGAGGCGGTCGACGCGATCACAGCGAGGCTCGGCGAGATACCCCGGGCGCTTACCCAGCTGCGGACCACCCTCGTCGAGGCCGCGCACGCAGGTCACATCAGTGCCCGGCATCAACTCGTCGAGGTCGCGAAGCAATGCGACCTTTGGACCGATCCGGCTGGGGACGACGTCTTCCACGGACTCGCAAGGAGGCTCTCGACGACCGATACCGGCCGCGCGGAGCTCGATCGGGCCGCTGCTGCGGCGAACGAGGCGACCAGGGAGTTCGGCGCCTTCGTTCGCGCCGAGCTGCTGCCGCTGGGCCGGGAACGTCAGGCCGTGGGTCGGGAGCGTTATGAGCTGGCGTCCCGATATTTCGTCGGTGCCGCCATCGACTTGGACGAGACTTACGCGTGGGGGTTCGCCGAGCTTGCGCGCCTGGAGGCCGAGATGCGCGAGGTCGCGGCGCAGATCGCGGGTCCCGGTGCGACGGTGGATCGTGCTGTCGAGGTGCTCGAGGCCGACCCAGCGCGCAGCATCCCCAGCGAGGAGGCCTTTCGCGAGTGGATGCAAGCGCTAGCCGACAAGGCCATCGCGGAGTTGCAGGGCACGCACTTCGACATCCCAGAGCCGGTGCGGCGGATCGAGGCGCACATCGCACCCACCAGCGACGGTGGCGTCTATTACACCGCGCCGAGTGAGGATCTCAGCCGAGCCGGCCGGATCTGGTGGGCCGTCCCGCAGGGAGTCGAGCGCTTTTCCACCTGGCGAGACGTGACGACCGTCTACCACGAGGGCGTGCCCGGACATCACCTGCAGATCGCGCAGACGGTCGTCCGTGCCGACCTGCTCAACCGCTGGCAGCGCTTGATGTGCTGGATCTCCGGGCACGGCGAGGGCTGGGCGCTCTACGCCGAGCGTCTGATGGATGACCTCGGCTATCTCGAGGATCCCGGCGAGAAGCTCGGCATGCTCGACGGGCAGGCCTTCCGTGCGACGCGGGTGATCATCGACATCGGCATGCACCTCGAGTTGGAGATCCCTAACGACAACCCGTTCGGCTTCCGCCCCGGGCAGCGGTGGACGCCGGAGCTGGGTTGGGAGTTCCTGCGGGCTCACTGCCGGCTCAAGGACGAGGAGCTGCGTTTCGAGCTGAACCGCTATCTCGGTTGGCCCGGCCAGGCGCCGTCGTACAAGGTCGGCGAGCGGATCTGGCTCGCCGCCCGGGAGGAGGCGAAGAAGCGCAAGGGCGCCGCGTTCGACCTCAAGGAATTCCACCAAAAGGCCTTGGACCTTGGCTCCCTTGGTCTCGACCCGCTGCAACAGGCGCTGAGCCGCATCTGAACGACATTGCGAGTTTGGTGGGAAAGTGAAGCTAACTGCACGATCCCCCCAGAACTCATGATCATCGTGGAGAGCTGCGACGTCAGTCCAGACGGACGGCCTGCCCGGAGCCGAGGTACTTGAGGATCTTTCTGGGGGTCACCCGCACGACCAGACGGACCTGGTCTGGTGGCTCCGGGCGGAACGGCTGACCCGCATAGGCCAAGGACAGGTTGTTGGCGACGGTCCGGCCGATGTCTTCGGCAAGTGTGGCGGTGCCGCGCACCTCGACGTATTCATAGGGTCGATCAGGATCCTGGACGAGGACGCTGACCCGTGGATCGCGGGTCAGGTTGGCCGCTTTTTGCCGGCTCTTGAGCGTGCTGAAGAGGATCTCGTCGCCCTCGACTTTCACCCACATGACGCTTGTTTGCCGCGACCCGTCAGGTCCAAGCGTGCTCATCGTGGCGAAGTTCGGCGCTCGGAACAGCCGCTGAACATCCGTGGGCAACGGCATATCGGTTCCCTTCGTCATTAGCTCCTCGGCCGGTGCCTGATCGCCAAGATCAACCCCAGCGCCCGTCGAGTTGTCGCTGGGCGGGTGTCGCCATTACTGGGCTTCCTGCTGGTGAAGGCGCACGCCGAGCTCATCCTCGGCGGCCGGCCGCTGGACGAGGTGGGTCGGTGCAAGCGCCTCCTCCTGCGTACCAGCGGGGGCTGCTTGCCCAAGCTCGAGGACGACACCGAAGATCGCCGAGCTGAACGCGTCGACGTCCTCGACCAGGCCCGGATCCGTAACGACCGCGATGTGAACGACACCTTCCCAGCCGAGGGCGCCTACCACGATCGGCGCGCCAGGCGCGAGCGGCAAGATCGGAAAGACCTTCTCCATGGGCGCACCGGTCAGCGTCCTGGGACTGTCGGGCCCGGGCATATTTGACACGATCGCGTGGAAGTAGCGCTTGCCGTAGACGGTGCGAGCGAACCATCCGTGCAGAACCGGCGGGAGCACTCGGCCGGTAAGCCGGATCACGGCGTGGGAGGCCAGTGCCCGAGTCCCCGTCCTTAGCCGACCACTGTGCTTGGCCGTCTCCGCCAGCCGGTGTGCCTCGTCCATCGCGTCGAGGGGCACATCGGTGATCACACCAGCCGTGAGATTGCCCTCGGCGCTCGCGCCGGGAGCTCGTGCCATGAGGGGCACGGCCACCCTCAGGTCGCGCGGCAATCCATCCGGCCGCACCCGGCGCAGGCCGCCGGCCACCGCAGAAAGCATGACGTCCGTGATCCTTACGCCATGTCGCCGGGCGACCGCACGCAGCTCGTCGAGGCTTACAGACAATGTGCCGAAGCGGCGATCGGCCGTCGACGTGCCCGGCAGCGGCCCCGACGGTCGACCGTCAGTGGCAAGTTGTGCAAGGCCGACAACGATCGCACCAGCCGTGCGCAGTCGACTCGGCCGCGCCGTCATATCGTCCGGGGGCGCGGGCTCCGGTGGTGGCTCAAGGAAGTTAAGGCCTTGGGCGACGGTGCCGAAGCCGTCCGCAACGGCATGGTGGACGAGAAGTATCGCGGCCGCGTCGGCCGGGCCCACGCCGGTGACGAAGGCGAAGCGCCACATCGGGCGGTCGTGCGGCAGCGGGATCGTGGCGAGTTCGGCGACGAGCCGGTTGACGGCTTCTGTACCTCCCGGCCGCCCGTCAGGAAGGCTCACGTCGTACTCGGGCACATGCCACGCCCAGTCGAGGTCGGCCTGGTCGACCCAGCGGGCGCGGCGCCAGTGGGTCGGCTCCACGAGCCGCTGCCTGAAGCGCGGCACCAAGTCCAGCGCCCCCTTGATCACTCGCTCGAGCTCGTCGCGACTCGGCGTCGCATGCGAGGTCCCCATGAGAACGAGCCCGCCGACGTGCTGTGGCGCCTCGGGCGACTCGACATGGACGAAGAACGAGTCTGCGGGAGACAGGGGCTCGCCGGGCCGGCCACGATGCAGGAAGTAAGCGACCCAGACGGACAGACCGACGAGAGCCGCGCCGGCGACTGCGTCGAGCAGGTAGTGGTTGCCGGTGGCCATGATGACAACGGTAGTGATCGCGACCTGCAGGGCGCTGAGGACCCAGACCAGGCGCAGGCGAGTCGCGCCGATCAGCATCGCCAGCGCCCAGAGGGACCATGCCACGTGGAGGGATGGCATCGCGGCGAACTTGTTGGCATGTGTGACGACCGGTGATCCCCACGTGCCCCATGTGTTGCCGAGCTCGACCGTGTCGACGAAGCCAAGGTCGGTGATCAGTCTGGGCGGCATGACTGGATAGAGCGCGAATGTCGTGATCCCGATCAGCGTGACCAGGAGGAACGAGGTCCGGGCCAGCCGATATCGTTCAGGCCGCGAAATGTAGATCCACATCAGCACGGTGAAGGCGGCGATGACATAGACGGTCGCGTACTCGTAGTTGGCAAGCATGCGAAGAACGCCTTGCTGGGCCAGCCAATCATTGAGTGCATGCTCGACATCGAGATGCAGCCTGACCTCGAGACCGTGGATGGCGCGCCCGTGCGCCTCGGCAGCCGCGCTGACCGATCCCCGAGTGTTTGCGATGAGTAAATAGACGCCCAGGACCGCCAGGGCGAGAGCCAGCTGCCGCCACGCAGGAGGCCTATCGCGACTCACTCCCCTTGGGGTCACCCCCGCATATTCCCACGCCCGCCCGACACTGGCGGACAGCCGCCGCGGTGTGTGCGGACACGAGGTCTAGCAAGAGATGGCGCGCATGAATAAGCTCAGGCGGCGGCACGAATACCCGTCGGTAACACCGGACCCAGGAGAGACGATGGCCGCCCGCAGGCAGGCGCGCGTACCTCTGCGCTTATTCACGCTCCGCGGACTTGTGACGGTCGCGGCGACGTTGGCGTTCGCCGTCACCGGCACGATCGCCGTGGCCGGAGGCGCGAGCGCTGCCGATCGCAGCAAGCACTATTACGTGGCCCTAGGTGATTCGCTTGCCGCCGGCGTGCAGCCCGACGCGACAGGCCGAAGCCTGCCCACCGATCGTGGTTACGTCGACGATCTGTACGCCCAGCTGTCCGCGGCCGATCGCAAGCTCGACCTGGTCAAGCTGGGCTGCCCGGGTGAGACAACGACCTCCATGATCGAAGGCGGGATCTGCTCGTACGACCATGCCGCCGCGCAGTTGGACGCCGCCGTGCGGTTCCTCCACGCTCATGACAACCACGTCTCGGTCGTCACGGTGGACATCGGCGCTAACAACGTCGACCGGTGCGTCTCCGGCGGCATCCTGAACCAGCAATGCATCGCGGAAGGGCTGGCAGCGATAGCCGACGAGCTACCGAAGATCGTCGACGCGTTGCGCGCCGCGGCGCCCGACGTGCGAATCGTGGCGATGAACTACTACGACCCGTACCTTGCCGCCTGGCTCAGCGGTCCTGCCGGACAGGTTCTCGCGACCCAGTCCGTCCAGATTCTGCAGGCGCTCAACGGTCTCGAGGCGAACGCGTACGCAGCCGGTGAGGTCGAGGTCGCCGATGTCGCCGGCGCGTTCTCGACCACGGATTTCACCACGCAGGTGCCGCTGCCGGGAATCGGGACCGTGCCGTTGAACGTGGCCCGGGTCTGCCAGTGGACCTGGATGTGCGCGCCGCCGCCGGTCGGACCGAACATTCACGCCAACGACGCGGGTTACCAGGTCATCGCCGACACATTCGCCGCGCGGTTCACATAAGCCGCCGCTGCGTCACCCGACCGTGACGGTGTCCACGGCCGGTCGGGCCGTGGACACGCCGAGCGCCGCTGCGTAGGCCAGCGCGAGCCGGTCGGCGATCTCACCCAGGACCGGTTCCGGCAAGGTGAACGGGATCCGGACGAAGCGCTCGAACGCGCCACCAACGCCGAATCGGGTGCCTGACGCGATCCGAACCCCGTGCCGCTCGGCTGTGAGCGCGAGGGCGCTGCTGATCGGTGCTTCGAGCTCGCACCACAACGACAACCCGCCCGGCGGGCACCCGAATCGCCAGGCTGGCAGTGTTTCTGTGAGCGCTGAGCGCAACGCATCCCGCTGCCGGGTGAGGGCCGACCGTCTGGCAGCCAGAGGCTCCGCACCCTCGGTGAGCAGGCGTACCACGACAAGCTGCTCGAGGATCGGCGAGCCGAGGTCGATCACCGGCCGGAAGGACGCCAACCGGTCGACCAGATCGTGCCGGGCCCGAATCCAGCCGATGCGCAGTCCTCCCCAGTAGGACTTGCTGGTTGAGCCGAGGCAGACGACCAGGCCATGCCGGTCGTGTACGGCCATCGGCGGTGGCACGGTCGTCGTGCCCAGGGCAAGGTCGACCAAGGTCTCGTCCACCACAACGACGGTCTGCGTGCCGGCAGCGGCTTCGGCGATCGCCTGACGGGCCGACATGTCCATGAGCAGACCGGTCGGGTTGTGGAAGTCGGGCATCAGGTAGGCAAGGCGGGGTGCGCTCTGCCGCATGGTCGCGGCCGTCATGGTGATGTCCCAGCCATCGGGAGCGAGCGGCACTGGTACCGGCCGGCAGCCCGCCTGGGCGGCGAGATGCAAGACGTTCGGGTAGGTCGGATGCTCGACCAGCACACGGTCACCGGGTCCGGTCAGCAGGCGCATGACAAGGGAGAGTCCGTGCTGAGCGCCGGCGGTAATCATGACCTGGTCCGGCGTCGTGGCGAGTCCGCGCGCTGTGTACGAGTCGGCGATCACGTTTCGCAGGTCAGGCAGGCCGAGAAGTTCGTAGCCGGTACCCGGCAAGTGCCTCGGCAGCTCGTCGACTGCGGCAGTGACCGCTTGGTGGAGCCCGATCGGAGCGGGGAGAGAGGCGTGGACGGCATCGATCATGTCCGCGGTCGCCGGCGCGGAGTAGCCGCCCGGCTGAGCAGTCGTGCGGTTGGCCGGCAGCGTCGTCCATGGCGCAGATCTGGAGCGGCCCGTGAGGAATCCGCTGTCGCGGAGGTGGGTGTAGGCCGCGGCGGTCGTGGTACGGCTCACGCCAAGAGCGGCGGCGAGATCGCGCTCGCCCGGGAGCCAGAGGTGGAGCGGCAGCCGTCCGTCGAGGATCAGCAATCGCAGTGACTCGGCCAGGGCGCGATGAGCGAAGCGCTCCTGGCCGCGGCGCCAGTCACCGAGCAGGGCGGCAAGCTGCGATGCCGAGATGGAGCGACGCGGGCCTTCCATAGGTCCAGGATCGAGCATCTGGCTATCGATTTCAAGGCCAGAAATGTGATGATCCGAGGTATGGTGCGTCGTCTCGTACAGCTCTACGCGGGTCTGGTGCTCTACGGCCTCAGCATGGCGCTCATGTACGAGGCCACGTTGGGACTCGACTCCTGGGACGTGTTCCATCAGGGACTCGCCGAACGGACGGGCATCTCGTTCGGCCGAATCACCATGATCGTCGGGGCGGCCGTGCTCCTGGCCTGGATCCCGCTGCGCCAGCGGCCAGGGCTTGGCACCGTGAGCAACGTCGTGGTCATCGGCCTCGCTGTGGACGAGGGGATCGGCGCTCTGCCGACGCCCGGAGGTCTGGCGCTGCGGATCACCTTTCTCGTCAGCGGGATCGTCCTGTGTGGCTTCGCGACCGGCTGCTACATCGGTGCCGACTTCGGACCTGGCCCGCGGGACGGGCTGATGACCGGCTTGGTTCGCCGCACCGGCCGGTCGATCCGGTTGACCAGGACGCTCATCGAACTGACCGTCCTCACCCTCGGATGGCTGCTCGGCGGCACGGTCGGGGTCGGCACGGTGCTCTATGCCGTGACGATCGGCCCTCTCGTCCAGATCTTCCTTCCGATGCTCACCGTGCGGACAGGCTCTCCAGCTCGTCGGGACGCAGCGAAGGCCGCGGTCCGGGCGCCGGTCATGTCGGCAGCGCCCGAGCAGTCGTGCAAGAGTTGCGCCTAGCGCCCCGTACGCCCTGCCCCCTGCGTGCCCCGTCGGTGAGGAGTGATTGGCGAGATGGACGACCGCGAGATCTTGGGCCGCATCAAGGGCCTGGTTGACGAGGAGCACGAACTCCGGCAGAAGGTGACAAACCACGAGCTGTCTGGGGACGAAGAGCGGGCACGTCTGCGCGCTGTCGAGGAATCGCTCGACCAATGCTGGGACCTGCTCCGACAGCGGCGGGCGCGCCGCGAGGCCGGTGAGAGCCCCGACCAGGCCTCGGTGCGCCCCACCGGCGAGGTCGAGGGCTACATGCAGTAGTCCGCCCCTGATACATGTGCGTCACCGCCCGGCCCAACCCTTCCCGCGGGGAGACCGAGTCAGTGGGATACCGGTGCCGCGAGGAAGGCGCCATCCTCGAGTAGCGGGACGACTTCGCTGCTATTGACCTCCGCCGCGATCGCCACATCCGCCGCGAACCCCGTGGTAGCAAGCTCAAGGCCAGAGGCGCAGCTCAACACCGCGGCAGCGGCATCGGCGGTGTTCAGGTAAGCATCGGCCAGCAGGGCCGCCTCGGGCGACAGCGGCCCGGTCCCCTCTTCGAGCAAGGTGGCCAGGACCAACCCGGCGCCGAGCGCGTCCTCAAGTGCCGGGCGCAGGCTACCGTCGGGCCACCGCTCGCCGGAGGCGACGATCAGGACCGGTCGCTCGACCACCCCGTAGCCCCGATCGGCGAGCCAGCGCCCGACCGCTCGCCCGTTGCGCAAGCAAGAGGCAACGACTGCGACTCCCTCGTCCGCGGCGGCAGCCGAGATCGCCGATCCATTGGGGGAGGGCAGGACGAGACGTTCGACAGCGGGCGCGCGGCGAAGCGCATCCGGCGACAACGACCAAGGGTGGCTGTCGCTCACCCCGCGGCGCCCGGCGGCAATGACAGCACCCGCCGACGCAGCGAACGCGGCGGCGGAGCGATCCCGCCAGGGATAGGGATAGACGGCAGTGCCCCGGTCCACCGCCACCGACACCGCAGTGGCGAAGGACAGCACGTCGACGACGACGAGACAGGCGCAGTGGGGGACCAGCGCGGCCGCCCCGACCGGTCCCCATTCGAACCGCACACCAGCGGAGGACTGGCTGAACCATTCGACCACGGCCTGTCAGTGTGCCACCTGGGGCGGCGCGTGCCGAGCACGCGATGCCCCACAACGGGCGCAACCCTCTGTCGCTGCCCACATCTGGCTGGGCTGCAACTGATCGGCTCGACCCCTCCGAGCAGATCCCGCCGGCAGCTAGGACCGCCGTGGATGAACTTGCCTAGCAGCCACCGCGAGCTCGTCCCAGCGCGCCAGCCGGCTACGTCGTGGTCGAGTACGTGACGAAGGCGGCCGCGATGAAGCAACGGGCCGAATAGCCAACCGTCCACCTGGATACCCCCGCCTCCGGGTCTCCTATGACCCGGCGAGCGGGTTCCCATTGGCCCAGACCCCAGGCCATCGCTGTCGGGCTGGCGGAAGATCGAGCTTCATGTCCGCGGCCAACCCGAGCCTCGTCGTAGAGCGCAGCCACAAAAGGCTCGACATGGCCTCCCTTTACTTCACCTTCTCGCGGCACCTGATAGCGCCTAAAGTGCTTGAACGGAAGTGGTGTCCGCGGGCCTCGCAGGCCTAGACCACGTGAGCCGCGGGGTGACGACTGGCCGTTCTGGGTTCTCCACCGAGGAGGCGGCGTGCATATCCGCCGTACCGAGATCCCCACCCTGGTCAAGGCCTACGGCCTGGGGATCGAGGGGCAACTCCGGGGGCGCGGGGCGGACCTGCGCGACGACCCTGCCTTAGACGTGGCTCGGTTGCCGTCGAGCGGACGCTGCCGGGGGCCACCAACGACACCAGCGATTCGAACACTCATAGGGTGAAATTTCGCGCGGATCGTCGTCACGGCCTGCTGGAGGGGCGCACATCGCACGCGAGGTACGAGACGATGCCGGAAGTCAGAAGCGACGCAAGGCAACAAGACGCAGAGGTGCGCCATGAGACAAAGATTCCATGAGCTCGGCCGATTCGGCCGGGGCGTGACCAGGATGGCGGGGTTACCGCGCCGTGAGCCGATCATGGCCGCAGTGCTGGTCGCTGGGATGCTGGTCGCGGTGCCGGCATCGGCGATGACTCTCTCGTCGTCCGCCTCCGGCCGACCGGCCTATCTCGCTACGGCGCCGCCGGTCCAGGCCAGGGTCAACGCACTGCTCGCCCAGATGACACTGCCGGAGAAGATCGGGCAGATGGTGCAGATCGAGGTGACGCAGGTCACCGACACCAACAACAACTGCACAAGCCAGGGCGGTTTCAACCTGCCGAATCCGGTGTGCGAGCAAAAGATCTTCGTGGACAATCACGTCGGCTCGATCCTTGCTGGCGGTACCGACATCCCAACAGACACTACGGGCCAGGGCGGTGTCGGCAATACCGGCCGAGACTGGGCCACCGAGTACAACACGATGCAGGCCTTTGCCATCGAGCACTCGCGCCTGCACATCCCGGTCATCTTCGGCGTGGACGCCGTCCACGGCTTTGGGCACCCGTACCAGGCGCCGCTGTTCCCGCAGTCGATCGGAGTCGGCGCGACGTGGGATACCTCGGTCGCCCGGACCGGCGGTGAGATCACCGGTAACGCGCTGCGGGCAACGGGCTGGGTTTGGGACTTCGCCCCCGTTCAAGACCTGTCTCGGGACAACCGGTGGGGCCGGACCTACGAGACCTGGGCCGAACAGCCCGCTCTGGCGGCGGCTCTCGGGGGCGCCAACGTGACCGGACTGCAGACCGTCGGCGACGCCAACTCGCTTAAGGTCACCGCCACGGTGAAGCACTTCGCTGGATACTCAGAGTCGATCAACGGACACGACCGAGTCGAGGCGCAGCTGCCGATCCGGTACTTGCAGGACACCTTCCTGCCGTCTTATGCCGGGGCAATCGATGCCGGTGCCGGGACGGTCATGGTGAACTCGGGGTCGGTCAACGGCATTCCCGCCACCGCATCGCGCTACCTGTTGACCACGCTGCTCCGTGACAGGCTCGGGTTCAAGGGCGTGGTGATCAGCGACTTCGGCGACGTGCCCGCGCTCGCGAACACATACCACGTCGCGGCTGACCTCGCGGGTGCGGCCGCCCTTGCCATCAACGCCGGCGTAGACATGGCTATGTTGCCCTTCAACGCCGATCAGTGGCAGGCGGCCGTGCAGCACGATGTCGCCACCGGCGCCATCTCCCAGGCGCGGATCAACGAGGCCGTCAGGCGGATTCTCACGCTGAAGTTCGAGCTCGGGCTGTTCGACCACCCGTTCGTCGACGCCAGCAAGGCCGACGCGGCCGTCCAGGCTGGCCGGGATGCCACCCTGAAGGCGGCACAGGAGTCGATCACCCTGCTGCGCAACCAGAACGGCACGTTGCCGTTGTCACCGGACGCCGATGTTGTCGTCACCGGTCCCAGCGCGGACTCGATGACCAACCAGCTCGGCGGCTGGAGCGTCAGCTGGCAGGGGGTATTCGGCGCCGGCCACGTCTGCTGCATGGGGCCGCCCGACCAGATACCACCTGGTACCACGGTGCGCGAGGGCCTGGAGGCCGCGGATCCCAATGTGACCTTTGCCCCGGACAAGCAGACGGCCGTCGCGAAAGCCGCCTCGGCGGACGCTGTTGTCGTGGCGGTCGGCGAGAAGGCATACGCCGAAGGGCTCGGGGACAACCCGTCGCCGCAGCTGACACCCGACCAGAAGGATCTGATCAGCGCTCTTGAGGCAACCGGCACGCCGGTGATCGTCGTGGTGATCGCGGGCAGGCCGCTTGGCATCGGCCCAGGGCAGGACGCCAACGCCTTGCTGATGGCCTATCAGGGCAGCACGGAGGCGGGTACGGCGGTCGCGGACGCCATCTTCGGCAACATCAACCCAAGCGGCAAGCTGCCTGTGTCGTGGCCGTCCGAGGCCGCTGCGCCCGATGGGGACTTCAACACCGGAGCCCCATCACCCCTGGGCGACCAGCCGAAGTTCTTCGACCAGCTGCCCGGCACGAACTTTGGACAGGGCAGCAACTACAACCCCCTCTACCCGTTCGGTTACGGGCTGTCGTACACCACATTCCAGACCAGCGGGCTGTCGGCGACGAGCAGCACATCCCAAACGGGCTCGGTGACCGCAACCTTCACCGTGTCCAACACGGGCAGCCGGGCGGGCACCGACATCGTGCCGGTGTATGTCCACCAGCCGATCAGCGCGATCGTCGTCCCCAACCAGAGACTGGTGGGATTCGCGCGGGTGACGCTGGATCCCGGGCAGTCCAAGACGGTAAACGTCTCCTTCCCAGCCTCGGCGCTCGCCGTCACGCCCGGCGACATCGAGAGCTCGGGAAGCCCTAGCGTGGAGCTCGGCTCCTACCAGGTGCAGATCGGTACGCCTGCCAGCCTCCATGCCGATTTCACGATCCACCGCTGATTCCGCCCGCGCCCTCGCGGGCGACAGCGGTTAAGAGAGGACGGTGACAAGGACGGACGCCCCTGCGGGAGCCGTCGGGCAGCGACCATCGGGCGTGGTCGCCAAACCGAACGGCTTTCGCGGGGGGTCACCAGTCGTAGATGACGAAGCCGTGGAAGTGGTATTGCCCATTGAGCACGCCGGTGATCACGCCACGGCTTCGGGCACTGTGTCAGTGAGTCCTGACATAGCCACGCTGGGTTACGGAGCGTGCCCGTCAGGCCTTGACCCGCAGCATCTGTGGATCATAAAGCGGCCGCAGCGAGGCCACTGCCGGGTAGAGCTGCCCGGCGATCTCCACCTCCCACTCGGCCGAGTCCAGGTAGGCCTGGTTCACCGGCTCACCGGCATCGACCATGACGAGACCGACGGCGCCGCCGAGGGTGTGGCCATAGGAGGCCGCCCGCACGTAGCCCACCGGCTTCCCGGCGCGATAGACGGGCTCCGCATGAAAGATCATCGGCTCGGGATCCTTGACCAGGACGTGCACGAGGCGGCGGGTCAGCGGCCCTTCGGCCTTCTTCGCCACAACCGCGTCCCGACCGATGAAGCCATCCGGCTTCGTGAGATCGACGGCGAAACCGAGTCCCGCCTCGAGGACGGAATCGGTGTTGTCGATGTCGTGCCCATGGTCGCGGTAGCCCTTCCCGAGAGGTAGGAAAGGTTGTCGGTCACGTCAGCTTGGGGTGGGTGAGCAGCGACCACCAGAGCGGCGAGATCGGCTTCATCGTGAGCCCCGCCTACCAGGGACACGGACTCGCGATGGAAGCCGCGGAGGTCGGTCTCGGCTTCGACGGCCTTCGGTTGCACCGCATGTTCGGCAGGTGCGACGGTCGCAATCTCTCCTCGGCCCGATTGATGGAGCGGCTGGGGATGCGGCGGGAGGCACATCTCGTCGAGAACGAGTACGTCAAAGGCGAATGGACCGACGAGTTGATCTACGCCATGCTCGACCGGGAGTGGCAGGCGAGACGACCCCTTACGGAGCGGTGACGGCAGCTAGCTGGATCGCGCTGCCGGCCGGGACGACCATTACCGTCGAGCCATGCATGGACTGGCGGCCGCCCTTGGTGGTTTGGCCGTGCTCCTCACCGGCTGCTCGGGTGGAAGCGATCCCGGCAGCCCGCCAGGTGCGGACCTCCAGACTTCGGGCTCTGCCACGGCGGCATCGCGCGGCGCCACAACCTCGCCACCCCCGAGCAGTCCTGGACCAACGTCCGCGTCGCAAGGAACAGTCATCAAGGTGGCAGAGAGCCAGTTCGGCAAGATCCTCTTCGACCGTGGAGGGCAGGCGATCTATCTCTTCGACAAGGAGGCTACGAGCCGCCCCGAGTGCTATGACGCATGCGCCGAGGCCTGGCCCCCCGTCCTGACGAGAGGGGCGCCGGTCGCCATGGCCCGTGTACGCGACGATGCTCTTGGCACGACCAAACGTCGGGACGGGACGACCCAAGTCACCTACGCCGGCCATCCGCTCTACTACTACGCGCACGAGGGCAAGAACGAGGTCCTCTGCCACAACGTCCGGGAGTACGGCGGCCTCTGGCTCGTTATCACGCCGACGGGGGAGGCGGCTCGCCGTTAGGCGAGCCAGCAGGCCAAGCACCGAGCAGCAAGATCTCGGGTTGTGGTGGAAATGTTAAGCAGACTGCGCGTTTCCACCGGAACTCGCGATCATGAAGCGCGGAGCGTCGGCGCTCGGAGCCACTCGGGCAGAGCATCTCTACGGCAGGGTTCGCCGACTGGCGAGGCGGCCCGCCACAAGGCGAGCCGCTATGCGAGCCGTCAGGCGCCCGAATTCTGCTGCGCCATGTCGGTGATGTTCTGCACTGCCTGTTTCGGGGTGAGGCCGCTCGCCTCCGCCGAGGCCGCGACCTCGCTCCAGGTGATGTTTCGCTCGTCGCCGTGCTTGTCCTCAGGGCTTCCGCAGCCGCAGTTGGCGCACATCTCGTTGATCTCCCAATCGATCGCCTACGTGGATCGACAGCACCGGTTACCCACGTGAGGACGAGTGATACATCCCCTAACTGGGTTTCAGCGTGCCGGCGGCAGCATGGGGGGTGCACCCGACACCAGTGCTGCCACGACTGGGGAGGCGGTGCGGATACGTACATGCGATGGCTAAGCCCCGGGCTTAATCTTTGACTGAGTCAAAGACCTGGGATAGCCTGGATTTTGTGGGACAGCAGGGCAGCGCCAACGCGGTCGCGACAGTTCGTGAGTTCAACCGCTTCTACACACGGGTGATCGGTGTCCTTGACGAGGGCCTGCTCGACACCCCTTACACGCTGACCGAGGCTCGGGTGATCTTCGAACTCGCCCAGGGGGAGCAGGTGGAGGTCGCAACCCTCCGTCGCTGGCTCGGGCTGGATCCGGGATATCTCAGCCGCATCCTCGGCCGGTATGAATCCGATGGCTTGATCATCCGTAGCCGTTCTACGTCAGACGCGCGGCGGCAGGTGGTCCGGCTCACTGCTGCCGGACGTTCGGCGTACAAGACCCTCGACGAGCGTTCGGCGCGCCAGATCCAGGC
>JBKPTD010000079.1:0-8283 GCA_046735375.1 Actinomycetota bacterium | reverse complement strand
CGGCAAGCCGATGCCAGCCGCAGGCGAAGCGGCCCACGTAAGGCGACTTTTCGTCGACCGATCACGGTGCGGCTTAGAGGTAAGTCCTGCCCCGCCGGAGGTCCGGATGTCCTCCGTCCCGGGAGAAGGGGAGTAGTGGCGGAAGCGCTGCGAGACCCTCCGCAGGCGGATGTGGGGTCGAAGACCAGGTCGGCCGGGCGGGTGTCGTACGGGCGACCGAGGAGGTTTGCGTGGAAATCGTCGTGAAGGGGCGGCACACGGAGGTCCCCGAGAGGTTCCGCCAGCACGCGACCGAGAAGCTGGCCAAACTCGGGAAACTCGACGGAAAGGTCATCACCTTCGACGTGGAGGTCTCCAAGGAGCGCAACCGCCGTCAATCGCAGACGAGGGATCGGATCGAGATCACCTGCCGCTCTCGTGGTCCGGTCATTCGCGCTGAGGCATCCGCCGATGATCCTTATGCCGCGCTCGACCTTGCCTTCGCGAAGATGGAGATGCGACTGCGTCGCGCTGCAGACCGCCGCCGGAGCCATCGCGGCCGGCACACCCCGCCGTCGGTTTCCGCCTCGATGGCGGCGCTTTCCGGGAGGAACGGGACTGCGGAGCGTGTGAACGTCGAACAAACCCCGGAGCCCCAACCTACGCAGGTCAAACAGGCTGGCCCGATCGAGGTTGAGGGGGAGGGACCGCTGGTTGTACGGGAGAAGCTGCACCAGGCGAATCCGATGGGTCTCGACCAAGCCCTGTACGAGATGGAACTCGTTGGGCACGACTTCTACCTTTTCGTGGACTCCGACACCAAGCTCCCCAGCGTCGTGTACAGGCGCAAAGGCTATGACTACGGCGTGATCCGGCTCGACGTCGGCATGCTCGGCGCTTGACGCTGCGTCGCGGACTCGTCACCCCGCTAGCCTGTCGTGCGATGATGCCCACAGCGTTGAATACGCCGGCGCCCGACACAGGGCGCTCGGCCAGCAGAAGCCCACTCACTGTCAGGGACTGCAGTCGGTGAAGGAACCATCGGTGTTAGGACTGGTCGGCAATGCGCCGACTGCGCTGAGCATGGAGTCCGATCTACGGTCCGGTGCAGCGGCGGGGACTAACGCGACCGCCGGCGGCGAGCCCATCAGGGTGCTCGTCGTCGACGACCACGTCCTCTTCCGGCGCGGACTCGACATGGTGCTCGGGCAGGAGCCGGACATCGCATTGGTGGGCGAGGCCGGCGACGGCGCGGAGGCCGTGGCGAAGGCCGCCGACCTGCTGCCGGACATCGTTCTGCTCGATGTCCGGATGCCCCGCCGCAGTGGCATCGAGGCATGTGCGGCCATCAAGGAGGTCGCCCCCACCACCCGCATCATCATGCTGACGATCAGCGACGATGAGGCCGATCTGTACGACGCGGTCAAGGCGGGCGCCAGCGGCTACCTGCTCAAGGAGATCTCCATCGACGAGGTGTCGGCCGCAATCCGCGCGGTCGCAGGCGGCCAGTCACTGATCAGCCCAGCGATGGCCTCGAAACTGCTCAGCGAGTTTGCCTCAATGATCAAGAAGTCGGATGACAGCCGGCAGATCCCGGCACCTCGCTTGACCGAACGTGAACTCGACGTGCTCAAGCTCGTCGCTCGCGGCATGAACAACCGCGAGATCGGCGCCAAGCTGTTCATCAGCGAAAACACGGTGAAGAACCACATCCGCAACATCCTGGAGAAGCTGCAGCTGCATTCCCGGATGGAGGCGGTCATGTATGCCGTTCGGGAGAAGATCCTCGACATCCCCGCAGCGGGCTAGCCCGATCTCAGCCGACCGCCGCGAGTGCGGCGTGGAGATCCGCAGCGAGTTCGGACGGCGTGACGCGTTCGACGGTCACGCCGTCACAGCCAACCCATTCCGCGGCCTCGCGCAGCGCTTCAGCCATGGCCTCGATCGCCTGCGGCGTCTCCACCGAGAGTTGCTTGGCGACCAGGGTGCGGCCCTCCCGCTTGGGGTCGACCCGCCCCACCAGCCTGCCCCCGGCGAGGAGTGGCATCACGAAATAGCCGTGTTCGCGCTGCGGGGCGGGTTTGTAGGCCTCGATCCCCTGTGCCCAGCCGAAGATGCGCGCGGTCCTGCGGCGTTCCCAGATGAGCGAGTCGAAGGGCGAGAGGAGGGTCGTGCGGTGTCGCCCGCGTGCCGAACCGGCGAGCAGCTCCGGGTGCGCCCAGGCTGGCGACCTTGTCGTTCCCCGGACCGCTCCGCCCCGGCTCGAGCCGTTAGGGCCGGCTCCCCAGCCGCTGACCTCGACGGGGATGAGAGCTGACGCGTCAAGGACGGCCACCACCTGGTCCTGCCGAAGGCGGTAATAGTCGGCCAGGTCGGCGACGGTGGCGACGCCCATCGATCGACCGGCCAGGCCGACCAGGCGGGCCAGGCACTCCTCGTCGGTCGGGTCGAGGTCAAGCAGCTCGGCGGGCACGGCCCGCTCTGCGAGGTCGTACACCCGGCGCCAGCCACGGCGCTCCACGCAGACGACGTCACCGATGTCGAGCAGCCATTCGACCGAGACCTTCACCTCCGACCAGTCCCACCAGGGGCCGCCGCGTTTCGCGCCGCCCAGATCGGTCGCGGTCAGCGGGCCCTCGTCGCGAAGCTGGACCAGGATTTTTTCCACCGTCGCCGTGGGGACCTCTGGCACGCCGCCCCACCCGCGCCAGCCGCGTTGGCGGTGATGGCGTCTGCGGAACGCGAACCAGGGCCACTCCTCCATGGGCAGCACGCACGCGGCGTGCGCCCAGAATTCGAAAGCCGTGCCTGGCCGCTTGGCGCTCCAATAGGACCCTTCGACTGCCGGCCGGCCGACCGGCCCAAGCCGCGAGTAGGCGACGAGCTCATGCGAGCGGGCCAACACCGAGATGGTGTCGAGCTGGACCGCACCGAGCTGACGAAGCACTCCGGTGACGCCGGCGCGCCGGTCTGGCGCACCGAGCAAACCCTGTGCACGCAATGCAAGACGGCGTGCCTCGTCAGCGGAGAGGACCGCGACGGATCGTCTCGACGGGCCGCGGGAGGCGCCGGAGCCGCCGACATCTCCAGCAACGCTGGCCGGGCTGATCTTGGAGCGCCGCATGAGTGCAGCCTATGTGGGAGGACCGACAATCTCGCCCGCACGACGCTCACGCGAACGGGGCCATCGGACCGTACCGCGCGACTAAGGTGGGGTGTCCCCTTATGACCGGGCACGACCGACCGAGGGGAAGGTCATGGGCAGCGCTGCTGGGGTCTACTCTGTCGAGCTCCTCTATGCCGAGGAGCCCGCTGTCGATGCGGCCCGGCTGCTGGGAGCCTTGCGCGCACGCCTTGGCGCAGTCGACCGGATCGACGGCACTGCGGCCAGCCTGGCCTTCGTCGCCCACGACGTGATCGTTCGCTACGGCGAGGTGGAGACGAGCGCACAGATCGTCGTGTCACCCACCGACGGCTCCTATGATCCGGCCCTCGCCGCGTCCTCACTGGAGCACACCTGGGACTGGGCAAGTGCACAGATCATGGTCTCCCGGGCTCGCCGCAGCCTCGTTGTCGGTGACTTCTTTGCGCGCACGCTGGCTCCCGCTGATCGGGTGCGCTTCGTTGCGGAGGCCGTTCGCGCCGTCGCGGGTGTGGCACCACCGTTGGCCATCGATTGGCGACCGGCGCAGAAGATCATCGACCCGGTGGACGGCCTCGCCGCTCAGACACTTCCCTTCAATGTTCGCTACTTCACCTTTTCCGGCGACCGGGACGGGCGCGCACTGATGGACACCCGCGGGCTTGATGTGCTCGGGCTGCCGGACATCGAATGCATCTTCGTCGGACTAGCGCCGGCCGAGGTCGCCTCGCACCTCTATGGAATGGCGGCTCGGCTGGTCAACAAGGGTCCGGTTCGCGACGGCCACGTCCTTACGGCCAGTGACGGTCGGCGATGGATTTGCAGGAAGGACCAGGCAACCGTCGGCCCCGACCGCCAGGTTCTGACGCTTGAACCCGAGCCCGCCGGTGAAGAAGCCCCGGCGACGTCGGGTCTGCAGGATCGGCCAGCGGCGGCCGTACCCGAGAAGCAGGGTCAGGGCAAGCTCCCGGTCTAGGGACGCTAGCGCCCCGCACGCCCATCGCCGCGAGGCCCTTCACCCTCGGTGGACCTGCGAATTCAATCGGCCGGATTGATCGCAGCGTGGAGCTCGACATCCCACCAGCCGCCGCCGGGCTTGGGCAGGTAGGACCGCATGATGCCCTCGGCGGTGAAGCCGGCCTTGACGGCGACTCGGCAGGACGGCGTGTTCTCGACAGCATGGCTGAGTTCGATCCGATGGAAGCCCGCGGCTTCGAAGGCCCACCGGCAGATGGCGCCGAGGGCAGTTGGCGCGACGCCTCGCCCGCGCGCGTGCGGCAGGGTGGAATACCCCGCGAGGGCACTGCCCATCGTGTCGTTGATGAGGTTGAGCTGGATTTCCCCAAGCAGGTCGCCGCTGGTGGCCTCCTGCACCGCAAGGCTGAACTGCTGACGAGTCCGCCATCGCTCGGCAGCGCTGCCGATCTTCTTCCGCGCATGCGACAGCGGATCGCTTTGTAGCGGTACCGGGCTCCACTGTCGCTCGACGGGATCCGCCACTAGCTCAGCGAGCCGCGGAGCCAGTCCGATCTCCCACGGGCGAAGCTGCAGCCAGCCGGCCGCGATCTCGATCGGTTCAGCTGGGAGGTCAAGGCTGCGGTGCGCAGCCGCCGGCGCGGTCTGATTCGACCCGGTTTGATCTGATGGGGCTTGATGCGGTCGAGTCATCGCAGGTCCTCGCGCAAGAGTCCGCCCGCCCAGGCATCCAGCCGCTCGCCGCGCTGGACGATCCGCAGCCGCTGCATGCCCTCGATCGTGAACCCGATCTTCTCCGCAACTCGGCGGGACGGGTGGTTGCCGACTGCCGCGTACCAGTCGATCCTGGCCAGCCCCAGCTCGTCGAACGCCCATCGACAAACCAGTCGGCCGGCGTCTGTGACGACGCCCTTGCCCCGTGCCCACGGCGCGCACCAGTAGCCGAGCTCGGCTCGGCCTCCTTGGGCGGCTTCGCGTTCCTCGATGTCATGCAGCCCGATCACGGCCAGCAAGTAGTCACCGCCCGCGTCGAATACCCCGAAGATGGCGCTATGTCCGGTTGACCAGCGGGTGGGGACGAGGTCGGTGGCGAATACCTCCGCATCCGCGCGGGTGTACGGCGACGGAACGGTCGTCCAACGCTGGATCTCAACATCTTGGCAGGCGGCATAGATCTGTCCGGCGTCACCCAGCCGTGGAGGGCGCAGGTAGAGCCGATCGTCGAAGAGCTCGACTTCCTCCATGACCGCTATCCAACCGCCCTTGCCTGGAGAGGTCGGCACCGCTTGGCGACATCACCGGCCGAGTGAGCCCGCACGCGCCGTGATCGGGCTGGAACGAGGGCAGCACACGATCCGTTACAAACGGTGGCTACCACGTACCATGGCCTACGAGCGACCCACGCGTAGCTCAGCGCTGGCCCGCCCCGCACGGCCGGGGTGAGCGGAAATCAAAAAACGGTGCGTGCGACGCGGGCCATAGCCCAGCGCGACCCAAATCGGCAAGGAGCCCGACCAGAGTGCCTGTTCTCCTCGACAAGATCCTGCGCGCCGGCGAGGGCCGGATCCTGCGCAAGCTGCACAACATCGCCGAACAGGTCAACGCGATCGAGGACGACTTCGTCGCCATGTCCGACGGCGAGCTGCGTGCGCTCACCGAGCAGTACCGGAAAGAGCTTGCCGACGGTGTGCGCGCCCTCGATGAGATCCTCCCCGAGGCGTTCGCGACGGTCAGGGAGGCAGCCAAGCGAACCCTCGGTCAGCGTCATTACGACGTCCAGATCATGGGCGGCGCGGCGCTCCACTTGGGCAATATCGCGGAGATGAAGACCGGTGAGGGAAAGACGCTGGTCGCGACGCTCCCTGCATACCTCAACGCGCTGATCGGCAAGGGCGTACACCAAGTCACGGTCAACGATTACCTCGCCGAGCGCGACTCCGAATGGATGGGCCGGATCTACCGCTTTCTCGGGCTTTCCGTCGGCGTGATCCTGGCGCAGATGCCGCCCGCGGAGCGGCGAAAGCAATACGCCTGCGACATCACATACGGCACGAACAACGAGTTCGGCTTCGACTACCTTCGCGACAACATGGCGTGGAGCGCCGACGAGCTCGTCCAGCGCGGGCACAACTACGCCATCGTCGACGAGGTCGACTCGATCCTGATCGATGAGGCCAGGACGCCGCTGATCATTTCGGGGCCCGCCGACCAGGCGACCAAGTGGTACACCGATTTCGCCACCCTTGCCCGACGGCTGAACCGGGAGTCCGACTATGAGGTCGACGAGAAAAAGCGGACCGTCGGCGTGCTCGAGCCGGGCATCGAGAAGGTCGAGGACTGGCTTGGCATTGACAATCTGTACGAGTCGGTGAACACGCCCCTCGTCGGTTACCTCAACAACGCGATCAAGGCCAAGGAGCTATACAAGCGGGACAAGGACTATGTGATCCTCGACGGCGAGGTCCTGATCGTCGACGAGCACACCGGCCGAATCCTCCACGGGCGCCGCTACAACGAGGGCATGCACCAGGCCATCGAGGCCAAGGAAGACGTGCAGATCAAGGACGAGAATCAGACGCTCGCCACGATCACGTTGCAGAACTACTTCCGGATGTACGACAAGCTGGCCGGCATGACGGGTACCGCCATGACGGAGGCCGCTGAGTTCGACAAGATCTACAAGCTCGGCGTCGTGCCCATCCCCACCAACATGCCGATGATCCGGATGGACCAGTCGGACCTGGTCTACAAGAGCGAGCCGGCGAAGTTCGACGCGGTGGTCGAGGACATCGTTGAGAGGAACGACAAGGGCCAGCCGATCCTCGTCGGAACGACGAGCGTGGAGAAGTCGGAATACCTTTCCGGCCTCCTGAAAAGGCGTGGCGTACGCCACGAGGTGCTCAACGCTAAGCAGCACGAGCGCGAGGCGGCGATCATCGCCGAGGCGGGCCGCCTGGCCGCGGTGACGGTCGCCACCAACATGGCCGGCCGTGGAACCGACATCATGCTCGGCGGTAACCCAGAGTTCATGGCCATGCAGGAGCTCAAGCGGCGTGACCTCGACCCGGTCGAGACGCCGGAGGAGTACGAGAAGGCCTGGCCGGAGACGCTCGTCAAACTGCAGGAGCAGGTCCAGGCCGAGCACGAGGAGGTCGTCGGGCTCGGCGGCCTCTATGTGCTCGGCACCGAGCGTCACGAGTCGCGCCGCATCGACAACCAGCTGCGTGGCCGGTCAGGGCGGCAGGGCGACCCGGGCGAGTCGAGGTTCTATCTCTCCCTCGGTGACGACCTGATGCGTCTGTTCAAAGCGGCGCTGGTCGAGCGCGTCCTGACTATGGCAAACGTGCCGGAGGACCTGCCGATCGAGTCCAGGATGGTCACCAATGCGATCAGGTCTGCGCAGACTCAGCTCGAGCAGCAGCATTTCGAGATCCGCAAGAACATCCTGAAGTACGACGAGGTGCTCAACCGCCAGCGCCAGGTGATTTATGCGGAGCGGCGGCGGGTGCTGCATGGCGAAGACATGCATGAGCAGATCCGCCCGTTTATTGACGACACCATCGCGGCTTATGTCCAGGTCGCGACCTCGACCGGGTTCCCCGAGGAGTGGGATCTCGACCAGCTGTGGAATGCACTGCGGCAGCTCTACCCGATCTCGCTGACCGTCGACGAGATCATCGAGGCGTCCGGTGGGACTCGAGAGGGCCTCACCCCTGACTTCCTGACCGCCGAGGTCACCGCGGATGCGCATGATCAGTACGCGCAGCGCGAGGCAGAGCTCGGGTCAGAGGTCATGCGCGAGCTCGAGCGGCGAGTCATCCTCTCGGTGCTCGACCGCAAGTGGCGTGAGCATCTGTATGAGATGGACTACCTGCAGGAGGGCATTGCCCTGCGGGCCTACGCCCAGCGCGATCCGCTCGTCGAGTATCAGCGGGAGGGCTTCGACCTCTTCGGCGCCATGATGGATGCGATCAAGGAGGAGTCCGTCGCCTACCTGTTCAACCTCGAAGTTCAGGTCGACCAGGAAGCTCCGGCCGCCGCCGATGGAGCACCTGTCGCCGATGAGGCATCAGCGGCCCAAGCCGCGGCTGCGGCATCCGGAGGTGAGGCAGCCGCCGCCCCACGCGCCGACGGCGACGGCGCCGCTGCTCAGCCCGCCCGGCCGGCGGGCGTTGCACCGGCTGGCG
>JBKPTD010000078.1:0-13410 GCA_046735375.1 Actinomycetota bacterium | reverse complement strand
AGCGGTGCAGTGTGCTGGTGCATGTGATCGACTGCGCGACGTTGGAGCCTGGCCGCGATCCGCTCTCCGACCTCGACGTCATCGAGGCAGAGATCGCCGCGTACGACGCGGCATCGCGAGACGGCCGCCCGCCAGGTCTTGTGGATCTCGCCACTCGGCCACGACTGGTGGTTCTTAACAAGATGGACGTGACCGAGGCGCGCGAGCTCGCCGACCTCGTCGAAGCGGATCTGCGCTCTCGTGGGTTGCCCGTCTTCAGAGTCAGTGCGGCGACCCACGAGGGCTTGCGTGAGCTCGCCTTCGCCATGGCAGACCTCGTGGCCGCGGCGCGCACCACCACGCCTGTGGCCGAGCCGACTCGAATCGTGCTGCGGCCCAAGGCTGTCGATGACAGTGGGTTCACGGTCGTCAAGGAGGAGGACAGATTCCGGGTGCGGGGCGAAAAGCCGGAGCGGTGGGTCCGCCAGACCGACTTCACCAACGGTGAGGCGGTTGGCTACCTTGCGGATCGACTCGCCCGGCTGGGTGTCGAGGAGCGCTTGTTCGAGCTCGGCGCCAAGCCCGGGGCCGAGGTCGTCATCGGTGGCGACGACGCCGTCGTCTTCGACTGGGAACCAACAATTGTCGCTGGCGCCGAGCACCTGCACGGGCGTCGCGGCACCGACCCGCGCGCCGACTGACCGTCGGCCGGCGGCTGGACGAGGTCCCGTACACGATCGATGACATCGGTGAGGCGAGATCAGATGGCTGGAGCGCGAGCGCATGTCGGGCGCGCGGGTCGCCTCGTCGTCAAAGTCGGCTCGTCGTCGCTGACCAGCGCGGAAGGCGGACTGGACCCACCGCGACTCGAGCAGCTCGCCGACGTGCTTGCCGCCCGCAAGGCGGGCAGTGCGGAGCTCGTCCTCGTCTCGTCGGGCGCGATCGCGGCCGGCCTTGCTCCGCTGAGCCTCACCCGGCGCCCCCGTGACCTCGCAACCGCGCAGGCCGCGGCGAGCGTCGGGCAGAGCCTGCTGATGGCGCGCTACACCGATGCCTTCGCCCGCCACGACATCACTGTGGCGCAGGTCCTGCTCACCGCAGATGACGTGACCCGCCGATCGCACTACCGCAATGCCCAGCGAACGCTCTACCGCCTGCTGAGCCTCGGTGTGCTTCCCGTCGTCAACGAGAACGACACCGTGGCGACCGACGAGATCAGATTCGGTGACAATGACCGGCTCGCCGCGCTCGTGGCTCATCTCGTCCACGCGGACCTGCTAGTCCTGCTCTCCGACGTCGACGGCTTGTACGACGCTGACCCGCGTCGGCCCGGCGCGAGGCTCATCAGGGAGGTTGTTGAGGCGGTCGAGCTCACTGGCGTCGACTTCGGCAAGCCAGGATCGGCCGGGTTGGGCACAGGCGGCATGGCAACCAAGGTCGACGCGGTAAGGATTGCAACCGCCACGGGGATCCCGACGGTGCTCGCCGCGGCCACTGATGCGCGAGCGGCGTTGGACGGCGCAGATGTCGGCACCTACTTCCACCCGACCGGGCGCCGTACGTCAACCCGGCTCCTCTGGCTGGCGCACGCAAGCACTCCGCGGGGGCGCCTGCACCTCGATGCGGGTGCAGTAGAGGCGGTGGTCCGGCGGCGTCTGTCCCTGCTGCCGGCGGGGGTCACCGGCGCCGACGGCGCATTCAGCGCCGGGGATCCGGTCGACCTCGTTGATGAGCGTGGCCACCCCGTCGCACGTGGCTTGGTCAACTTCGATGCGGGCGAGGTTCCGCTGTTGCTCGGGCGGCAGACCCGCGAGCTCGCCGCAGAATACGGCCCGTCCTACTCCCGCGAGATCGTCCACCGCGACGACCTCGTCGTCCTCCATCCGGCCGTCCAGCGAGCGGGCGCAGCGCCGTCGCCGTGAGAAATCGGAGAGAGCGGGAGCGGCTGCACTGACCCCACTTCCTGATCAGTCGAGCGCGCGCTCGCCTAGCGAATCGTCGATCCAGCAGGGGCGAGCGCGCGCCTGCCTGATCGACGCCGAAGCACCAAGAGGTGCCGGCCGTCACCGACGCGTTTCTCGAACCCCGGCGTAGAGACGGGGCGGCTGGGGTGGCAGGCTGCCTCATGTGCTGAAGCTCATTGTGGGGCTAGTCATCATCGGGGTCGTGCTCGTCGCTTGGCTGGCGCTGCGCGGCTACGGCGACGGCGGTCCGCGCACCTGATGTAGACCCCTAGATGTGTTGACCTGGCCGATCGTGCTGGGCAACCGAGGCCGTACGATCTGGGGTCAACGCATTCGCCGCGTGACAGGAGCCGATCACGCTATGACCGCAGCCGTCCCCTTGCTGACCGCGCTCGCCCAGACGGAGGGTGAGCACAAAGACTTCGCCAACCCGATCCTCACTGGTGTCGGCGCCTTCGTCGGACTGACGATCCTGTTGATCATCACACTTCAATTCAACAAGGACCGGTAGCGGGGCACGCAGGGGAGTGACTGATCGGCACAGCCGCCTGGGAGTGATGGGCGGCACCTTCGATCCGATCCACCACGGGCACCTCGTGGCGGCAAGTGAGGTCACGAGCCTCTTTCAGCTGGACGAAGTCGTCTTCGTGCCCACTGGCCAGCCGTGGCAGAAGCCTGCCGAGGAGGTGACTGTCGCGGAGGATCGCTACCTCATGACAGTGATCGCGACCGCATCGAACCCGCGCTTCCACGTCAGCCGGATTGACATCGACCGCGGCGGCCCGACGTACACGATCGATACGCTGCGCGAGCTTCACCGTGAGCGCGGGCCGGAGACGGACCTCTTCTTCATCACCGGCGCCGACGCGCTGGGCAACATTCTCACGTGGCGAGATGCGGACGAACTCCTCAAGCTGGCACACTTCATCGGCTGTACTCGGCCCGGGCATCGACTGACCGACCCTGGTCTGCCGGACGGGCAAGTCAGCCTGGTGGAAATCCCAGCGTTGGCGATCTCGTCGACGGATTGCCGGGAACGGGTGCGGCGAGGCGAGCCGATCTGGTATCTCGTACCGGACGGAATCGTTCAATACATCAATAAACGGGGGCTCTACAGGGAGCGGCAAGCGTGACAGGCGGCCAGGACGTACAGCCGACCTACGCCGAGGACGAGGCGCAGGGCGAGCTGGAGCATTGGCGGCAGTTCGCGAAGCAGCAGGGCGGCGGCGGTCGCCGGCGCGGCCCGCGCCCCCTCGACCCGCGGATAAAGGTCGCCGGTGCTGTCGGGGCGGCGCTCTTACTGCTCGTCGTCGCCATCTGGCGCCCGTGGTCTGGGGGTTCTGGTCTGTCGGCGGGCGACGAAGCGCTCGGCGGGCCTCGCGCCGAAGTCCTCGTCCAGCTGCGCGATGACGCCGGCCGGGCGATCGGCAGCGCGGTCATCCAGCACGATCGAACCGAGGATCGCGGTGCGGTCGTGGGACTGCCGGACGATCTCGCCGTCGACGTACCCGATCTCAATGTCGACTCCGCTTTGGCCGGCGATGGGATCACGCTCGGCGGCGCCCTCAAAGCGGCGGGTGAGTCGCTGACCAGAGACGCTGTCGCGGACGTCCTCGGCGTGGATGTGGCCGGCTCGTTCGTCCTCGATATCCCGACGTTCGCCAACGTCGTGAGGCGGCTGGGCGGTATCGAGGTGAAGATCGACTCACCGGTGACGGTCAACGGGAGAGTGGTCGCCCAGCCCGGCAGCAAACCAGTGGAGCTCAGCGGGGATGCGGCAGTCGCGTACGCGGCGCTTCCGCAGGGCGCCAGCACCACGCGGGCGGAGCGATTTGTGCAGATCCTTGAGGGGATCATCGCGAAGGTTCCCAAGGATTACGACCTGACGGCTGACTTCATCGACGCGGTGGGCCTGATCGGGAATGGCACGCTGAACCCAGAAAGGCTGGCGGCGATCTTGTCCGGCGCGGCGAGGGACCGCGCTGACGGCGCCCTCAAAGGCGCGGTCCTGCCGGTCCAGGCCGACGGGCTGCTCGATGTCACCAGGGCCGCGCCGATGGTCCGTGGCCTGCTCGGCGGCAAGCTCACCGGCCGGGCGGACGCTACGCCCCGGGTGCTGGTTCAGATGGCCTTCTCGGTCGAGGGAAGGGCACGCGATTCGCTGCGTGAGCGGGCCAGGGCTGACGTGCTCAATGCCGGCTACCGCTACGTGGAGGGTGGGTTTCTTCCGCCGCAGTCGGGCTCACTGATCACCGTGTACGGTGGCAAGGGAATCGGTGATGGTCTTGCGCTCGCCCTTGGCCTGGATCCCTCTGTGGTGCGTGCCGGGAAGGGCGACGGCGTGGCCGACGCGGTCGTGGTGCTGGGCAACGATTACCGGCCGTGATCCGCCGGTCCGTGCCATGCTGGAAAGAGCTGGTACTTGCACAGTCAGGACAAATCGGACAGTCTTCGGCAGCACAGAAAGTGAATCGTGACAGCAACTGACAGGGCACTCGAGCTCGCAACCGCCGCCGCCGAGGCGGCCGCAGAGAAGCTCGCCGACGACATCGTCGCCTTCGACGTCAGCGACCAGTTGGTTATCACCGACATATTCGTCCTCTGCTCCGCTCCCAATGACCGCCAGGTGCGTGCCATCGTCGATGCCGTCGAGGAAAGGTTGCGTGGTCTCGGGGTCAAGCCGATCCGTCGAGAGGGCGAACGCGAGGGACGCTGGGTCCTGCTCGACTTCATTGATGTCGTCGTGCACGTCCAGCACGCCGAGGAGCGTGCGTACTACGCGCTCGAGCGGTTGTGGCGGGACTGCCCGGCCATTCCGCTGCCCGAGTCGGTGCGTGTCGGCCGCGGCCGGGTCGGCGCGGCCTCAGGCGCCGTCGAAGGACCCCGTTGAGCACGCGCTCCGACTGGGGCGATCCACCAGGCCAGCCGCACCGCCGGATCGTGATCTGGCGACACGGACGCACCGGCTGGAATCTCAGCAAGCGGTTCCAGGGGAGCACCGACGTACCGCTCGACGATGTCGGTCGGGAGCAGGCGGCGCGTGCGGCCCGCATGCTCGCCACCCTGGAGCCCGACCTGATCATCTCCTCCGACCTGTCTCGGGCTCGGGAGACCGCTGAGATCCTCGCCGGGCTCACCGACTGCGACGTGTTGATCGACTCCAGCCTCAGGGAGACGTACGCGGGCGGATGGGAAGGCCTGACCGACGTCGAGATCCGCGCGCAGTTCGCCGACGAATGGGCCGCCTGGCGGCGGGGCGAGGTGATCAGACGCGGCGGCGGTGAGCTCGACGACGAGGTCGTCGCGCGCGTGACGGCGGCGATCGAGCGGGCGCTGGAGAAGATCCGGCCGACCGGGACACTCGTCGTCGTCAGCCATGGCGGTGCGGGCCGTCTTGCGATCGCCGGCATGCTGGGCCTTCCCAAGGAGCACTGGTCGGCGCTGGGCGCGCTGGCCAACTGTTCGTGGTCGGTGCTCGGCCAGAACACCAGGGGATGGCGGCTCTACGAACACAACGCCGGTACGCTCCCCGAGCCCGTGCTCGGCGATGATCAGTGAGCAGATCAGCAAGGGGCTCAGCGCTGCCGTTGAGCAGCGCGGTACCGAGCCGAGTGATGGTGTGCAGGACGGTGCTTCCTCGACGGTGACTGTTGATCATTCCTGCGTCGCGCAGGACCGCAACGTGGTAGCTGGCCGTGGCGGGCGAGAGTCCGAGGCGGTCGGCGAGTTCGGTGGTTGTGCATCCGGTGCTGATGACGTCGAGCGCGGCCGCTCGGGTGTCTCCAAGTAGCGCCGCCAATGCCTTCTGAGTCGATCCGAGATGGCGACCAGCCCAGAGCCGATAAGCATCGGTCAGGTCGTGTAGGGCTGGGTAGAACATCACGGCCGGTCCGTCGGGGTCGGCCAGGCTGATATAGACAGTGATCCGGCGGCAGAACACCGAGGGCACCAGGACTGATCCGCGGCCGTTGAGCTCGAGCTCAGCCAGAGGACCCGAACCCTGGCCCCTGCCTGCCGAGTGTGAGCAACTGCGAGCCGCGTGCGGAAACTCGTACACGATGCGGGGTACAAAAGCCACAAAAGGCCTGACGACCGCCGAACTGCCGGCAACCTGTACGAGTTTCTGGTCTGGCGGTTACGCTCATCCAGCATGGCGGATCTCCAGCCGGAGCTGTGGATCGACGGTGCGGCCGCGGCCGTTGCGTTCTACGAGGCGGCCTTCGGTGCTGTGGTCCTTCACCGGGTCGGCGAAGGCGATGACATCGTGGCGCAGTTGGCGATCGGCGACGCCGCGTTCTGGGTGTCCTCCGGCGGTGCGGACGCACCCCGTTTCAGCCCGGCGGCGATCGGCGGTGCGACGGGACGGACTCTGCTCGTGGTCGATGATCCGGACACGATGTTCGCGCAGGCGGTTGCGGCCGGGGCCACGGTGGCGTCCGGGATGGCCGACGAGCACGGCTGGCGGCTGGGCCGGGTCTTCGATCCATTCGGCCACGAATGGGAGATTGGGAAACCACTCGGCCCGTGGCCGCCAGCGTGAGGCCCGGCGACTGGCCAGCCCATCGTGCGAGATCAAACGAGCGGCAGCGCACGTAAGGGAAGCTGTCCGCAGGGCCACCTGAGCAGCATCTGGGCCGAAGGCGTCCGGCGGCGTGAGGGAGATCAACAAAACCCTGACCTCGTTCTTGTGGGTCAGGGTTCGAATAAGAAACCTTTGGTGGAGCTAAGGGGACTCGAACCCCTGACCCCTTGCCTGCCGAGTAAGTACGCGCATTGGCGTGGTATGCGCCTTGTCTATATGGCCAGGTCACATGGGTGGCTTGCGGTTGCACACGGGCGCTGACGGACGCCCCAGGATGCCCCATGGTCCCCAGCGATCCCCAGACTGATCATGTGACAGACATCGACGATCACTCGCACAATCACGCGCCGCTGATGCATCCGGGTGGCAGTCACAGCACAGAGAGGCAAAGTCGCCACCGAGCCGGCCGGCAACTGCTGCGGCGGTCAGGCCCCATGTAAACGACCACCCTCAGCGAGGGTCGACTTGTCCCAGCGAGGCCGCAGGAGGCGTCCTGGTCGTGGATGTACGGGGGCAACTTGCACAGGGGATCTGACTAACTCCTGCAGACGGGAGTTCAAGCCTCGCGGCCTGGTCTACAGCTCGAAGCGGATCAGGATCAGGCGGGTGATGATGCCGGTCGCGACGAAGGTGACCACGGTCCCCACGATGCCCGCGATCTGGGTGAGCCGACGTTGTTGGAAGGGCCATCGTTGGATTGCCTCAGCGCGTCGTTGGATCACCTCGGCGGCCTGGAGGGCCCGAGCCTGCTCGCTCAGGGCTGCCACCGAGCCGGACCTGACCGGCTCCTAGGCGCACGCGTACAGGTGGCCGACCCATACCAGGTAGTGGCGGCGGACGGCTAGCAGCTGCCGGTGGAGGCCTTGCGGGCAGCCGAAGAAGACCAGCACCCCCAGCAGGAACAGGCCAAAGCTGAGCAGTAGACGAAGCGGGTAGGCGAAGCTGATCACCAGCACGGGCGCAAACCCGGCGGCGTAGATCCAGAACGCGGTGAAGGCCACCCGCCCGACCTCCCCAGGCCCATGCTGAGGTCTTCGGGAAAGGCAGTCAGCAACAGGGTTCGGCGGCCCAGCCGATTCAGGCCCAGCAGCAGGGCCAGGTAGACCCAGACCGCAGTCAGCAGTGGGAGGTTGACCAGCAGCGAGACCGGCAGCCATAGCAGGGCGGCCCACCAATCGTCCAGCATCGCAGTGAGCCACACGGTCACTGCCGTAAACACCAGCGTGAGCGCCAGCGGCGCTCGGGTGCTGACGCTCCAGCCGGTCGTGGCCTCGAGCCAGCGGCTGACCGCGAAGGCGGGGAACACGCGATCGAAGGTGCGCTTCGATCGAGTCGCGCTTGTGGTGGTAGATCGGGCGGGCTTGCAGGTCGTGCTTGGACGTCCGGAACGATTTCTTGGTGAGTGACTGGATGGTCAGGGCATGGTCCGATCTCCCGCCCATCGGGCCACCCGGTAAGGGGGCTGCTACGGCGCACCGACCACGCCTTCCGCGTCCAGCGGTTGGGGTGCCCTGACCGGCCGGGGCGTCGACCAGGCCGCCGCGGCCGCGGGCGACGCTATTAGCGCGCCGAGGTAGCCAGGGCCGCTCATGTCCGCGCGGTCGGGCTCATGGACCGTGACGGCGATCAGGTTCGAGGTTGCTCAGCTCGTGGCGGCGAGGTTGGGGCGACGCGTCGCCGCAACCGTTCGGCGGCGGCGGCGACCGGCCAGAGCCGGGTCGCCAGGTTCCGCGCCAGGATACCGCCACGCGTGGCCGGGATGAGCAGCGAGGCGGCCCGCGCGACGTTGCGCTGCCTGAGGTCGACCAGGGTCCGGTGGCTGGCCTCGTAGCGGCCGAAGGCCAGGCGGTGGTCGCCGGGACTGGCCGCCAGCGCCTCGGCGAGGGTGAACGCACCGGCCATGGCCAGGCTGGAGCCGTCCCCGAACAGCGACACGCAGGACGCGGCGTCGCCCAGCAGTGCGACCCGGCCGAGCCACCAGGGGCGCACGCGGACCTGGCTGACGGAGTCGAAGTACAGGTCGTCGGCGGCGTGCACGCGCTGCAGCAGCTTGGGCACCTGCCAGGAGGCGTCGGCGAATGCGGCGGCCAGCAGCCGCTTGTGCTGGGCGGTGTTGCGGTAGTCAAAGCCGGGCACGGCTGGGCTTCGGAAGGCGAAGAACGCCCCCGCATCGCCACGCGACGGGTGAATCGCGACCGCCCTGCCGGGGGTGTTGTACATGACCACCTCCCGCCCGCCTCCAATCGACCCGTCCAGCCGCATTGTGGCGGTGAAGGACGTAGATTCCCATGTGGCTGTGGCGACGTAGATTCCCATGTGGCGGAGGAAGTCGGATTCCGGGCCGAACGCCACCCGGCGCACCGCCGAGTGCAGCCCGTCGGCGCCGACCACCAGGTCGAACCGGCCGGGGTTGGACGCGCTCGAAGGTGACGCCGACCCCGTGCTCGTCCTGGTCCAGGGCGAGGATCGTGTCGTTGAACAGGAACTCGGCGTGGTCCCGGCCGGCCTGGTACAGGATCGAGGCGAGGTCGCCGCGCGGCAGTTCCACCTCGCGGCTGCCGGCCGCTTGCTGCAAGGCCCGCATGTTGACCCCGCCGACGCGCCGGCCGTTGGCGTTGACGAAGCTGATGCCGGTCGTGCGCGTTCTGGCTTCGCGGATGCGCGGCATGACGCCCATCCGCTCGGCCACGTCCACGGCCGGCCCCCTGACGTCTACCGGGCTTCCGCTGGACCGCGGCGCCGTCGCGTGCTCGACGACGGTGGGACGAAATCCGTGTCGGGCCAGCCAGTACGCCAACGTCGGCCCGGCGATGCCGGCCCCGCAGATCAGCACCGTCTGCTCGCTCATCGCATGCTCCGCATCATGCCGCCGCCCGGCTGCCGCGGGGGGCGCTCCACCGGTAGCGAAGCACACTCGTCGCAAGTTTGCAATACTGCAACATTGCGATCCTGCAAGAACCCGGTATGGTGGGCACCATGAGCGAGCTGGGGATCCGGGAGCGCAAGAAGCGGCGCACCCGCCAGGCCCTGCGGCAGGCGGCCCTGCGGTTGTTCCAGGAACGCGGGTTTGAGGCGACCACCATCGCCGACATCACCGCCGCCGCCGACGTCGCCCCCCGAACCTTCTTCTCCTACTTCCAGACCAAGGAGGACGTCGTCCTCGACGAGAGCTCACAGCGCTTCGACCAGCTCCAGCAGACCCTGCGGCAGCGACCGGCCGGCGAGCCGTTGCTGGCGGCGTTCCGACGGGCGGCGCTACAGATCGCCGCCGACATGCAGACCCAATCAGACCAGCAACAGGCGCTGGCGCGCATCGTCGGCAACACCCCGGCCATCCAGGCACGCATCCGCGAGCGGATGGGCCAGTGGGAGGAGCAACTGGCCGCGATGATCGCCGAGGAGCGCAACGCCCCGCTCGACGACCTCGACTCGCACGTAGTGGCCGCCGCGCTGGTCAGCGTGCTGCGCTCGGTGCAGCGGGTCGCGGTCGCCGCCCAGATGCAGCTGAACCTCCCCGCGCTTATGGACCACGCGTTCGACCTGCTCGAATCCGGCCTGGCCGGATTCGCCGCGCATCCCCCACCCCGGCCAGGGGGGTCTGTTGCATTGAGCGGCCGCGCGTGATCTTCACAGGAAGATTTACGGCTAATACCCCTCCGCGGCCCCGCCCGGGCGCTCCCGACGACGTTATCAGTACTGGCGGGAGACATGTTTGGAGGGCCCAGCCAGCAAACCTACGTCGGCGGCGACGACGACCCCACCACCAGCCTCATCCACCTCGGCGCCCGCGAATACAACCCCACCATCGGCAGATTCCTCACCGTCGACCCCCTCCTCGAGCCCAGCAACCCCCAATCCCTCGTCGCCTACACGTACGCAGACAACAACCCCACCACTACCTCCGACCCCAACGGCCCGTGTGTGCCAGATGAACTGGGCCGCTGCGGCAGTCCCAAGAAAGCCGACGAGACCAACGGTAAGATCGCCTCCGGTGACATCGTGCTCGGCGAAGGCAGCGGCCCCTCCGGCGGCCACCACCACAGCGGCACCGGCTGCGGCAGCCCTGACAGCTGTCAACACAACAAGGACCAGAAGCGTCGCCAGTTAATGCATGAGATCACCCACAGCATCGACCCACTGCAGCTGGCCTACATCGCGTGGCTACAAGGTGGGGCCAGCCCCACCTTTCAACAAGACCTCCGCAGGTTCGCTGAACAGAGGCGCAATCAAGACCCCGACCTGTGGGTTGCCTCCTGGTGCCTCCGCAACCGCGACAAGTGTGGCGAACTTACCGGGTACAACCAGGAGCCGTGGAGCCCAAGTGTCGGCTACACCGGCTGCGCTGGCGTCTGCGTCACCGTCACGCTGCAGAATTGGCATGTCCAGGTGCAGGGCGGCTGTTGTGGTGCAGGCGGGCACGCTTCGGCCCTGGGGGCAACCAGCGTCGACATCGAACGTCAAGGAAACCAGCAAAACGTCGCGTGCTACAGCCCCGGCATTGGAGCCTGTGTCCAAAGTGGTCTAGGGAAGGACTCTGACGATCGGTGGGTTGGTGAGTCTCATAGTGCTCCCGGGCTGGCAGGGCGGCAAGATGTTCACCCTCGCCAATCTCGATATCCCCGACCATACCTTCACGCTCCCACTCGTGGGTCGCCAATGGACGCTATGGTGATCATCTATGTCCGAAGTATTGGCGCGGTTGCTTGTGGGAGCGGCGCTCCTCGCTACCGCATGGCTCATGTGGTGGTTCATTCCCCGCTTCACCGAGTGGATCACGCCCGCACAGCCGCCCTGGAGAATCTTGATCGGCAAGACAGTGGGGGCGGCGGTACTTGCCATTCCGGCGGCATATGTAATCATCGGCGCGTTCAGCTAACCTCGGGATTTCATCCGCGGGCTGATCTTCGTTCGGGACACGTGGCGTGAAGGCACGGAAGTGCCTGTCCTGCAAGGAAGAATCGGGTGTGTCGAAGAACCGATCAATCCGAGCGGGAAGGCACTCCGTGGGTGAAGCGTAGCGGGCGATCGAGACGGGTTCTGTTAGCTGCGGGCGGCGCGTCGTTGATCTCCTCGGCGGGGGCGACGCTGCTGGCCGAGACGGCCCTGGCGACGGGGTTGGACCGGTCGTTGACCCACGTGTTGGCGCGGTGGCGGGCGGCCCGGGCGGCGCATGATCCGGGCAAGGTGGTGCTTGACCTGGCGGCGGCGATCGCCCTCGGTGGGGATTGCCTGGCGGATGTGGCGATGGTCCGCGCCCAGCCGGAGCTGTTCGGCCCGGTCGCCTCGGACCCGACGGTGTCCCGGCTGATCGATATCCTCGCCGACGATGGCGAGGCGGCGGTGGCGGCGATCCGCGCTGCCCGCGCCGCGGCCCGGCGGGTGGCCTGGGCGCATCGTCGCCCGGTGCCGGCCTCCGGTCCGGTGATCGTGGATCTGGACGCGACGATTGTGGAGGCGCATTCGCCGAAGGAGGGCGCCAGCGCGACGTTCAAGCGCACGTTCGGTTTCCACCCGGTGCTGGCGTTCGTCGACCACGGCGCCGAGGGCACCGGTGAGCCGCTGGCCGCGCTGCTGCGGGAGGGCCGGGCCAACGCCAACAACGCCGCCGACCAGATCGCCCTCGTCGACGCCGGGTTAGCCCAGCTGCCCGAGCAGGTCCGCGGCCGGGTGTTGGTGCGCGGGGACGCCGCCGCCGGGGTGCAGGCGTTGCTGCACCACCTCAGCGGCCTGGGCCTGCAGTACTCGGTGGGCGTCAACGCCCGCCAACGCGCTGGCCGTCCTGCCCCGGCAGTGCTGGCGGTCGGCCATCGACGCCGACGGCCAGGCACGGGACGGGGCGCAGGTCGCCGAGCTGACCCGTCACATGCCCGCCACCCACACCGGCTGGCCGGCCGGCATGCGGGTCATCGCCCGACGCGAACGCCCGCACCCGGGTGCGCAGCTGCGGCTCACCGATCACGACGGGTGGCGGATCACCGTGTTCGCGACCAACACCGTCGGCCGGCGGATCCCCGAGCTGGAGCTGCGGCACCGGCAGGGCGCCCGCGCCGAAGACCGCATCCGCGGGCTCAAAGACAGCGGACTACGCAACCTCCCGCTGCACCAGTTCGCAAAGAACGTCATCTGGCTCGAACTCGTCCAGCTCGCCGCCGAGCTGCTCACCTGGACCCAAACCCTCGCGTTCACCGGCAGCGCCGCAAGGCGCTGGGAACCCAAACGGATCCGGCTGCGGCTGCTGCACGTGGCCGACAGGCTCGTCACCACCGGTCGACGCCACTTGCTACGACTGCCACGCGGCTGGCCATGGGCCGAGCTCATCATCAGCGGACACGCCCGCCTGCACGCCCTCACCTGACACCGAACCCCCAGCCTCACGAGCCCACCCGGAGGGCCACCACAGCGCCGGAGCCCACCCGCGCACAGAACCGGCGACACCACAACGGCACCAACCAGACCCACACAAACGAGATCACGAAAGATCGAGGTTAATGCAACAGACCCGGAACGCGCTCCACCACAGTCAGGTGATCGACCTGACCACGAACGGCCGCCGAACGGGCCGGCCACGGAGGATCGAGATCTTCCTCCACGAGGAGGACGGGCTGCTCTTCATCAGTGGCCTGCCACGGGCCGATCGACGCGCGACTGGATTCACAACATCACGGCTGACCCGCACGTCGTCGTACACCTAAAGCAGTCGCTGACGGCGGACATCCCGGGACCGTACGTGTGGTTACGGACCCGGCCGAACGGCGCCCGCTGATCGAAGCCGCAGCGAAACGCTGGGGTCGTACCGACGTGGACGAGATGGTGCAGCACAGTCCACTGATCGTGCTCACGGTGCCTGACGTCGACGAACGGGCGAAGGTGCTGTAGCAGTGCGCG
>JBKPTD010000077.1:0-9875 GCA_046735375.1 Actinomycetota bacterium | reverse complement strand
GGATATGACCTTCACCCTCGCGGAGCGGTACGGCGCCGGCGTCGACATCCACCTCCACGACGGCGGAACGTTGGGTGCTTGGGAGATCGAGCTGATCGCCGAGCGGACCCGGATGACCGGGCTTCGCGGCCGGGTTGCGATCAGTCACGGGTACGCGCTCGGCCAGATCGACGAGGTCTACCAAGCGCGTCTTCTTACGCAGCTCGCAGAGGCCGGAGTGACCCTGGTGACCGCCGCGGCATACAGCTTTCCAGTAATACCGATCAAGAACGCGCTCGCGGCGGGGGTGAATGTTGCGTGCGGCCACGACGGCATCCGTGACCTGTGGGGGCCTTACGGCAGCGGCGACATGCTCGAGCGCGCAATGTTCGTGGCCTACAGAAGCACATTCCGCCGGGATGACGACATCGAGCTGGCCTTGGACGCGGCGACGTACGGCGGCAGTCGCGCGCTCGGGCTGAAATCGTACGGACTAACAGTCGGGGCACCAGCGGACTTGGTCGTCGTGTACGCGCGCACACCGGCCGAGGCAGTCGTGGCTCGGCCAGTACGGGAGCTCGTGCTGAAGGCCGGGCGAGTTCTGGCTCGCGACGGCCAGCTCGTCTAGCCTTGCCGCCGTCAAGGCGCTCTCATCCAACCGGCCGTGCTGGAGGTGGTGTGCAGCCTTGATCGGTGGACTACGGACCCGACGTACGTAGGTCAGGCGGCTCCTCGTTGGACAGCTAGCCAGAGGCCGTGGGTGATTTGTTCCGGCTAAGTGTCCAATGATCACGAACCAGGCCCACAGCTGTGTGGGTGACGGGACACCGTTCCGTCGATGCCGTGGGCGGTGGTCCCCCGATGGATTCACACGTGGCGGTTTGATCCCCGCTCGGCTACCGGCCAGGGCGCGCTCAAGCGGAACTGCCGGTGATCTGCCGGTCGTTCTGCCTTGCCGATCTGCCCGCGCCTGGTCGAGGTTCGAACCGACACCGGATGCGCCCGTAACTGGGCGCCCAGTTGCAGGCGGATCCGGCGTCTCAACCATTGGGGACCGCCAGAGACAACAGTCGTAGAGAGCCCATGGAGAGGACAGTGCGGACCGAGAGGCTCCAGCGATCGACATCCGCCCAGCGATGGGTACTCGCATTGAGCGCCCTCGCATCCTTCATGGTGGTGCTCGACATGCTCGTCGTGGCGACTGCGCTGACCGCCATTCAACGGGACCTGGGCGCCTCGTTGGAGGAGCTGGAGTGGACGGTCAACGCATACACGCTGAGCTTCGCCGTGCTGCTGATGACCGGCGCAGCCCTGGGCGACCGATATGGGCGCCGCCGCATCTTCGCTGCGGGACTGGGTCTGTTTGCTGCGGCGTCGGCAGCCTGCGCATTGGCCACGAGCGGCGGAGCGCTCATCGCCTGGCGTGCCGTACAAGGCGCCGGGGCGGCGCTGATCATGCCGCTGGCATTGGCGTTGCTGAATGGAGCTTTCCCACCCGAGCGGCGCGGCTGGGCGACTGGAATCTATGGAAGCGTCACCGGGCTCGCGGCGATCCTCGGCCCGGTGGTGGGCGGTGCCGTGACGCAGGGCATGGCCTGGCAATGGATCTTCTGGTTGAACGTACCGATCGGGTTGACGGCCATCCCGTTCGTCCTCATGCGCATCGGAGAGAGCCATGGGCCGGCAGCCACAGTGGACCTTCCCGGCATCGTCCTCGCCGCAGGGGCGGCGCTTGGCATCATGTGGGCCTTGGTGCGAGGAAACTCGGCTGGCTGGGGCAGCGCCGAGACCGTCTTGCCGTTCATCATCGGCGTGGTGTTCGGGGTCGCGTTCGTCGTCTGGGAACTGCGCGTTCGTCATCCGATGCTGCCGATGCGGCTGTTCCGCTCTCGCGCATTCTCAGCCGGCAACGCCTCGATCTTCTTCCTCAACGCGACGCTGACCGGCGCCATCTTCTTGACCGCCCAGTTCTACCAGGTAGCCGGCGGCGAGGGACCGTTCAACGCCGGGCTACGGCTGCTGCCGTGGGGTATCGCCCCGTTCCTGATCGCACCGCGGGGAGGCGCGCTCGCCGACCGTATCGGCGAGCGACCGCTGATCGTCGTCGGCACGCTCCTGATGGCCGTCGGCATGGGGTGGCTCGGCCTGGTTGCCGCACCTGCGGCTGGATACGCCGAGATGGTTGCGCCGATGATCGTCGGAGGGATCGGGTTCTCTCTGGCGTTGCCGGCCGTCACCAAGTCCGTTGTGAGCCTCGTCGCACCTCAAGACATCGGCAAGGCATCGGGCACGTTCAGTACCACCCGGCAGCTCGGCGGCGCGTTCGGCGTCGCCATTCTCGGCGCGGTCTTCGCCGCGACCGGCGGGTACGCGTCGGCGCAGATGTTCAGTGACGGGTACGGGCCAGCGATGGGCGTCTCAGCAATCCTCGCCCTCGTGGCCGCGCTCGCCGGGACCGCGCTTCCCGGCCGACGCCGCCCCGCCCAGGTCACCGCTGTCGAGCCGGCGCCGTCGGTTCCGGACCTCACGGAGACGCCCTAAAGAATCACGACGACTTTGCCCCGGGTGTGACCGCCTTCGATCGCGCGGAGCGCCGCCGGAGTTTCGTGAAGCTCGTAGGTCTTGTCGATGACCGGGGTGAGCTTTCCGGATTCGACGAGCTCCTTCAGCACGACAAGATCCCGATGGTTCGCGGTCGAGAGGTACCGGCGCAGCTTCTGGCGCGTAAAGGGTGAGAGCACCAGGGGCCTGACGAGCCGTACCAGCAGCTTGAACCCTTTCGCTCCCGTGCCGCTGTTGAGGATGAGAGTGCCGTCTGGGGTGACCACCCGTCTGCAGTCCGACAAGGTTCGGTTCTCGATGTTGTCGAGAATGACGTCGTAAGGCTGCCCACCCTGCGTGAAGTCCTCTTGGGTGTAGTCGATCACGTGGTCGGCGCCGATCGAGCGAACCATGCTCACGTTCGTCGGGCCGCACACGCCAGTCACGTCAGCGCCGAGCCACTTGGCAATCTGCACCGCGAAGGTGCCGACGCCACCGGACGCGCCATTGATCAAGACCCGCTGTCCTGGCTTTACCTTGCCCACGTCGCGAAGCCCGTGGAGAGAGGCGAGCGCCGATGTCGGTACGGCCGCCGCCTGCTCAAACGTGAGGTTGGTCGGCTTGAGCGCGAGCTTGTCTTCATGGGCGCTTGCATACTCCGCGCAGGTCCCCCTGCACTCGCCGAAGACTTCATCGCCCGGGTGGACCTGCGTGACGTTGTTGCCCACCGCCTCCACCACGCCCGCCGCGTCTAATCCGGGAACGCCGTACCGAGGCTTGAGCAGGCCGGTGGCCAAGCGCACCGGGAACGGCGCGCCCCTGACGCTGAAGCAGTCGCCGATGTGCAGGCCCGCCGCGTGAACGCGCACCAGCACTTGGTCCGCCTTGATGGCTGGCTTGTCGATGTCCCTGAGACCGAGGACATCGGGTGGGCCGTACTCATCCTGGACGATCGCCCTCATCGTCGGTCCAGCGGTCTCGCCGCCCATGATTGCGCCGCTCGCATCGAAAACACCCCCGCCGTACTGAAGCGCCTGATGGTCGACATTGTGCACTCCTTGCGGCGACCATCGGGCCGACAGCGATCAGACAAGCGGGGTCTCGTCCGCCGGCAGCGCCGAGCGGGGTTGCCGAGTTCCGGCAAGCACCGTCTCGTACACGCCGAGGACACGTCGCGCCAACTGACTCCAGTCGTACTTGGCGGCCTCGCGAGACGCGGCGTCACCGAGGCGGGCGGCGAGAGCCCGATCGCGAAGAATCCTCATGAGTGCTGCGGCAAGTGCCTCGGGATCGCCGGGAGGTACCAGGAGGCCAGTACGCCCGTGCTCGATGACCTGCGGGATACCGCCTGTGGCCGACGCAACTATCGGCAGACCCGCCTGCATGCCCTCGAGGAGTGCCGTTCCGAGTTCCTCGTATCTGGACGGCATCGCGAGGACGTCTGATGCGCCCAGCAGGCCGGTAACCTGCCGATGCGGGACGAAGCCCAGGAGATGAACGCGCCGACTGAGGCGGAGCCGGTTCACAAGGCGCTCGAGACCTGGACGTTCGGGACCGTCACCCACCAGCACAACGGAGACGCCGGGCATCTGCGCGGCCGCTCGCACCAGGACATCAACATGCTTCTGTGGGTGCAGCCGTCCGACAAAGATGACGCGTGGTCGCGGGATGGGTTCCAGCGGATCGCGAGTGGGTCCAGCAGCGTCCTCGACCCTGCCAGGCACCACCCCGGACGGCACGACGTGGATCGGCGTAGCGATCCCGTCCGCCTTGATGAGGGCAGCCACCCGCGGGACTAATGCGATGATCGCGTGCGCTGCCCGCTCGCCGCGCCGTTCAAGCCGTCCACCCAGCGTCCTGAGTACGAGCGAACGCGCACCGGTCACCGCGAGTGTGTGCCGAACGCTGGTATGGATGGTCAGGACAAGCGGTTGTTCGTGGCGGCGGGCGGCCCGCAGCGCTAGCGGAACGATCGCGAGGTCCTCGCCGAGATGGGCGTGGATCATGTCGGTGTCGGCTGCTAGCCGGGGCAACAACCTGGCCGCCTGCCAGCTGTAGAGCTGCCGGAACCGCGGGATCGGGAGGCCGAGCCGGATCACCCGTCCATAGGTGCCAAGCGCCTCCTCGCGTGGCGCCGTCGGTGGTCTGGTCGTCACGATCGTCTGCTGGATGCCAAGCAGGTCGAGCGCACGGCTCAGCTCGTACGTGTGCGTCTGCATACCGCCGATCGGGTCGAATCGTGCGCCACGCCCGGTGAGGGCGGTCGGAGGTGGCTGGAAGACCGAACACAGCCGCAGGACCCTCATGGCCGCCGCGCTCCTCATGTATGGGCGAACGCCAATTGACGCTGAGGTAACGGTCTCGCGCCTTGATTACCAACGGATGAATGATTCGATTGCAGTGGATGACGAATCGTCGGCGTCGCCGCTAGTGCTGGCGTCGGTGGTGAGGGTGGGAGGGGGCGGGCTGGCCCGGATGATGGCACTGTCGTCGAGCGGCATTGACAGATGGATTCCGGGAGTCCGGACCGTTCGCGAGTACCGGCGGTCCTGGCTGCGGCGCGATGTGGTCGCGGGGATCGTCCTCACCGCCGTGCTCGTCCCTGCCGGCCTGGGCTATGCGGAGGCTGCGGGTTTGCCTCCGATCTACGGGCTCTATGCCACGATCGTGCCCCTGTCGGTGTACGCCATTCTCGGGCCGAGCAGGATCCTCGTCCTTGGGCCGGACTCCTCCTTGGTTCCGTTAATCGCGGCCGCGATCCTGCCCCTGGCTGCCGGCGACCAGGCCGAAGCGGTAGCTCTTGCCGGACTGCTCGCGGTGTTCTCGGGTTTGTTTTGCCTGCTGGCTGGGTTCGCTCGCTTCGGCTTCCTCACCGATCTGCTCTCCAAGCCCGTGCGGTACGGCTACATGAACGGGATCGCCCTGACGGTGCTGGTCAGCCAGCTACCGAAGCTGTTCGGGTTCTCCATCGACGCAGAGGGCCTCATCCCGGAGGCGCGGGCGTTTGTCCGCGGCCTTGCCGACGGCCGGACGAACATGGCGGCCCTGGCCGTCGGGGTTGGCAGCCTACTGGTGATCTTCGCGTTCAAGCGCTGGCGCCCGGCGGTCCCCGGCATCTTGGTGGCGGTGGTCGGTGCGACGGTGGCGGTCGGCGTACTTGGTCTAGCCGAGAGCCATGACGTGGCGGTCGTAGGGCCATTGCCCAGGGGTCTGCCGTCTCTGCAGATTCCCCACGTTTCTGGGTCCGACGTCGGAGCGCTGGTGGCGGGAGCGGTCGGGATCGCATTGGTGTCGTTTGCCGACACGAGCGTGCTGTCGCGGACCTTTGCGATTCGGGGCGGCTACCGGGTCGACCCCAACCAGGAGCTGCTAGCCCTCGGCGCCGCAAATGTCGCAACGGGTCTGTTCCAGGGGTTCTCGGTCTCCAGCAGCGCCTCGCGTACTCCGGTCGCCGAATCCGCCGGCGCGAAGACGCAGGTGACCGGCCTGGTTGGCGCTACGGCGATCGCGATCTTGTTGCTGCTCTTCCCCAACCTGCTCCGCAACCTGCCCAGTTCCGCACTGGCGGCCGTGGTGATTGCCGCCGCGATCGGGCTCTTCGAGATCGCGAGGGTCCGCATGCTGTACCGGCTGCGGCGGACGGAGTTCGCACTGTCGCTGGTGTGCTTCCTGGGTGTGGCAGTGCTTGGGGTCATCCAGGGGATCTTCATCGCAGTTGGCCTCGCGCTCGCCGACTTCATCAGGCGGGCGTGGCGTCCGTACGACGCCGTCCTCGGACGAGTCGAAGACCTCAAGGGCTACCACGACGTGGCCCGTCACCCTGAGGCTAAACGCATCCCCGGACTGGTGATCTTCCGCTGGGATGCACCATTGTTCTTCGCCAACGCTGAGGTGTTCGCGGACCGGCTCCGGCAGGCGATCGCCTCGTCGCCCACCCCCGTGCGATGGGTCGTGGTAGCAGCCGAGCCGGTCACGGACCTGGACACCACCGCTGCCGACGTCCTCATGCAATTGCAACAGGAGCTCGCAAGCGAGGGCATCGACCTGCGGTTCGCCGAGATGAAGGGCCCAGTCAAGGACCAGCTGAAGCGGTACGGGCTCTTCGAGCGCCTCGGCGCCGACCATTTCTACCCGACGCTCGGGACAGCGGTTCGCGCCTACCTGGACACTAGCGGGGTGAAATGGACCGACTGGGAGGATCGCACCGACGCTAGTCGATAAGCGATTTGTGCGGTGTGAGGATGCAGAACTCGTTGCCCTCCGGATCGGCCAGCACCGTCCACGGCACGTCGCCCTGGCCGATGTCCGCGTGCCTCGCCCCGAGCCCGGTGACGCGTGCGACCTCCGCCTCCTGATCATCCGGGTCGAGGTCGATGTGAAGGCGATTCTGGGTCACCTTGGGGTTGCTGTCCGGGACGAAGCAGATTCCCGGATACCGTGCCGGATCTGCGCCGATGATCACCTCGTTCGCAGTCTCGTACAGGACCTCGTACCCCAGCACGTCGGCCCACCAGCGGGCGAGCTGAGACGGATCATTGGCTTTGACGACGAGTTGGTAGAAGCGAACTGCCATGGGCACGAGTGTTCCTCGGCGCAGTTCTCGCCCTCGCATCGGGCCTTCACGAGCCTGCCCGTTGGCTGGGAGGCCTGTGTCCGAGCGTTCGCATTTCCGCCGACACTCGCCCGCAACCCCGACATGAGGGCAGGCTGGACCGTGGCCGCGGATTCGATGCCGAGTGATGGAGGCACCCGATGAGCACCCACGATCCGATGGTGCTGCCGCCGGGTTTGCCGGTGCCGACTGACGACGGCGCGACGCGCCACCTGCCAGGCATGCAGGTGCCGGCGGTGGCGTTGCCCACGACCGGCGGCACCGACATGCTGATCGGTGACGTCGGCCCGCACCCGCGGCGCGTCGTGTACGCGTATCCGCGTACCGGTCGTCCTGGCGAGGCGCCGCTTGTCGACGACTGGGACCTCATCCCGGGTGCCCGGGGATGTACGCCGGAATCATGCGGATTCCGCGACCACCACGCGGAGCTCGCTCGTGCCGGCGCCGACGTCGTCGGGCTCTCAACCCAGGACACCGATTACCAGCAGGAGACGGTCACGCGCCTGCACCTGCCGTTCGTGCTGGTGTCCGATGCCGGGCTTCGGCTTACCCGTGATATGGGCCTGCCGACCATGGACGTCGGCGGGCAGGTCTTGCTCAAACGGTTCACGCTGGTGATCCGCGAGGGCCACGTCGAGCATGTCTTCTACCCGGTCTTTCCGCCGGATCGCCACGCCGAACAGGTGCTGCGGTGGCTCGAGGCGCATCCCGACGGAGGTGACCAAGAATGGAGCTGACGGTGCTGGTTGTCCCAGAGTGCCCGCATGCCGATCTGCTTGATCAGCGGTTGGACAGAGTACTCGCGAACTGGACCGAGTTGACCGTGACCCGCAGAACGGTCACCGACCTGGACCAGGCCCAGCGATGGGGGATGCGCGGCTCCCCGACGCTCCTTCTGGATGGCATCGACCCGTTCGCCGTCGCCGGGCAGCAGCCAAGCCTGTCCTGTCGGCTCTACCGGTCTCCGGATGGACAGGCCGAGGGTGGCCCGTCGGTCGACGCGATCCGCCACGCCATTGAGCACGCGCTGCGATGACCGACCCGAATGCGGCTCACCCCCAAATTCAGGGCACAATCCTCGATCAATCCTCAGCGTTGGCCCTCGGGCAACCCACCTTCGGCCCCATCCTGACCGCGCCAGTCTGAGCAGTCGATGACGGGCGATGCCGAGCACGTTGAGCGGCCGTCAGGGAGATTGGCCGAGTGCCGCCGCCATCCTGGTGAGATCGACACTGCGTGCCTCGAGCAGGAGCCGCAGTGGGTTGGGGCGGCCGGTGGTCCAGCCGAGCGCTGCCAGCTCTCGGCGGCTGCGCCGGCTGAGCTGGGTTCCGAGCGGATCACGGGCGTCCTGGAGCAGTCCGTACATCAAATGCTCGGGCCCGATCCCGGCCTCGCCGCGCCGGTCGGCAAAGCGTGCCGCCATCTCGAAGGAGCGTTTGGCGAGGATGTAGACGCATAGCGGACTCGGCCTCGGGTGCCCTCCCCGCCAGCGCGGCCGGCGTCGGACCCGGCGCTCGGCTGCTTGCAGTGCCTCGGCACCAAAGCTCGCCGCCATGTGCCTGCGTACCTCTTCGGCGTCGATGCCGAGGGTACGCAGCGCACCTGCCGGGTTGACCTGTGGACCGAGGGTCGGACCAACGCGGATCAGTTCGGCCCGCGCGGTGGCCAGGTCGAGGCCCTCTGCCCGTAGCAGGGCGGCGGCCTGGCTGGTGCCGTGGCGCAGCAGGCCGAGCAGCACGTGCTCATCGGCGAGGCACGGGTGGCCGAGCTCGCGGGCCTCCTCATAGGCGAGCTGGATCACCTCTTGGCCGTCCGAGGTCAGCCGCTGCCACATCGGGCCGGTTCCGTCGTCGCCGATCATGGCGCGAAGCATGCGGGTGAGCCGCTCCCACATGGCCTACTCCGGCTCCTTGCGGCGCAGCCGCAGGCCGTGCTTGTAGTGCACGGCCTGCTTGGTCACCCCGAGTCGCCGCGCGATGTCCCGCCAGGACCAGCCCTGCGTCCGGGCGTTCTCCACCTGCAGCTCCTCCATGACCTCCACCAGCTGCCGCAGCGCCACCACAGCCGTCAGTCCGACCTCGGGATCGTGGCCCGCCGCTGCATCCATGAGCCGCCTGCTCTCATCGAGGTTCACGCTCACGCCGTCAAGCTAGCTTGACGATATCCGGATCGTCAAGAACTTTTGACGACTCGCGGCCCTTTTCGCATAACTACTTGACGTCGGGTCGTGCCATCAGTCTATAGTGCTAAGACCTTAGATAAATAGGAGGCTCAGGGTGATCGAGTTTCACCTGGACGGCCGCTCCGGCGTGGCCCCCTATATGCAGCTGATCCAGCAGGTCCGCCAGGCCATGCGTCTGGGCCTGCTGACCGACGGTGACCAACTGCCGACGGTCAAGGACGTGGTGGCGAAGGTGGCGATCAACCCGAACACGGTGCTCAAGGCCTACCGCGAACTCGAATACGAGGGTCTGGTCACCGCGCGTCCCGGGGTGGGCACCTTCGTCGTCCGGACACTGACCGACGAGTCGCTGCCCGCGCACGGCCCACTTCGTGAGGAGCTGCGCGGCTGGCTGGCCCGAGCACGAGCGGCCGGGTTGGACGCCGAAAGCATCGAGGCCCTCTTCGCGACGACATTTCGCACGCTGATTAAGGAGTCCGCATGAGCATCCCCGTCGTGCAGGCCGAGCGCCTGTCCAAGCGGTATGGCCGACGCGAGGCGTTGTCCGACTGCACCCTTTCC
>JBKPTD010000076.1:0-6735 GCA_046735375.1 Actinomycetota bacterium | reverse complement strand
CGGCCGGCTTCGGAAAGACGGCATTGCTCGCCGACTGGATCCAAGCCAGGCAGCGGTCGGTGGCCTGGCTGTCGCTGGACTCGGGCGACAACGACCCGGCCCGATTCTGGCGCTATGTGGCGGCGGCGCTGGACCGGGTGCGCCCGGGTATCGCCGATGGGGTCGCTCGGATGCTCGGTCCGCCCGCACCTCCGTCCTTCGAGGGCGTCGCTGCAGCCTTGATCAACGAGCTGACCGTTCGACCTGGCGAGCATGACGTGCTGCTGGTCCTGGATGACTACCACACGGTCGAGGCCCAGCAGGCCCATCAATCGTTGATGTTCTTGCTCGATCACCTGCCGTCAGACGTGCACATGATCCTTGCCAGCCGGGCCGACCCTCCGCTACCGCTAGCCCGGCTGCGGGCGCGCGGACAGCTTGCTGAACTGCGAGCGGCCGACTTGCGCTTCAGCCCCGAGGAGGCCGCCGCCCTCCTCCGTGAGGCCATCGGGCGGCACCTATCCGAATCAGACGTGGTCGCCCTGACGACCCGCACTGAGGGATGGGCGGCCGGGCTACAGCTGGCGGCTCTGTCGCTAGGGGGTCAGGCGGATGTCGCCGGATTCGTGGCGACGTTCTCCGGCAGCCACCGCTATGTCCTCGACTATCTGACCGAGGAGGTTCTGGAGCTCCAGACCGAGCGAGTGCGTGGGTTCCTGCTGGAGACCTCCGTCCTCAACCGGCTGTCGGGAGAGCTGTGCGATGCGGTCACCGGCCGCACCGATGGCCAGGCGATGTTGGAGGCGCTCGAACGCGCCAACCTCTTCCTCGTACCGCTCGATGAGGTGCGCGGCTGGTGGCGCTATCACCAACTGTTCGCCGACCTGCTGCGGGCCCGCCTGCAGCGGCAGGACCCCGAGCGGGCCGTGCAGCTGCATCGCAACGCGGCGGCGTGGCACGACAAGCATGGGCTCGCCGACGAGGCGGTCCGCCACGCGCTGGAAGCCGGAGACCCAGCTTGGGCCGCGCGACTGATGGAGCGCCACCTCGACGCACTTCACTGGCACAGCGAGGTGGAGACCCTGCAGCGGTGGCGTTCGGCACTGCCTGCCGACCTTGTCGCCTCGCGGCCGCGGCTGCTGCTTGCCGATGGGCGGATGGCCCTGCTCACCGGCCGCGTGGACGCAGTGGAGGCTTCCGTGGATGCCGCCGAGCGTGCTTGGGCGGGCGCGCCGGAGGCAGCGGACGAGGTGTACGACCCATCGGTCGGCCACGGCGCGGCTGCCTTCGCGAACATCCCCGCGGCGATCGCGCTCGAGCGGGCCTATCTGTCCGAGTTCCGTGGCGACGCCGAGAGCAGCATCGCGTTCGCATCAAAACTGCTGGCCGAGCTCCACGACGGCGAGTGGATGCTGAAGTCCCTCGCTCAGGAGCGTTTGGCCGTGGCCGACTGGCTGCGCGGCAAGTTGTCGGAGGCCGAGAAGGCGATCGCTTCGAGGGTCGCCGGGTTTCTGGCGGCCGGCGAGCCCACTCTGTTCGCGTGGGACGCCTACTACCTTGGCCTGATCCAGCGCGCGCAGGGTCGCCTTGACGCGGCGCTTCAGACCTACCAGCAGGTGCTGGAGATCACCGCAACTCCCGGCCGCCCACCGCTGCCGGAGGCGGGCAGCGCCTTCGTCGGCCTGGCCGAGCTGGCATACCAGCGTGGTGAGCTGGATACCGCTAAGGGATATCTAAGCGACGGCCTGAATCCATGTCGGCAGCTCACCTACACGCAGCCGCTCGCCACAGGCTTTGCGACCCTGGCGTGGATTCGCCGGGCTGAGGGAGACCGCGGCGGTGCGCTCGACGCAATGCACGAGGCCATCCAAGTCGCGCCGAGCGCGGAGATAACCGCCCTGCTCAACCCCGTGCCGGCTCAGCGGGCGCGGCTTCTGCTTGCTCAAGGCGATCTCGATGCGGTGATGGGCTGGATCGAGGAGCGGGGCATTGGTGCGGGCGACGAGCCGAGCTATGCCCGCGAGCCGGAGCACTTGGTGCTGGCACGCGCCCTCATCACCAGCGACGCAGCCGATCGGGCAGGTGTGCTCCTCGACCGACTCCACGCCACGGCCATGGCGCAAGGCCGGATCGGCAGCGTCATCGAGATTCAAGCGCTGCGCTCGCTGGCGCTGGCGGCCAACGGAGATGAGACAGGCGCTGTGGCGGCACTCGCCGATGCGCTTAGCCTCGCCCACGGCGAAGGCTACATACGCGTCTTCGCTGACGAAGGCCATCCCATGAGTGCAGTGCTTGGTCGCCTTATCGCGGCCCAGCGGACTGACGAGACGATCGCCCGCGGCGTCCCGCTCGATTATGTGGCCCGACTCCTCAAGGCCATAGGTGAGCAGGGCCTCCCGCGCCCCGCGACCGGCCGCCCGGTCTCCGCGCCGGGTCTGGTCGAACCGCTGACCGCCCGCGAACTCGAGGTGCTTGGTTTGCTCGCCGCCGGGAGGTCGAACCGTGATATCGCCGCTGACCTGGTGGTCACCCTCGATACCGTCAAGAAACACGTCAGCCGCATCCTCAGCAAGCTCGGCGCGGTCAATCGCACGGAGGCCGTCGCCCGAGGCAGAGGGCTCGGGCTGATCACCTAGCGTCCCGTGCTGCCCAGCTTGGCATTGAGCTGGCAACTCGTTAGCGGTCGCCTCCGCGAGCCTGAAGTCTGGCCCGGGCTCGGCTACTCCGCCGCGGCGTACCGCATTTCGCCGTAGAGGATGGGCGAGGGCCTGAATCCCTTGAATATGAGCCAAATGGCAAGCGAAGCCTCCCAAGCAATCTCCGGCAACGTGAGGACGAAGTTCGCCGTGGAGCGCTGTTCGTAAGCCCCGAATAGCACCGCGGTTGCCGAAGCGAAGACCAGCGGGCCGCCAATGAGCCCCAACAAGGCCATACCTCCAGGTACGAGTCCTGACGTGTACATCAAGTAGCCCAGCAAGAGCCCGTTCCCGAAGCCAGCACAGAAGGCGGGCCCAAGGAGAAACGTCCAATCATGAAATGCGACGAGCGACTTGCCGGCGAGGACGAACGACGCAGAATCCGTGGCCGAGGCGCCCTCGAGGTCCTGCCGCGATATCACGATCGAAAGAAGGCTGATGAGGCCCACAACAATGGTGGTCGACTCCACGATGCGAGTGGCGACATAGCCGAGCGCAACGCTTTCCCGCTGCCGTTTGAGTATCGGAAACAGCACGACGGCAGTGGCGATGTTGGAAATGGCGAGAAGAACCTCTAAGAAGGCGCCGAACGCGACAGAGTGTCGGCGCCCGCGCCGATGATGTAACCGGAGTCATTGAGCACCGGGTCGTAGAGAAGGACCGCCGGGATTGAGGTAATGAACGTGATCGCGAAGAACACCCGGCGACGAGGGCAGTCTTTCGGGCCGAGTCCATGTAGCTGCCTCCTTCGGCGACTGCAGGTCGGGAGAATCGACCCTATGGTGCCCGTCTAGTCACCCAGGGCGATGCGCCTCTGACGTGGCGACACGTGGCTCGTCCGCGCTCGGGTGTGGCGGGGAACGATGGCCGGCACTTTCGTGCTCGAGGCCGGCCGCCAAGGACTCCACCCCTCATGTCCACCTTTGAGTGACGCCTGACGTTCTGCCCGTTCATATCGTCGTCCAGGTAAGAGGCACTGCGATGAGGGCGACCGATCCGCCCGCTTCGCAAGGCGACTGGCCAAGGAGACGACATGAAGCGCATCCGCATGGCGAAGCCGAGGGTACGGCGGGAGCGCCTTTGGTCTGAGGACCTTCCGCTCGACCCGCGAGACCCGGACGTCCGCCGGGCCAAGGCACTTGCCCGCAGCCGTTCCCCACAACCGCGCGCCGTGGCGGCGTAGGTGTCGCAAATGGACTCGATCATGGAGACGGAAGAACGGCGCGCAGCACACTTTGAGCGGGCTGTGCTGCCATATCTTGATCACCTCTATTGCGCCGCGCTGCTCATGACCCGTGATCTCGACGATGCAGACGATCTCGTCCTGACCACGTTCGCACAGGCGTATGAGTCGTTCCATCAGGTCCAGCGGGGTACGGACGTAAAGGCCTGGCTGTATCACGCCTTTAGCAGCGCCTTCACCGAAATCAGCGAGTGGGGGCAGCCCGAGCCCCGGCCGATGGCCGCTGGCAACCCCGCGAATCTGCGGCTGGCCGATGCTGAGCCCTCGATCCCATTCGGGATGGGGCGGACGGACAGCGAGGCACTGAACCAGCTACCCGACTCCGAGATCAAAAAGGCGCTGCAAGAGTTGCCCGCAGACCTCCGCCTCGCGGTCTACCTCGCCGACGTCGAGGGCTACACGTACGCGGAGATGGCAGACATCATCGAAGCGCCGATCCCCACGGTCGCCTCACGACTGCATCAAGGCCGCCGCCGGTTTCGTGCACTCCTTCTGCGTCAGGCGAACGCACCTGGTGTGGTCAGGCTCCAGCGGCGATGAAGAGCTTCGACCGCGCGGCGCATTACGAGATCCGGGTGGAAGGCACCCTCGACTGCTGCTGGGAAACATGGTTCGACGGGCTCCAGGTCAGGAACGAGCGCAGCGAGACCGTCCTCTCGGGCCTGCTGATCGATCAGGCTGCGCTTCACGGTGCGCTCGCGAGGATTCGCGATCTCGGTCTTTGTCTGATCTCTGTTCAACGGCTGGATGACCGTCACATTTGCCGGTGATCCGGTGTCTTAACCACTAGGAGCACGAAACTCAGGAGACATGTGATGTCCCAAGCACAATCCATAATTGGAACGACGGCCGTACCGGACAGGGCGGCCACTACCGTCAGGCCGCGGCTTGGCTTGGCCCTGGTCGTCATCGCGACCGCCCAGTTGATGGTGGTGCTGGATGCAACCATCGTCAATGTCGCGCTGCCGCATATCCAGCGCGCGCTCAGCTTTTCCGGCAGCGGCTTGCAGTGGGTGGTCAACGCCTACGCACTCACCTTTGGTGGGCTGATGCTGCTGGGTGGGCGGGCTGGTGATCTGCTGGGCAGGCGCCGGGTGTTCGTCGCCGGGCTGGCGCTGTTTTCCGCGGCATCGCTGCTTGGAGGATTCGCGACCTCCGAGGGGTGGCTGCTGGGGGCCCGCGCTGTCCAGGGGGCCGGTGCCGCGATGATTGCGCCGACGGCGCTGGCATTGATCACCACGACCTTCGCGGAAGGTTCGGCGCGGAACCGGGCGATGGCTGTCTACGCCGGGATGAGCGTCGCCGGGGGCGCGGTCGGCCTGCTCGCCGGCGGCCTGCTCACCACGTACGCGTCATGGCGTTGGGTGCTATTCGTCAACGTGCCGATCGGCGTCGCGGCGGCTCTGGCCGCGCCTCGGGTGCTTCAAGAGTCCGAGTCCCAGCGGGGACGGTTCGACCTGCCCGGTGCGCTGACCGGGACCGGCGGACTTGCCGCACTGGTTTATGGGCTATCGAACGCGGCCACCACCCCGGACGGGATCTCGCACTGGGGGGACGCGAAGGTTGTGGTGGCGCTTGCCTCATCGGTGGCGCTGCTCGCGGCGTTCACGGTGATCGAACTCCGCAGCCAGAATCCTCTGCTGCCACTGCGTTTGCTTCGCGATCGCAACCGGACCGGGGCTAACCTGATCATGCTGTGCGTGGGGGCCGGCATCGCGGGCGTGTTCTTCTTCCTGACCGTGTTCGTGCAGACGGTCTGGGGATACTCGGCTCTGAAGACCGGCGTTGCCTACCTGCCGATGATGGCCATGATCATGGTGGGGTCAGGTGCCGCCGCTCAGCTCGTCGCGCGTGTCGGCGCCCGGCCGCTGCTGCTGGTCGGAGCCCCGACCGCGGCCGCAGGCTTGTTCTGGCTGTCGAGGATTAGCGAGGACGGGAGCTATGTCAGCGATGTGCTAGGGCCGATGCTCGTCCTCGCCACCGGCCTTGGCCTGCTGTTCATGCCGCTCACCCTCATCGCTATGTCCCGAGTCAGGAACGAGGAGTCCGGCGTGGCGGCCAGCCTGCGCAACACCGGCCAGCAGGTCGGCGGCGCGATTGGGCTGGCCGTGCTGGGTACGGTCGCATGGACGGTCGTCGCCAACACGGTCCGCGACCAGACGGCGCAGGCTGCGAGCACGGCGGCCCAGACCGGCCAATCAGGGCAGCCCAGCCGGTCCGCGGTGACCGCGGCCTATCACCACGCGCTCGCCACCGGGTTCTCCCGCGCCTTCGAGGTCGCGGCTGCGACGATGGTGATCGCTCTGATCATCGCGATCGTCGCGATCCGGGTTCGCCGCTCCGACCTGAGCGACGTTCGGGCCTGACGCGGAGCGCCCTCCGCGGCGCGCCGCCGCCCAAGACGCCCGGGGCAGGCGGTCCTCGCTCAAGCTCGCCGAGCTGACATAGCTGCCGTCGTCGGCTATGTCAGCTCGGTGGATCGGCGCGATGCTCCGCAGGAGTCACGCCGCCGACAGCACCTCCACGGCACCCGGGACTTGGCCCGACCATTCCTGAGAGCGACATCGGCCGTTCATCACGACGATGATTGCCGCCGACGCATCGTGCTGGATGAATTGCGAGCCGCCGCGGAAGATGTCGGTGCAGTAGAAGGTCATCGCAGTCGGTCCATGGCGAGGAATGTCGCCATCCCGGATCCCAACCCGACCGACTTCCCGACTGGAGGTGCCGTGGCTGTCCAAGCGATCGTGGCCGACCCCGCTGTGCCCACCACGATGCGTCTGCATCAGGTGCAGGAACCTTCGCCCAATCCCCGGC